>NZ_LZMP01000002.1:0-321745 GCF_001691435.1 Gordonia sp. UCD-TK1 | reverse complement strand
CGAGGCGTACGCCCAGGAGGCGGACCGGGCGGTCGATGTCGAACTTGGTGAGCAGGTCGGCGACCACCGACTCGAGTTGGGCGAAGTCGAGGCTGGGCGCGGGAAGCTTCCTCGACTTGGTGCGGGTGTAGAACGTGGTGGTGCGGACGGTCACCGCGACCCGGAACGGCAGGCGTTCCTCGCCGACCACCTGATCGAGCAACTCACGCAGGAGGTCCGCGGCGGCGGCGCGCATCTCGGTGGCGTCGCTGAGGTCCGTCGCGAACGTGCGGGACTTGGAATGCGAACGCGCCAGCCAGGGTTCGGCGGTGATCGTCGAATCACCGCCGCCGCGGCAGAGGACGTACAGCCAATTGCCCTGGTGCGGACCGAAGGTGGCGATCAAGTCGTCGCGGGGAGTGGCGATCAGCTCGGTCACCGTCTCGACCCCGGCGGCGGCGAGCTTCGCCGACGTCTTCGGGCCGACGCTCCACAGGTCGCGGGTGGGCCTGTCCCCCATCAGTTCCAGCCAGTTGCGGTCGTCGAGCACGAACACGCGCGGCGCGTCGACACCGCTTCGCGCGCCGCCGGGCGGACGCTTGGCGAATCCGGTGGCCATCTTCGCGCGCTGCTTGTTGTCGCTGATCCCGACGCAGCTCGTGAGCCCGCACCGGTCGAGGATCTCCGAACGGATCCGTTCGGCCAGGTCGACGATGGCCGCGTCGTCGAAGGGGTCGACCTCCGCCCCGCGCGCGCTCACCCCGAGGTACGCCTCGTCCCAGCCCCAGACCTCGACCGGGTGACCGGTGGCCCGCAGGACGTCCATGACCTCGGCGGACGCCGCGTCGTAGGCGCCCATGTCGAGCGGCAGATACACCGCGTCGGGCAACTTGCGGTGCGCCGCCCGCAACGGCATCCCCGCACGGACACCCACGTCGCGCGCCTCATACGACGCACAGGTGACCACTTTGCGCGCCTCGGTCGGATCGCCGTTGCCGCCGACGATGACCGGCACCCCGACGAGTTCGGGGGCCCGCAGCCGCTCGACCGCGACCTGGAACTGGTCGAGATCGACGTGCAGGAGCCACCGATAGCGCTGCGAAACCGACGTGGTCACGACGCCCAGAGTAATCGCCGCGCGCCCGGTGGCCGATCAGATCAGCCGGCGATACAGATGTCGACCTCGCCCAGACCCATCGACCGGCACGAGGTGCGCAACGAGTGCGGGTTGTACCTCAGCACGGAGAGGGAACGGTCGGCCCCACCGCCGGCGTCGGCGAACGCGGCACTCGCAGCGGTGATGTGAGCGGCCAGCTCCGCACGGGTGGTCGGGTCGGACATCGCCACGGCGTGGGTCAGCACCTTCTCCAGGAGGGCGCGATCCCGATGCAGCGGCGGGGGCATGAGATTGAGTGCGGGCGAAGCGGTCCCACAGTTCGTCGGGTCGGTCAGCGCGTGCGCCGCGGCGAGCAGGTACGCGACGGCGACCAGCGCCGGACGCCGACCGTCGTGGCCGGCGGCGCTATACGCCCGCACCGCCTTCGACGCCTCGACGTCCGTGGCGATCGGATCACCGTCGGGACCACCGAGACCCAGGGCGGCCAGCGCCTCGTCGTGCGGCGACGAGACCTGTTCGGCAGCAACGGCTTCGGTTCGCATCAGCCGAAGCCGCGCGATGATCGCCCGGTGCCGGTGCACCGCCGCGTCGACCTCACGCATCAGATCCGGAGTCACCCCGAAGTCCGCGGCACTCTCGGCCAGCGCCGCGTACCCGGTCAGGACGATCGACTCCTCGATGTCGATCGCCTCGCCGATCGCCCACGACGTGAGAAACGTGCGCGCACCGCGTCTCGATGTGCCCACAGACAAAACGCTGGTCAACGTCAACCCCTCCACTCAGACCACGACCGTCGACGCCTGTCGAACCATGACGATCGTGGACACCGACGAGGAGCGAGATCCCGCCCCTCGAGTCGACCCCCTACGCCCCGGCACCCCCACACGATGTCGGCCATCGGCGCAGTGCGAGGATACGCTGAGCACGGATCGTTTGTGAGTCGAATGACTGAACACGCCGGCGCTGCGCCCGTTTCGGGACCAAAGGCCCTGTCCCGGCGAGCCCCCGGCAACGACCATGTAAGGGGCGACAGGCATCAGGAGGGGGACATGCTGCGATTCCTCGCCCGCGAACTCCACTGCTGGCGTGTGATGCACGCATCGTCGAATGGCCTGGTCCGCCGCGCCGACCGCCTGGAAACCGCGACACTCGTGATGTTGTGGATCGCAGCACTCGCCGGGCTCATGGTCGCCCTGACCGTCGGGGGCAACACCTATGCGGCGCACAAGGCGACGATCGAGCACCAGGAACCCCGGCATTCGGTCAGCGCCACCATCATTCGCACGTCCGTCGAGGGCGTCGGGGAACCACGCATCGGCGCACCGAGTGCCGGCGTCCCGGGCGTCGGTGTTCCGAGCGCCGACGTGCCGAGCGTCGACGTGCCGAACGACGGCGGCCAGAACACCACCGACCACACCACCGTGGCGTGGCGGGACCCGAACGGTCACCGGCTCACGGCGACCGTCGGGGCCGAGCCGCTCGACGCCGTCGGCCGGGTCCGGACCGTCTGGCTCGACGACACCGGTGCGGTGGTGGGCCCGCCCGTGACCACGACGGACGCCGTGATGGAGGGCCTGATCGCCGGTGCCGGGGTGGTGATGCTCGTCGTGCTCGTCTGGTGGGGCTCGACCGTGCTCGTACGCCTCGTCGCCGATCGGCACCGGTCACGAGAGTGGGACGCCGCGTGGCGTCAGTTCGACATCGACAGCCATCCCTGACCGACGACCTGCGCGTCGGCGTGCGGGTCAGCCGCTGACGACCGCCCAGATGACGAACGCCACCCAGGCCACGGCGCCCAGGATGTTGATGACGAGCGCCGTCGTGGTGAGGGCATCGCGACGGCCACCGGCACGCGTGATGCCCACGACCGTGAGTACCAGGCCGACGATCGTGCCCAGGCACAGCGGAAACCCGAGAATTCCCACGATGAGTCCCGCCAGCCCGAATGCATTCACCTTCCCCGGTTCCGGAATCGGTTGCGCCGAGCCGGGTTGCGAGATGTGGGCAGGTGGAGCGACGGGCTGCGGGACGAGGGGTTGCGGGACGACGGGTTGCGGGACGACGGGTTGCATCACGGGCCGCGCCGCTACCACTGATGTGCCGGCGGGCATCCGATGCAGCCGCGGCCACTGGTCCGGCCGCAGGTCCACCGGTCCGACGGCCGCGAACACCGCACCCGGTTGGACGGCGGCGCCTGACCGCAGGTCGAGGCCGTGCACCGTGCCCGCGACCGGTGCGTCGATCGTCACCCGTCCGGCCGGGGAATCGACGGTCGCGAGCGGTTCCCCCGCGCGTACGGGCTGGCCGTTGCGCACCGAGACGGCGGCGATCACCGAACCGCCCGGCAACGCGGGGAACGCGATTCGACGACCCGACGCGTCGACCGCCGGGCCCACGGTCCGCCGCGGATCGGTCTCCCGCCCGGCGTCGAAGCTGTTGGCCTCGGTCCCCGGGACGACGTTGGTCGAGCGGAGGAGCCCACCCTGCGCGACGACGACCTTCGGGTCGCCGATCCGGGCGACCCGGCCTACCGACGACAGCGCGGACTGCAACATCGGGATGCTGCTGGTCCCGCCCGTGACATAGACGATGACCGGCCCGCCCGGACCGGTACCCGCGGCGTCGGCCCGCGCGGTCGCGTCCCGGGTCAACTCGACGGCCCGCTCCACGAACGGTCCGATCATCGCCTCGAACTCGCGTCGTGTCAGCAGCAGCGTGTGCCGGGTGCCGGGCAGTTCGATGACGGCCTGCGCGGTGTCGGACAGCGCTTCCTTCGCCGTCCGCACCCGATCGGCCAAGGCGATCGCGGCGGCCGGGGATCGGAGCCGGCTCGGGAGGTCGGGGTCGAGTTCGGCGGCCTCGTCGTGCACCCAACGGATCATCCGGGCGTCGAGGTCCCGGCCGCCGAGGTGATTGTCGCCGCCCGACCCGGTGACGGTAAACCCCTCGGCGCCGTCGCGGACGAGGACCGCCACGTCGCACGTGCCGGCGCCGAAATCGAAGACACACATCCGTTCGCCACCACTGACGTCATGTCCGCGGCACACGTAGTACCAAGCGGCAGCGAGTGATTCGGAGGCGACACGCAGTGCGTCGGCGGGGATGCCGGCCCGCTGCGCCGCGCGCCGGAGGACGTTCTTGCGTCGCTCGCTCCAGCGGTCCGGATGGGTCAGCACGATCGAGTCGAACATCGGCAGTCCGCTGTGGCGCAACGCGGTCTGGTGCACGTGCCGCAGCACGGCGGCGATCAGCTCCTCGACCGGCCAGAACCGGTCGCCGAGTTCGATCTCGCCGTCGTCGATACGCGACTTCGGGGTGTCCTCGAAGGCGTCGGGTGCCTGCAACCTCCGCTGCACCGCGTCGTGACCCACCACGACGGTTGTGTCAGCCGCGAACACCGCCGACGGCATCGCGGGTCCACCCGGGCCGAGCGGCACGATGACCGGCTCGCCGAACCCGACCCGGTACGCGGCCGCGGTGTTGCTGGTGCCGAAGTCGATACACAGTCGCCGCCTGCTCTCCTGCGCCACGTGGCCACCTCCTCAGGTGCAGATCGTTACACATGACAGCGGGTTTCATCCGGCGGGCGCTCGAAGTACCCGGGCGATCGACTTGCGCACGTTGTCGACCGCGATGATCTGGTTCCGGAGATCCTGCGCGATCTTCTCCCGCTCGGCCGCCGACTTCTTGGCATCGGCAGCGGCGTCGTTCAGGATCTTCGTCGACTCCGCGAGGAGCCGCTCGAGCAGTTCGTCGTAGGCAATCTGCAGGTCACCGCTGGCCTGCGCCTTGATCGACTGCAGCTGCGACCGGACGTCGGCCTTCATGTCGGCGACCGCCTTCGTCAACCACTTGCGGTGATTCTCCTTGCCGACCTTCGACGCCCGGAACCCGACGACGACGCCCGCCCACACCGGTACCGCCACCACGTTGACCACCGGGATGATCGCCAGCGGGCCGCCGGCGGCGACGATGGAGAGCAGGATCGGGTCGACCATGTTCTTCCACGGCGAGATCTTCTCCTGCTCACGGAGCTTGAGCTCACCCGCACTGCCCGCGATCTGCCCGACCAGCTCGTCGGAGATGGCGGCATCGGCGAACAGTGCGTCGGCGATCCGCTCGATCCCGGCCACGAACGAGGCGCTCACCTCGCGCGCGGCGGCCTCGAGGTCGACGGTCATCTGCGCGATCAGCTCCTGGCCCGCCCGGTGCGGTTCGTAGAAGCGCAACTTGTCGATACGCGTGGACCACTGGCCCAGCAATTTGTCGAAGCGGTCGCGCATGAGGTCGTCGGTCTGCAACGACGCCGCGGTGATGTCCTGCGTGAGTCGCGCCCGCCATTCCCGACGACGATCCTTTAGGCGCTGGAGCCGGTCGCGTTCGGCTTCGATGTCGGCTCGTTCGGCGGGAGTCGCGGTGGCGGCCTTCATCTCCAGGACCAGGCGCGTGCGGACGTCGTCGAGCCCGGCGAATGTCAGCTGCAGCGCGTTGCGCACCGGCGACGCGGCCCCGTCGCGAACCAGTGGGGTCAGAGCGTCGACGAGTTCGGGAACGCCCGACGCCGCGAGGGCCCGTTCGCGACGGTCCGGATCGGGGATCGCCGCGGCCTGGGCGGCGATGCGGTTGGACACGCCGATGATCGGGATGTGCGCGAAGCGAGGTGCGTTGGCGCCGATCAGCTTTCGGTTCTCGGCGACGATCGTCCGCCACTGCCGCATCACGAGGTCGGTTTTGGTGACCACCAGCACCACCGAGGCGACCTCTTCGCTGACACTGCGCAGGAAGTCGAGTTCGGGTGCGCTGAGCGGTGCGGTCGCGTCGCACACCATCACCAGTACCGACGCGCCGCGCGCCGCGCTGACCGCGGCCTCGACGTGTTCAGGGACCAGCGACCCGACGCCCGGTGTGTCGACGACGGTGACGCCGGGCAGCACCGTGGCGTCGACCCCCACCCGGGCCGAGACCGGCGGCACGAGAACGGAATCGACGGGCGTGCCGGGCGCGAGACGTTCTGCCGGCACCCCGGCCGCGTGGCGTCCGCCGACGGTCACCCAGTCGGACAGTTCGGTCGCCGGGATGCGGTGGGCGGCACCGGGGAACTCGACAAGCGCGGTGCCGGCGGGCAGGTCGTCGGTGGCAGGGGTGAACCGGACGTACACCGAGGTGGTGATCTCGGCGTCGACGGGCGCGAGGTCGCCGACCCCGAGAAGCGTGTTGACCAGCGAGCTCTTGCCCCGGCTGACCTCGCCGATGACGACCACGGTCCCCTGCGGTGCCGGTCGGTCGCGGACGCGGGTCGCGCGGTCGGCGATGGCGTCCTCGCCGTGCTTGCGCAATGCGTCGATCGCCGACCGCAGGACCGCCTCCGGCGTCGGCGTCGCACTCTTGGCCGGGGCCTTCTCGAGTCCCTTGGCCCCMGCCCCGGACATGGCGGCGGGTTCGCTGGAAGTCATTGTCTGCTCTCCTCGTTCACCCTGCGCTCCTCGTCGACCATGACGTCAGTTGACCCAGAGTCCGCGCCTGACCAGCTGATAGGTCTGCTCGAGCACCAGCAACGCCTCCCGTTCGGCCGACGTCGCCGCGAAGGCCCGCCGCGACCGGCAGTCGGTGGCCCGCTGCCGCGCGGCGTCCGCGATCGCCGGTGGTGCGGCATTCGGCGGCAACGACAACAGCACGCGCACATCGCGACTCGCGACGACGACGTTGAGCTCGCCGACGAGTTCACTGTCGGGCTGCCACCGGGCGAGGGCCTCGAGCGCGGCGATCTCGCGCAGCCGGTGCAGCGCCGGGGACGTCTCGGCCTCGTCGATCGCCTCCAGGAAGACGTCGCGTCGCGGACTGCGGTAGGCCGACTCGCGCAGCGCGGCCAGCACCGTGCGCGCCTTGAGGATGTCGCCGACGGCCAGGAATCGTCGGCCGATGGCCAGCCGCAACTCGTCGATACCCGAAACCCGGTGCAGCCATTCGCTGTACGCGCGTGCACCTTGCCGCGCGATCTCACCCCCGGCGTCCAYCGCATAGGTGCCCACGAGTTGCTCGAGCCGGCCCAGTTCGTCGACGTCGATCCCCGGCGGCGCGGGCATCCCGCCGTCGAGGATGGTCAACAGCTCCCAGGACTCGAGCTGTCCGCGGCGCGAGATCTGGGCGGTCTCACGTTCGGTGACCCCGCAGACGCCCGCCTCGGCCATCAGCCCGGACACCGCGACCACGGCACCCGCGATCGCCGGGAAGCGTCGCCAGACCCGGCGAGCGATCTCCTGCGCCTTGAGCATCGGGTTGTCGGCGGCGATGAGGTCGGCCTGGGAGATCACCAGGATGGTGTTCTGCGCCGACGCACCGGCGTCGGCGAGGAAGGCGACCTCGTCGGCCTTCGGTCCCGCGGCGTCGTCGAGCAGGAAGAGTACGACGTCCGGCCGGGCCAGCCTGCTCTGGCCACCGAACACCCGCCGGGTCGCGATCTCGGCGGTGTCGGTGAAACCCGAGAGGCCGGGGGTGTCGATGACGCGGAAGCGCTCGCGCAGCAACCGGGACGGGGTGTGGACGATCGCGTGGTCGATGTCCTCCGGTGGCCGGCCGAGGTCGCCGCGCATGGGTCCGGGGAGTTCGGTGACCGTGCCGTCGAGTCCGATGACCTCGACCCGCTGCGGGTTGCCCTCGGTGTAGAGGGCGGCGACGCGGGTGCATTCGGCGCGGTCGGTCGGGGCGACGCGGTCCCCGACGAGGGCGTTGAGCAGCGTCGACTTGCCGGAGCTGACGCGTCCGACGAGCGCGACGGTCAGCGGTTCGGCGAGTCGGGCCCGCAGGGCGGGAATCGTCGCCGGGTCCGGCGCCAGCAGGCCCACCTCGTCGAGCAACTGCTCCACGCGACCACGCACGGTCATGCGCTGTTCCACGAGATCTGACCTCCCGAGACTTCTTCCGATCCGGCGGGAACATTCCGGGCTCGGCGACACTCCTAGGTACGTGCCGAGAATTGTCCATCACTCCTCGGCGCCCGGCAGTCGACCGGATGACAGAGATACCTGCGGAGGCGAACGACCATGACCGACGACCTTGACGATGACAGCGGCTCCGGGGAGAGCGGCTTCGACGACTGGCTGCGCGACACCGACCCGCCCGGCGAGCTGAGCGTGCCCGAGGGCGCGTGGGAGACCGCCGTCGGAACCGCGTTCGACCCGTCGTACGAACTCGACACCGACCTGACCGCCGCACCCGGGCCGGATCCGGCGGACGAGGAGTTCGACGGCGAGGTGTCTGCGGAATCCGGTTTCGGGGATGACGATCCGATCGGTGGTGACTTCGGGGACGACTCCGGGGAAAGCTCTGACGACGTCTTCGGCGACGACGGGGATCCCGTCGTCGATCCCGTGGAAGACGGGACGTTCGATGACGACTTCTGAGGTGCGCGGCACCGAAAGTCGCGATGTGCTGCCATGGTCGGGGCACGGCCCTACGATGAGCGGGTGCAGTCGTTGATCGACGAATCCATTTCTGGCGCGGACCTCCTCGAACGCGCCCGCGCCGGCGATCAGGCGGCCTTCACCACGCTCGTCGAACAACATCGAGACCGGCTGTGGGCCATCTGTTTACGCATCACCGGCAATCAGCACGACGCCGAGGACGCCATGCAGGACGCGCTCGTCGCCGCGTGGCGGGCCATCGGCAACTTCCGTGGTGACGCGCAACTGTCGACCTGGCTGTACCGCATCGGGTCCAACGCCGCGCTCGCCCGGATCCGCAAACGCACCGACGCCGACGACATCGCCGACCACGACCCGATGAGCCATCTGGACGTCGCGGCGCAGGTCGTCGTGTCCGACCGGATCGCCGAAGCGTTGGCGCAGGTTCCCGACGCCTATCGGGCGACCTTCGTGCTGCGCGTCTACGGCGAGCTCAGCTACTCCGAGATCGCCGAGGCCCAGGGCATCGGCCTGCAGACCGTGCGCAGTCGCATCTCCCGCGCGCGGTCCCTCCTGTCGGAGTTGCTGGCCGATCTGCGCTGACGGGGGTACTCCCCGCGAATGATCCCGACGCGACTTCGAGGCCGTGGGGAACAAACCGGGGCAGACTCACCTCCAAGTAACCAGAACCACTTCACAACCCGCCGGCACCACCGCGCCGAAACCCGAGAGGACCCACCATGAGCACCGAGATCCCCGCCGACGCCGTACTCGTCGACACCGACGGCGACGGAGCCGTCGACGCCGCACTCACCGATGTAGACGGTGACGGCACCACCGACGCCATCCTCGACACCGACGGCGACGGCCAGGCCGACTCCATCGCCTACGACACCAATGCCGACGGCGAGATCGACATCATCGAAGCCGACACCGACGCCGACGGCCTCACCGACATCGCCGTCGCCGACACCGACGGCGACGGCACCTTCGACACCGCCGTCGACGACGAAGGCAACGTCGAGGTCGGCGACTTCGGCAGCATCGACGGCGGCGACGCCGTCTGACGTCTGACGTTTCCACAGCCCGGAGCCGCGCTGAGCGAGGCTCCGGGCTATAAAGCTGTGTGGGAACGATCGGCGGAATCGAGTTCGCGGTACCGGTCTGGGCGACGGCGACCGCGCTGGTACTGGTGCTGGTGGTCGCGTGGGTGTTCGGCGTCGTCGCCAGGTGGTTGCTGCGCCGACGCGCCCGCCTCGACGCGACGACGGCGATGGTGCTGTCGATCCTCGGCACCGCGCTCGGCCTCTACATCGCCGGCCTCGTCGACAAACACCTCCGGGTGTGGAGCGTGACGACGATCGTGTTGGGGCTGATCAGTTCGGTCGTGGTGGTCGGCGCCTACGGCCTGCTCGCGGCGCGGCTGCAACGGCAATCCAATGCCCCTGTCGCGCAACTGCTCTCCGACGGCGAATCCGATCGGCTCGAGTTCAAGTCGACCGCCCGGGTCAACCTGCGCAGCGGCGAGAAAGACCCGCGGATGGAGCAAGTGATCGTCAAGGCGGTGTCGGCGTTTCTCAATTCCGACGGCGGCACCCTGCTGATCGGTGTCGCCGACGACGGCACCCCGCTCGGTCTCGAACCCGACTTCGCGACGCTGAAGGTGCCCGACGCCGACCGTTTCGAACTGTGGCTGCGCGATCTGCTGACCACGACCCTCGGCCAGAACACCGCGGCGGCCGTCGGCATCACCGTCGAATCGGTCGCGCGGCCCGACGGATCGGGGGACGTCCCGGTCTGCCGGGTGACGTGCTCACCGTCCCCGCGACCGGTCTACCTGCGGGCCGGGAAGAGCGCCCCGCCCGAGTTCTGGGTGCGCGCGGGAAACTCCACCCGCCAACTCTCCGTCGACGCGGCCGCCGACTACGTCATGCACCGGTGGCCGCTCGGCGCCGGGCGGGCGATCGCAGCCCAGGTCCGCGCCGCCGTCCGGTTCTCGGCGGGGTGAGCCGAAGTCTCGTCCCCATGAGCGACCTCGAAGGGCACATTGCCCTCCCACGACACTCACGGGGACGACACTTTCCACACCCGGCCCGACGAAGCCTAGGAACCGGCCCGTCGCGCCTGGCCACGCCCAAAGCCGGCACGACTACCGCCTGTGACCACCCCGGAGCCACCCAGATCCGCACCACGGTCCGGTTCTTGGCGGGGTGAGTCAAAGTCTCGTCCCCATGAGCGACCTCGAAGGGCACATTGCCCTCCCACGACACTCACGGGGACAACACTTTCCACACCCGGCCCGATCTGACGAAACCACCGACCGGTTCCGTGCGTCAAAGCAGGTGTGACTTCGGATTGTGGCGTGTACTCGCTGAGAGAACTGACCGCGATGGGCTGGGCGCCCGATGCCATTGCGCAGGCGCGCAAGGCCGAGACCCTGACGTCGCTCCGATACGGCTGGGTGCGGACGTCCGCGGCGGACCCCCACGTCGTGTCCGCGGTGACGGCCGGAGGTGCGCTGTCCTGCATCAGCGCGCTGCGGTTCCATCAGCGGCGCGGCCTGCCGGATCTTTGGATACCGCCGGGCCACAACGAGACCCACGTTCGTCTCAGCAAACACGCGAAGTCCGCGACGAAGCCCAGCGGCCCGTTCCGGTGGTGCCAGGGCTTCGGCCGCCCGCTCCCCGTGACGACGGCCGTCGACCCGATCGCCGTGGCGGTCGGCTGCGCCGCACGGTGCCTTCCGGCCGAGGAGTGGATAGCGGTGGTCGACTCGGTCCTCAACGCCACCGACTTGACCATCCCGGACCTCCAGGCCGAGATGGGTCGTGTAACCCGTGCGGTCTCGGCGATGTTCGACCGATGTGATGCCCGTTCGCAATCCGGCACCGAGTCGCTCGTCCGGCTCCGGCTCATCGCCGCGGGATTCGACGTGGAGGTGCAACCGTCGATCGGCGACCGCGAACACGCTGATCTCCGCACGGGTTCGTTGCTCATCGAGTGCGACGGCGAGTCGTACCACTCCGACCGAGCCGCATTCCGCAACGACCGTCGGCGGGACCGGATGACCATGCTCGACCGCTGGATGACGATGCGCCTCACCTACGACGACGTGCTGTACGACTGGGAGGAGGTCCTCGAGGAGATCCGCGCGCTGACACGCCCCGACCGGCACCGCATCCGCCGACGGGGCGACCCTTCGTGACGGCCCTCCGCCAGCTCCGGGCGCTCCTCAGCTCAGGGAGCAGGGGGCAGGGCGTTCTTTCGGATTAGGGAGCAGATGGAGGGCATCGCTTGCACCCCACACAGCAGCGGTTCTGAGGTTCTTTCGGATGCGGGCGAACGTCTCCGAATAAGGACCGTAACTGTCCGCATGCCCTGAGAAGCTGGTGTTACACCACAACCCCAGGAGGAACCGTGAACTGGACACTCGAACTCGTCATCCTGCCGGTCAGCGACGTCGACCGGGCGCGAGACTTCTACTCCAAGATCGGATTCAACGTCGACCACGATCACGTCGTGTCCGACGAGATCCGGTTTGTCCAGATGACCCCGCCCGGGTCGGCGTGTTCCATCGCCTTCGGCAAGGGACTGAGCGACGCGGAACCGGGATCGGTGAAGGGTCTGCAGGTCGTCGTCACCGACATCAACGAGGCCCGCGAACAGTTGCTCGCGGCGGGCGTCGACCCCGGCGAGGTCGACGAGCAGGCGTGGGGCCACTTCGTGTACTTCGACGATCCGGACGGCAACCACTGGTCGGTGCAGTACATGCCGTACCGCCAGAACTGAGCCCAGGTGGCTACCGTGGGATATGCGCTCCCCCATCGACGACTACCTCGAACGCGTACTCTCCGAATGCCGCGACGACGACGGCGGTGAGGTCGCGAGCGGCAATCGTGAACTCGAGCAGGCGGATCCGTCGTCGTTCGGTATCGCCCTGGCCACCATCGACGGCACCGTGTACACCGCCGGCGACGCCGATCACGAGTTCTCCATCCAGTCCATCGGCAAGGTACCGGCCTACGCGCTCGCCCTGCGCGACCGCGGGCTCGACGCCGTACTCGAACGCGTCGACACCGAACCGTCCGGCGACGCCTTCAACGAGATCTCGCTCGAGGCCGAGACCGGTCGGCCGCGCAACGCGCTGATCAACGCGGGCGCCGTCGCCGTGCACGGGATGATCAACGGCGCGGATCCCAACGAACGCGTCGACCGCGTCATCGACCTCGTCAGCACTCTCGCCGGTCGCGAGGTCTCGGTCGACAAGGAGGTCCACCGCGCTGAACTCGCCTCCGACGACCACAACACCGCGCTGGCCTACCTGCTGCGCTCGGCGGGCAAACTCGACTGCGAACCCGACGAGGTCGTCGACGGGTACGCAGCCCAGTGTTCGATCCGGGTCTCCTGCCGCGACCTCGCCGTCATGGGGTCGGTACTCGCCAACGGCGGACTGTCGACCGGCGACGACGAGCGCCTCCTGGAAGGCTGGATCACCCGGCACGTCCTGTCGGTCATGGCTACGTGCGGCATGTACGACGGCAGCGGCAGCTGGATGGCGACGGTCGGAATCCCCGCGAAAAGCGGTGTCAGCGGCGCGATCCTGGGCGTACTGCCCGGCCAGGTCGGGCTCGCGGTGTGGTCGCCGCGGCTCGACCGACAGGGCAACAGCGTGCGCGGCGTCGCCGTTTTCGAACGGCTGTCGCGCGACATGGAACTGCACATGATGCACGTGGCCCCCACCGGTCGGCCCGCGCTGCGATCGGTGACCGAACACGACGGCACGACAGTCGTCGAGCTGCAGGGCGACGTGCGCTTCGCGGGTGCGGAAATCCTCGCCAGCCGTGCGTGCGAGGGGTTCGGCACCGAGGCCGTCGTCCTCGACCTGACCCACGTGCGGGTACTGGACGACGCCGCGCGGCGCCTCATCGGTGAGGTGGCCCGGCGCCTCGGCGACGACTACGACGTCCGCATCGAAGACCCCGAAGGCCTCCTGGACGACGCTTCGGCTGACGACGACTTCTCGGATGGCGACGACATCCCGGACAGCGACGACACCCCGGACAGCGACGACTCCTAGAGATCTCGGGACAAGTCCTGGCCCGGGGCAGTCAGCTCGCGGCGCTTCGCCAGCGGCGGCACGCCGAACCAGCGTCGGCAACTGCGGGTCAGCGTGCTCTGCTCGGAGTATCCGATCTGCCGCGCCACCGCCGCCAGCGGGACACCCCGATTCGACAGCAGTGAGACGGCGAGGTCGCGGCGCGCGTCGTCGACGAGTTGCTCGAACGTCGCGCCCTCGTCGGCCAGACCCCGCTGCACCGCACGCGGGTGCATCATCAGCAGCTTCGACACCGCCTCCAGCGTGGCCGCCCCCGCCGGCAGGGCGCGCACGATCAGCGCCGAGACCGCCTCGCCGAAGGCCCTCTCGCGATCGTGTCCGGTCATGAATCGGATGGCCACGTCGTAGGCCAGGGGGTCGACCCGCCGCAACGTCTGCTGCATCACCCCGCGCGGGAAGACCACCAGGTTGGCCGGCGCCTCGAACTCGACCGGGCAACCGAAATAGTCGGTGTAGACGCGCGGCTCGGACATCGCCGGGTGCGCCAAGGTGATCCGGTTCGCGCGGAAGCCGTGGCCCAGCGTCATCGCGAACGTCGACCGGGTGACGCCCATCGCGAGTTCGACGACGTGCGGCCGGTACGGCACACGCTGCAGCACGGTATCGAACTCGTAGGCGACCTCCCGCTCGCCGTAGTGCATCTGGGCGGTGATGGCCGGGCTGTACACGTGCGCGAAGGCCGAGACCTGTCGAAACGAGTCGCCGACGGTCTCGGCGTTGCGGGCCGCGATCGCGACCGGGCCGAGGATGTCGGGGTCCTGCCGGGCGGCGAGGCGCAGCCCGAAGTCGGGGACGTCGAACTCGGCCGCGCACAAACCGATGACCGTCGACAGAGCGGTGAACGGGACGAACCGGTCGTACGCGCCGACGACGGCCGGGTCGATGCCGACGCGGCCGAGGATCGCGCGGGCATCTCCATCGTGTTCGGCAATCAGCTCGGGTAACTGACTGAGCGAGGATGCGCAGATCAGGTCGGCCATGGCATCAACTGTCAAGAAGTCGTCATGAGATGTCAAGAAATCCGACCTGGGTGGGAGTGATCATGGACACACGCCGCCGACCGCTCGACGGCCGACACACTCAGCGAGGAGTACCCATGACCACCATCGACACCATCCGCAAGAGTTTCTTCATCGACGGCGGCTGGCGCGCGCCGGCCGGTTCGGCGACGATCCCGGTCATCTCCCCGCTCACCGAGGAGCAGTTCGGCTCGGTACCCGAGGCCACCACCGCCGACGTCGACGCGGCCGTCGAGGCCGCCCGCACCGCGTTCCGGTCGTCGGGCTGGCGCGACCTGTCCCCTGCCGACCGTGCCGCACACCTGCGCCGGTTCGCCGACGAGCTCGACAAGCGCGCCGAGGATCGCGCGTCGGCGGTGACGTCCGAGAACGGCATGCCGATCGCGCTGGCGCGGTTCGCCGAGGGCGCCGCCCCGGTCCAACTGCTGCGCTATTACGCCGACCTCGTCGAGTCCACCCCGGTGGAGGAGACGCGTACCAGCCAGCCGTTGCCCGGCTCGACGATCGTGCGCCGCGAGGCCATCGGCGTCGTCGGGGCGATCGCACCGTGGAACTTCCCCGCGATCCTCTCGATGTTCAAGATCGCGCCCGCGCTGGCCGCCGGCTGCACCGTGGTTCTCAAGCCATCCCCCGAGACGAGCCTCGACGCGTACGTCCTCCCCGAGGCGGCCATCGCCGCCGACCTGCCCGCCGGTGTCCTCAACATCGTCAACGGCGGCAGCGAGATCGGCCGACACCTGGTGTCGCACCCGCACATCGACAAGGTCGCGTTCACCGGCTCGACCCCGGCCGGCCGCGAGATCGGCCGCGTCTGTGGCGAACTCATCCGTCCGGTGACCCTTGAACTCGGCGGCAAGTCCGCGGCGCTGGTGCTCGACGACGCCGATCTCGAGCAGACCGTCGGCGGACTCGCCACCGCATCCCTACTTAACACCGGCCAGACCTGCTACATGTCCACCCGAATTTTGGTGCCCGGCAGCCGTTATGACGAGTACCTCGACGCCATCAGCGCGATGTGCGCGTCGCTGCCCGTCGGCGACCCGATGGACGAGACCGTCGCGGTCGGTCCGCTCGCCAGCGGCCGGCATCGCGACCGGGTGCTGTCCCTCATCGACCGCGGCCGCACCGAGGGCGGCACCGTGACCACCGGCGGCGGCACGCCGTCGGGTGTCGACCGCGGATTCTTCGTCGAGCCGACCGTCTTCGGAGGCGTCGACAACTCGGCCACCATCGCCCGCGAAGAGGTCTTCGGCCCGGTCCTGACCGTGCTGCGCTACGACGACGTCGACGACGCCATCGCACTGGCCAACGATTCGTCGTACGGGCTCGGCGGAACGGTGTGGACCTCCGATCCCGACCGCGGCGTCGACGTCGCCCGTCGCGTCGAGACCGGCTCGTTCGGCGTCAACTACTTCAACCTCGACTGGGGTTCGCCCTTCGGCGGCGTCAAGGCCAGCGGCATCGGCCGCGAGCTCGGCCCCGAGGGCCTGGCCGCCTACCAGAACCTCAAGTCGATCTTCCTGCCCGCCTGACACCCGTCTCGTTCATTCACACTCGTACACAACACATTCCAAGGAGGCGATCGGCCATGTCCGATGCCGGAGTCACTGCTGCCAAGGCACTGGTGAACGACACCCTCGCCCTGCTCGACCGGCTCACGCCCGCCGACTGGGCGGCCGACAGCGCCTGCCACGGATGGCGCGTCCACGACGTCGTCACCCACATGGGCTTCTTCTTCAACTTCATCGCCGACCCCGACCTGGTCTTCCCCGACAATCCGAGCGGAAAGTCCGAGCGACTCAACGACGCCGCGGTACGCGAGCGGGCCGACTGGTCGTCGGAACAGGCTGTCGAGTATTACCGCGCGCAGTCCGAGGCCGGCCTCGCGACCCTGGCCGCGTTGCAGGGCGAGGACCTTCGTGACCAGCCGCTGGACATGCTCGACCTGGGCACCTACCGGCTGCGCCAGCTCAGCGACGCCGTCGCCTTCGACCACCTCGTGCATCTCACCAGCGACCTGATGCAGCCGTTCGGACCGCTGGACGCCGCCGAGGTGTCAGTGAGCGCGGCCATCGATCCCGCCATCGACTGGATGATCGCCGGCCTGCCCCAGATGAACGGTGCGGCACTGTATCCCACACTCGAGAGCCCGATCGGCCTGCGGCTCACCGGCGCGACGGACCGCTCGTTCGTCATCGACCGCGACACCGCGGGCGCGATCGTCACCGTGCGCGAGACCGCCGACCTGCCGGCCGATGTCGCCACCTCCTCGGCCACCGACTTCCTGCGCTGGGGCACCACCCGCAGCGCCTGGCGCTCGGCGGTCACCGTCAGCGGCGACCGGCAGCGCGTCGCAGGCGTCCTCGACGCCGTCGACATCGTCTGAACTCACTCAATTCGTCTCACCCAGAACAGAAACGGAGTACCCCCATGTCCGAGTACCTGAAGGACAAGGTCATCGTCATCACCGGCGCCGGAAGCGGCTTCGGCAAGCTGATCGCGGAGAAGACCGCGGCCGCCGGCGCGCACGTCGTCGGAGTCGACGTCAACGCCGACAACGTCAACGCCGTCGTCGAGGGCATCCGCGCGGCCGGTGGTTCGGCGCTCGCCCAAGTCGCCGACGTCACCGACATGGAGCAGGTCGCCGCGGCGGCGAACGCCACCGTGGAGCACTTCGGCGCCATCGACGTCCTCGTCAACAACGCCGGCGTCATGCCGCTCGCCTACTTCGCCGACCACGCCCGCGCCTGGCAGAAGTGGCACGCCGCCATCGACATCAACATCAAGGGCGTCGTCAACGGCATCTCCGCGGTCTACGACCAGATGATCGCGCAGGGTCGCGGCCAGGTCGTCAACATCTCGTCGATCTACGGCAATGCCGGCATCGAGGGTTCGGGCGTGTACAGCGCGACCAAGGCCGCGGTCACCACCATCTCGGACTCATTGCGCATCGAGGCCAAGGGCAAGATCAAGGTCACCACCGTCAAGCCGACCGGCATCACCGGCACCAACCTCGCCAGCTGGATCGTCAACGACACCGCGATCATGGGCCTCGTCGGCCAGCGCGCCGCCTCCTACGGCGAGCACGTCACGGCCCTTCTGAACGACGACCTGCCCGCCGAACTCACCGACGTCGACTCGATCAAGTACTGGCTGATCAAGCCCGAGGATCTCGCCGACGCCGTCGTCCACGTCATCGACCAGCCGTGGGGCATCAGCCTTTCCGACGTGACCGTGCGTGCCAGCGGCGAGGACTACCTGTACTGATCGACCGGTTCGACCCGCTAGGAGCTTTCTGATGTACCCCGGAGCCCACCTCTCCACCCGACCCAAAGATCCCGCGGTCATCATGGCCGACTCTGGTGAAACGGTCACCTTCACCCAGTTGGAGACCCGGTCGGTCCAGGTCACCCGGGCCCTGGCCGACCGCGGCCTGCGGCCCGGCGACCACCTCGCGGTGCTCGCCACCAACACCGCGCGGATCTTCGACATCTATTGGGCGGCAATGCGGTCGGGCCTCTACCTGAGCATGGTGAACTGGCACCTCACCGCCGCCGAGAGCGCCTACATCGTGACCGACTGCGGCGCGAAGGCCCTCATCGTCGACGCCGCTCTCGCCGACCTCGGCGCCGAGCTGATCCCGCTCACCCCCGGCGTCGAGACCCGCTTCGCCTACTCCGGCCGGATCGAGGGTCACGAGGACCTCGACGCCGCCGCGGCGACGCAGTCGACCGAACCACTCGCCGACCAGCCGCGAGGCGCGGACATGCTCTACTCGTCCGGCACCACCGGACGACCGAAGGGCATCAAACCCGAACTGCCGAACCGGCAGGTCGACGAGCCCGGCGACACCATGATCGCGATGAACCAGTCCGTGTGGGGCGTCGGCCCCGACACCGTATACCTGTCGCCGGCACCGCTGTATCACGCTGCGCCGCTTCGCACCTGCGCCTCGGTACAGGCACTCGGCGGCACGGTGGTGGTGATGGAGCGGTTCGACGCGGAACGGGCACTGGCCCTCATCGAGGAACACCGCGTCACCTACAGCCAGTGGGTGCCGACGATGTTCGTGCGCATGCTCCGACTTCCCGAGGAGGCGCGTGCCCGGTACGACACGTCGAGCCTGAAGGTCGCGGTGCACGCCGCCGCGCCGTGTCCCGTCGACGTCAAACGGGCCATGATCGACTGGTGGGGTCCGATCCTGTCCGAGTACTACTCGTCCACCGAGCTCAACGGTCTCACCATCGTCGACACCCCGGAGTGGCTGGAGTACCCGGGCACGGTGGGGCGCGCCGTCCTCGGCACCATCCGGGTCTGCGATCCCGAAGGTACCGAGGTGCCGCCGGGAACCATCGGCACGATCTACTTCGAGCGCGACCGGCTGCCGTTCGAGTACCACAACGATCTCGAGAAGACCCGTGGCGCACAGCATCCCGAGCATCCGACATGGACGACCACCGGCGACGCCGGTTACGTCGACGACGAGGGCCATCTGTTCCTCACCGACCGCGACTCGTTCCTGATCATCTCCGGCGGGGTCAACATCTACCCGCGGGAGATCGAGGACGCGCTCCTCGCCCACCCGTCGGTGCTCGACGCCGCGGTCATCGGCGTACCCGACCCCGATCTCGGCGAGCGGGTGACGGCGGTCGTGCAACCGGTCGAGGGGCAGGACGGGGGCGACGAGCTCGCCGACGCATTGTTGGATCACCTCCGACCGCGGATCGCGAAGTTCAAGCTGCCCCGTGAGGTCATTTTCCGAGACACTCTGCCGCGCACGCCGACCGGGAAGTTGGTCAAGCGCAGGCTGTGACCCTTCGAGGCAGGGAGCGGACGCGGGCGTCCGACATTCATGCTCCCTGAGGTGCGAGCGAAGCGAGCCACGAAGGGGCTCGCAAGGTGCCTCACCAGGCCCTTCGTGGCTCGTCGACCTCGACGCGCTCCTTCGTCGCTTGCTCGGCCCGGCGGCTTGCGCTCCTCGCACCTCAGGGAGCATGGGTTATGCGGTTCTTCGGATTGGGGAGGGGTGGGGGGTCGCTTGCGCTCCTCTGCACCACAGGGAGCGGAGGCCGGAGGGGGTCGCGCTCCCTGAAACCGCGCACCGTGGCGTCCGGCCGGTCCTAGACTTGCCGGATGTCGGGAGGAACGCTTCGGTGGTGCATCGCGGTTGTCGCCACGATCGTGGTGTTCGTCGGTGTGGCACCGTCCGCAGTGACAGCAGCGCCGGCGGCCGTGTCGTCGTCCGACATCGCCACCGAATGTGCGGGCAAGCCCGTCCGGGTCGCAGCCCGGTGGTACTTCCCGCCCGGTGAACCCTCGGCGATCGTGTGGTTGCAGCACGGCTTCTCCCGCACGGCGGCCAACCTCGACGCCGTGGCCCGCGCATATGCGCAAGCCGGGTTCCTCGTCGTGAGCCCGACGCTGGACTCGGTCAACCTCGGCGGGTGCGCCGTCGCGTACAACATCGCCGACAACGCCGCGTTCGCGCGGACCATCGGCGGGGTCTTCGGTTCCGGCCGGGACCTCGGCAGTCCGCTCGCGACAAGCCTTCGTGAGGCCCGCGATTCCGCCCACCGCCCCGACGTGACGATGCCGTACCGGATGATCTTCTCCGGACACTCGGCCGGCGGCGAGTTCGTCGTCGTGGCGGCCGACGCACTCCGCCGTGCCGACCCCGTCGCCTACCGACGCCTGGCCGGCCTCATGCTGTTCGATCCCGTCAACTCGTTCTTCGGGGTCAACTTCGCCACCGCCGCAGCATCTCTCAGTGCCGCCGGGCTGCCGATTCGCGTGATCGCCTCGCAACCGTCGGTATCCAACAACTTCGGGCACGGCGTGTCCGTCCTCCAGGAGACAACGCGGCAGGAGTTTCTCGGCTCGCGCCTGGTGACCGGAATCCACATCGACGCCGAAGGCGAGTCGACCGACCTGATCGGCGAACTGTCCGAGCTTGCGGTGCCGCGTCCCCGCAACGGCCGGGTCATCCGCGCACTCGCCACCGGCTGGTCGTCGGACATGGTGGCCGACACCGCGACCCCGACCTACTACCCCGGCGGCCGTTACTACGACCTGCTCCTCGAAACCCGCACCGTCACAACTCTTCCCGTTCCCTAGAAACGACGCGGCCCCCGCACTCGCGATGAGTGCGGGGGCCGCGTCGTCTTGTCCTAGCGCCTACCGGTAGTCGTTGGAGAACCCGTAGTCGTCCAGCGGCACCGCAGCGCCGGCCGGAGCACCGAAGGTGCCGTCCGGGCTGTAGTAGGTGTCGTCGTAGGACGGCACCGCGTACGCCGCGGCACGAGCCTCTTCGGTCGGCTGAACCTGGATGTTGCGGTAGCGGTTGATACCGGTACCGGCCGGGATCAACTTACCGATGATCACGTTCTCCTTCAGACCGATCAGCTTGTCGCTGCGGCTGTTGATCGCCGCGTCGGTCAGGACACGCGTGGTCTCCTGGAACGACGCCGCCGACAGCCACGACTCGGTCGCCAGCGAGGCCTTGGTGATGCCCATCAGGACCGGACGTCCGGCTGCGGGCTCGCCACCCTCGGTCACGACCTGGCGGTTGGCCGCCTCGAACTCGGCACGCTCGACGAGCGAACCGGGCAGGAACTCGGTCGAACCGTGATCGATGATCGTCACGCGACGCAGCATCTGACGCACGATGGTCTCGATGTGCTTGTCGTGGATCGACACACCCTGGCTGCGGTAGACCTCCTGGACCTCGTTGACCAGGTGGATCTGCACCTGACGGGGACCCATGACACGAAGCACCTCGTGCGGGTTGGCCGAGCCCTCCATGAGCTGCTGGCCGACCTCGACGTGGTCACCGTCGGCGAGGAGCCGCTCGGAACCGTCGTCGTGCTTGAACACGCGCAGACGCTGACGCTTCGAGATCTTGTCGATGACAACCTCTTCCGAACCATCGTCCGGGATGAGGGTGATCTTATAGAAGCGGTCGTCGTCCTCGAGGCGCACCCGGCCGGAGACCTCCGCGATCGGCGCCACGCCCTTGGGGACGCGGGCCTCGAAGAGCTCCTGGACACGCGGCAGACCACCGGTGATGTCGTCACCGACGCCACCCTGGTGGAACGTACGCATCGTCAGCTGGGTACCGGGCTCACCGATCGACTGGGCCGCGATGATACCGACGGCCTCGCCGATGTCGACGAGCTTGCCGGTGGCCATCGAACGGCCGTAGCACATCGCACACACACCGGTGCCGGTTCCGCAGGTCAGGACCGAACGGACCTTCACCTGCGTGATGCCGGCGGCGAGCAGGGCCTCGATGGCCGGGTCGCCCAGGTCATGACCGCGCTCGACGATGACGTTGCCGTCGGCGTCGACCGCGTCCTGCGCCAGCGTGCGGGCGTAGGTCGAGGTCTCGACGTGCGCGTCACGGATGAGCGTGCCGTCGGCCTGCTTCTCGGCGATGGTCGTGGTGATGCCACGCTCGGTGCCACAGTCGGTCTCGCGCACGATGACGTCCTGCGACACGTCCACCAGACGACGGGTCAGGTAACCCGAGTCGGCGGTACGAAGCGCGGTGTCGGCCAGACCCTTGCGGGCACCGTGCGTGTTGATGAAGTACTCGGCCACGGTCAGGCCCTCGCGGAACGAGGACTTGATCGGACGCGGGATGAACTCACCCTTCGGGTTGGTCACCAGACCCTTCATGCCCGCCAGCGAGCGGATCTGGGTCATGTTGCCCGCCGCACCCGACTTGACGATCATCGGGATCGGGTTGTCGTCCGGGTAGTGCGCCTCCATGGCCGCGCCGACCTCTTCGGTCGCCTGCTTCCAGATCTCGACGAGGGAGTCACGACGCTCGTCCGGGGTGAGGGCACCACGCTGGAACTTGCGCTCCAGACCGTCGGCCCGCTCCTCGTACTTGTCGAGGATCTCTGCCTTCTGCGGCGGCACGAGCACGTCGGCCATCGACACGGTGACGCCCGAACGGGTGGCCCAGTAGAAGCCGACGTCCTTCAGCTTGTCGACGGTCTGGGCGACCACGATCATCGGGTAGCGCTCGGCGAGATCGTTGATGATCACGGCCTGACGCTTCTTCGGCATCTGCTCGTTGACGAACGGGTACTCGATCGGCAGCAGCTCGTTGAACAGCACACGACCCAGCGTCGTCTCGATGTCCCACGGCGAGCCGTACTTCCAGCCGTCGGGGAACTGCTCGGCCTCGATGTCGGCCGGCGGACGCTGGTCGGTCAGGCGCACCTTGATACGCGACTGCACGGTCAGCACACCGCGGTCGACGGCCATGATGGCCTCGGCCGGGGTCGAGTACACGCCGCGCTCGACGTCGTCGCCGTTGGCCGCGGTGTACTCGCCTGCCGCACCCTCCTTGAGGGTGGTCAGGTAGTACAGACCGGTCACCATGTCCAGACGCGGCATGGCGAGCGGACGGCCCGACGCCGGCGACAGGATGTTGTTCGACGACAGCATCAGGATGCGCGCCTCGGCCTGCGCCTCCGCCGACAGCGGGAGGTGCACGGCCATCTGGTCACCGTCGAAGTCGGCGTTGAAGGCCTCACACACCAGCGGGTGGAGCTGAATGGCCTTGCCCTCCACCAGCTGCGGCTCGAAGGCCTGGATGCCGAGGCGGTGCAGCGTCGGTGCACGGTTCAGCAACACCGGGTGCTCGGCGATGACCTCTTCGAGGACGTCCCACACCGCGGGGCGCTGACGCTCGACCATGCGCTTGGCCGACTTGATGTTCTGCGCCTGGTTCAGGTCGACCAGACGCTTCATCACGAATGGCTTGAACAGCTCGAGAGCCATCAGCTTCGGCAGACCGCACTGGTGCAGCTTCAGCTGCGGACCGACCACGATGACCGAACGGCCCGAGTAGTCGACGCGCTTGCCAAGCAGGTTCTGACGGAAACGACCCTGCTTGCCCTTGAGCAGATCGCTCAACGACTTCAGCGGGCGGTTGCCCGGCCCGGTGACCGGACGGCCACGACGACCGTTGTCGAACAGGGCGTCGACCGACTCCTGCAGCATCCGCTTCTCGTTGTTGACGATGATCTCGGGAGCACCCAGATCGATCAGTCGCTTGAGGCGGTTGTTGCGGTTGATGACGCGGCGGTACAGATCGTTGAGGTCGGAGGTCGCGAAGCGGCCACCGTCGAGCTGCACCATCGGACGCAGCTCCGGCGGGATCACCGGAACGGCGTCGAGAACCATGCCCAGCGGCGAGTTGCCCGACTGCTGGAACGCCGCGACGACCTTGAGTCGCTTGAGCGCGCGCAGCTTCTTCTGGCCCTTGCCGCTGCGGATGGTCTCGCGCAGCGACTCGGCCTCGGCGTCGATGTCGAAGGTCTCCAGGAGCTTCTTGATCGCCTCGGCACCCATCGAACCCTGGAAGTACTCGCCGTAGCGCTCTTCGAGCTGACGGTAGAGCTTCTCGTCGATGATGAGGTCGCCCGGGGCGAGCTTGACGAACTTGTCCCAGATCTCCTCGAGACCGTCGAGCTCACGCTGGGCGGCGTCGCGCATACGACGCATCTCGCGGTCGGCACCGTCGCGCACCTTGCGGCGCACGTCGGCCTTGGCGCCCTCGGCCTCCAGCTCGGCGAGATCCTGCTCGAGCTTCTGCTGACGCTCGTTGAGGTCGACGTCGCGCTGATCGGCGACGGCCTTCTTCTCGACCTCCATCTCGGCCTCGAGCGTCGAGAGCTCGTTGTGACGGAGCTCGTCGTCGACCGCGGTGATCACGTAGGCGGCGAAGTAGATGATCTTCTCGAGATCCTTCGGCGCCAGGTCGAGCAGGTAGCCCAGCCGGCTCGGCACACCCTTGAAGTACCAGATGTGCGTGACCGGGGCGGCCAGCTCGATGTGGCCCATGCGCTCACGGCGCACCTTGGCCTTGGTCACCTCGACGCCGCAGCGCTCACAGATGATGCCCTTGAAGCGGACGCGCTTGTACTTGCCGCAGTAGCACTCCCAGTCGCGGGTCGGGCCGAAGATCTTCTCGCAGAACAGGCCGTCCTTCTCCGGCTTGAGCGTGCGGTAGTTGATCGTCTCCGGCTTCTTGACCTCACCGTATGACCAGTTGTGGATGTCGTCGGCCGTGGCCAGGCCGATCTTCAGTTCGTCGAAAAAGTTGACGTCGAGCACTTGTTACCTTTCCAGAGCTCTGTTGTCAGTGGCCGGGGCGAAACCCGGCCGGGTGAGGGTCAGATCAGTTGGCGAGATCGTCGACGGTGGCCGACTCGTTGCGCGACAGGTTGATGCCGAGGTTGGCAGCGGCGCGCTCCAGGTCCTCGTCGTCGGTGTCGTGCATCTCGATGGCGGCACCGTCGGAGCTGAGCACCTCGACGTTCAGGCACAGCGACTGAAGCTCCTTCAGCAGCACCTTGAACGACTCGGGGATACCCGGCTCCGGGATGTTCTCGCCCTTGACGATCGCCTCGTAGACCTTGACGCGGCCCACCACGTCGTCCGACTTGATGGTCAGCAGTTCCTGCAGCGTGTACGCGGCGCCGTAGGCCTGCATGGCCCAACACTCCATCTCACCGAAGCGCTGACCACCGAACTGCGCCTTACCGCCCAGCGGCTGCTGGGTGATCATCGAGTACGGACCGGTCGAACGGGCGTGGATCTTGTCGTCGACCAGGTGGTGCAGCTTGATGATGTACATGTAGCCGACCGACACCGGGTACGGGAACGGCTCGCCGGAACGACCGTCGAACAGCGTCGCCTTGCCGTCGCCGTTGACCATGACCTCGCCGTCGCGGTTCGGCAGCGTCGAGGACAGCAGTCCGGTCAGCTCCTCCTCGCGGGCGCCGTCGAACACCGGGGTGGCGGTGTTGGTGTCGGGCTCGGCCGAGTACATGTCCTCGGGCAGACGCGACGCCCACTCCGGCACACCCTCGGCGACGTTGATGTTCCAGCCGGCCTTGGCCACCCACCCGAGGTGGGTCTCCAGGATCTGGCCGATGTTCATACGACGCGGCACACCGTGGGTGTTGAGGATGATGTCGACGGGGGTGCCGTCGGGCAGGAACGGCATGTCCTCCTGCGGGAGGATCTTGCCGATGACGCCCTTGTTGCCGTGACGACCGGCGAGCTTGTCGCCGTCCTGGATCTTGCGCTTCTGGGCCACGTACACGCGGACCAGCTCGTTGACGCCGGGAGCCAGGTCGTCGTCGTCCTCGCGGCTGAACACGCGCACGCCGATGACCTTGCCGGTCTCGCCGTGCGGCACCTTCAGCGAGGTGTCGCGGACCTCGCGGGCCTTCTCACCGAAGATGGCACGCAGCAGACGCTCTTCCGGGGTCAGCTCGGTCTCGCCCTTCGGGGTGACCTTGCCGACCAGGATGTCGCCGTCGCGGACCTCGGCACCGATGCGCACGATGCCGCGCTCGTCGAGATCGGCGAGGACCTCGTCGGAGACGTTCGGGATGTCCCGCGTGATCTCCTCGGCACCGAGCTTGGTGTCGCGGGCGTCGATCTCGTGCTCCTCGATGTGGATCGAGGTGAGCACGTCCTCCTCCACGAGCCGCTGGCTCAGGATGATCGCGTCCTCGTAGTTGTGGCCCTCCCACGGCATGATCGCCACGAGCAGGTTCTTGCCGAGCGCCATCTCACCGTTCTCGGTGCAGGGGCCGTCGGCGAGGACCTGGCCGGACTCCACGCGCTGACCTTCGTCCACGATCGGACGCTGGTTGGCGCAGGTGCCGTGGTTGGAGCGCGCGAACTTGCGCATCCGGTAGGTGTCGCGGGTGCCGTCGTCGGACATGACGGTGATGTAGTCGGCCGAGACCTCTTCCACCACACCGGTCTTCGACGACACGATGACGTCACCGGCGTCGACGGCGGCACGCAGCTCCATGCCGGTACCGACCAGCGGCGACTCGTTGCGCACCAGCGGCACGGCCTGACGCTGCATGTTCGCACCCATCAGGGCGCGGTTGGCGTCGTCGTGCTCGAGGAACGGGATCATCGCGGTCGCGACGGACACCATCTGACGCGGCGAGACGTCGAGGTACTCGACATCGGTCGCGCCGACGAACTCCACCTCGGAGCCCTTCTTGCGCACCAGGACACGCTCGTCGGTGATGCGGCCGCTGGCGTCGAAGTTGGTGTTCGCCTGACCGATGAGGAAGCGGTCCTCCTCGTCGGCGGTCATGTACTCGATGTCATCGGAGACGACGCCGTCGACGACCTTGCGGTACGGGGTCTCGATGAATCCGAACGGGTTGACCCGCGCGTACACCGAGAGCGAACCGATCAGACCGATGTTCGGACCCTCAGGGGTCTCGATCGGGCACATGCGGCCATAGTGCGACGGGTGCACGTCGCGCACCTCGAGGCCGGCACGCTCACGGCTCAGACCACCCGGGCCCAGCGCCGACAGACGACGCTTGTGGGTCAGACCCGACAGCGGGTTGTTCTGGTCCATGAACTGCGACAGCTGGCTGGTTCCGAAGAACTCCTTGATCGCCGCCACGACGGGACGGATGTTGATCAGGGTCTGCGGGGTGATCGCCTCGACGTCCTGGGTGGTCATACGCTCACGCACGACACGCTCCATACGCGAGAGGCCCACGCGGATCTGGTTCTGGATCAGCTCGCCGACGGTACGCAGGCGACGGTTGCCGAAGTGGTCGATGTCGTCGACCTCGACGGGCACCTCGACGCCACCGGGGACGGTCATGTAGGTGGTGGTGTGCGGGTCGGCCTCGTGCAGACGCACCAGGTACTCGACGGTCGCGATGATGTCCTCGCGGGTCAGCGTGGACTCGCCCACCATCGGGTTGCCCGTCAGGCCCAGCTTCTTGTTGACCTTGTAGCGGCCCACGCGGGCGAGGTCGTAACGCTTGTCCTTGAAGAACAGGTTCTCCAGGAGGTTCTCCGCGGACTCCTTGGTCGGCGGCTCACCCGGGCGCAGCTTGCGGTAGACCTCCAGCAGCGCCTCGTCCTGGCTGCCGGTGTTGTCCTTCTCCAGCGTCGACATCATGATCTCGGAGAACCCGAACCGCTCGGTGATCTCCTCGGCGGTGAAGCCCAGCGCCTTGAGCAGCACGGTGACCGGCTGACGGCGCTTGCGGTCGATACGCACACCCACGGTGTCGCGCTTGTCGACGTCGAACTCGAGCCACGCACCGCGACCCGGGATCACCTTGACGGTGTGCAGGGTCTTCTCGGTGGTCTTGTCGATCGAGGCGTCGAAGTACACGCCGGGGCTGCGCACCAGCTGGCTCACCACGACACGCTCGGTGCCGTTGATGATGAAGCTGCCCTTTTCGGTCATGATCGGGAAGTCGCCCATGAAGACGGTCTGCGACTTGATCTCGCCGGTGTTGTTGTTGATGAACTCCGCGGTGACGAACAGCGGCGCCGCGTAGGTCATGTCCTTGTCCTTGCACTCCTCGACGGAGGCCTTGACCTCGTCGAAGTGCGGCTCGGAGAACGACAGGGACATCGAACCGGAGAAGTCCTCGATCGGGGACAGCTCGTGGAGGATGTCCTCGAGGCCACCGGTCGGGTTCTCGTCGCCGCGGGCGATCGCCTTCGCGCGCCACTCCGGCGAACCGACGAGCCATTCGAACGAATCGAGTTGGAGGTCGAGGAGGCCCGGGACCTCCAGCGGCTCGCTGATCTTTGCAAACGACGCGCGATGCGGCGCGCCGGGGATTGTTGAGGTGGACTGGCGGTTGACTGCCAAGATGCGTCCTTCCAACACGACGTTATTCACAACCTAGATGTGCAGTACGTGGCTTGATGGGCCGTTCGCTGGTGACACCCTGGAATCGGCGATCACCGCAGCACACACGTCTAGAGAGTGGCCGAAGAAGGATCGATAGATGGACAGGAGGCAGCCAGCGCAACGTCCAACTGTAGCAGAAAATAGACGCACTTTGTCAAGCCGTCTGGAAAGCGATTTCGCGCGGGTGGCTGCCTGCACGTCGATCGCTGGTCACAGCCTGGCCCGACATCGCCGCCACGTCAAGCGCTACGCGCGAATTTCGCGAAGTCGGTGTCGAACTCGGCGTCCGACCTGGTGATGAGGGGGCGACGCACCTCGATCAGAAGGGCTCGACCGCCCGGATCCGCCACTGGTCGCCCTCACGCACCATCGCGAACTGGGCGCGCGGTGCACCGCTGTTGGTGGCCATGCTGTTCTGCGTCTCGCTCACCACCAGGTTCGCGATGACGGTCGCGGTCGCGCCGTCGTCGGCGCCGGAGAGGTCCCGGACGCCGATCGCGTCGACCCGGCACTCCGCACCCGTCTTGGTCTGCGTGATCAGCTCGCGCTGCGCCTTCAGCGTCTCGTCGAACTCCGTGCGGGCCTGCCCGGTCAGCGCGTCCTGCGCCCGCCGCTGCCACTCGTCGAGTTCGGTGTGGTCGTACCCGAACACCGCGCAGATCCGCTCCTGGGCCTGCGAGGTGAGCTGCGATGTCGACTCCTGGTCCACGAACGCCTTGTTCGGTCCGATCTCGGCGCCCGGATGGAACGCGAGGATGGCCGCGATGACGAACAACACGGCCGCGATGCCCGCCAGCACTCCGGTACGGATGCCGAGGGGATTGCGGGAGGCAGCCCTCCCCCGCCGGTCCCGCTTGCCGGGACGCCGGCCCATCGGCCGGTTCGGCTTGTCGGGCGACCCGGCCGGCGCCGGGGTGTCTCCGCGGCGCAGGGTCGAGACCCGCGCGACCGGTTTGGTCTTGGGTTTGGTGACGTCGGGTGTGGGCGACTCGGCCGGAGAGGGCTTCTCGAGGCTGACGGCGTCGGTTTCCGCGGTGGCGTCACCAGGCCCTTCGAGGCTCGTCGCTCGCGCTCCTCGCACCTCAGGGGGCAGGGAATTGTCGGTTTCCGCGGTGGCGTCACCAGGCCCTTCGTGGCTCGTCGACCTCGACTCGCTTCGCTCGCTCGGCCCGGCGGCTTTCGCTCCTCGCACCTCAGGGAGCAAGGGGGACGCAGCTTCGTCCGACACCTCAGGGGGCAGAGGGGTTGTCGCTTCGTCCGACACCTCAGGGGGCAGGGGGGCTCCTCGCACCTCAGAGGGCGGAGAGGTCCGGCCGGCGACCTTCGGGGTCGGGCGGCGCTTCGGGGTGGGCTTCTTCTTACCGCGGTCCGGTGCCATCAGTTGCCCCCTTCCGGAGCCGGGGCCGGGGCCGCGGGGGCAGGTGCGCCACCGCCGTCGGCGTAGGCGATGCCCTCCAGACCGAGGATGTTCTCGGCCTTCCAGGTGTCGCCGTCCTTGGTCATGCTGACGTCGAAGCCGCGTGTCTCGTCGATCCCGGGCTGGCCGGGGCGTTCGAGCGTCGTCACGACGTAGACGAGCACCTTGGCCTTCTGCTCGTCGGCATCGACCTCGCTCGGTGCGCTGCGCAAGAGCCGCGCGTTCAGCTTGGCGGTGTTCGGTCCGGCGGTCCCGAGCATGTCGAGCACGTTGCCGCCCTCACCGTCTTTCTCACTGCCGAGCACCTCGTCCTTGGCCTTCCCGGTCAGGGACGCCTCCGCACGCTTGCGGAAGCCGTCGACGTCGGCCGGGTCGATCGTCGTGATGTTGAGGACGGCCTGCTCGGCGGCCTGGGTGGCGGCGTCGCGCGTCTCCTGCGCCGGGTACTCGTCGAAGTAGACGTTGTAGGCCCGCACACCGAACACGGCGACGAGCACCACGCCGACCACCACCGCCACGGCAGCCAGGACGAACGGTGCGGACTTCGCCGCCCGCCGCAGGGCGGGACGGGGGCCGCCGGGCTTGTTCTCTGTCGGTTCTGCGGTGCCAGTCATCGGGAACACACTGTATATATCGCTCCTGAGCGCAAGCCAAGGCCGAGGTTCGGACCGCGGGAGGTCCGATCAGGGGCGGCGACGCTCGTCGGGTGGTCGGGTCTAGCGCGGCCGGACGCCGAGCAGCGCTGCGAGCTGCTGGGCGAGCGGGTTGAGGTTGAGCTTGTCGGGATCCTTCTTGGGGGTGTTGTCCCACGGCTGCGGGTACGCCGGGTTGGCGTACTGGGCACGCTCGGCACTGCGGACACCCGTCGGATTACCGAACGGCACAGTACATTTCGCCTCGGTGTTGAACGCGAAGTCGTCGTAGTGGACGTCGAAGTCCGGGTTCTGGCGACGAGCCTCGGCCAACACCGCGTCGGTGCTCTCGTATCCGCGCGTACAGGCCGCGGGGTTGTTCGTCTCGAGGACGACACCGAAGTGGATCTGGCCGTCGCCCGGCGCGGGTGCGTGGCTGCCCGCCGACAGCGCGGAGAGCATCGCGAACGTCGTCGACGTCGTGTAGGTCGCCGGCTCGATCGTGCGGGCCACCTCGGCGAGATCCTTCACGACCTTCGACAGGTCGTTTCCGTTCTTCTGGATCAGCTCCGAGATCTGCGTCGCCGACAACGTGCCCGTGGTGAGCAGTCGCCGCAGGTCGGGATCGGCCGAGGCGAGGGTCGCGGTCACCAGGTTCAGGTTGCGAGACCAGGTCAGGATCGCGTCGGACTGGTCGGCCTGCGTGTCGAGCACGACGTTCGAGTTCTGGATGAGCGCGACCGTCTCGCTCAGGTTGTCGACGCCGGCCCGCGAGAGCTTGCCGAGCGAGTCGACGAGGCGGGTCAGGTTCTCGCCCTGGCCGTTGAACGCGTTGCCGAGTTCGGTGATGACCGTGTTCAGGTCGTCGACCGGGATCGAATCGGTGAAGTCGATCGCCGAGGCCACCACGTCCTCGAGCGGCTCGGGCAGCGCGTACTTGGTGATCGTGTCGCCGCCCTTCAGGTACGGCCCCTCCGACGACGTCGGCTGCAGATCGACGAACTGCTCACCGATCGCCGACCGGTTCGCGACGACCGCGGTCGCCGACGCCGGGATCTCCGGCCCACCCGAGTCGATGTCGAGAGCGACGTCCACACCGTCGGGCGTCAGCGTCAGCTTGCCGACGCGACCCACGGGCACACCCTGATAGGTGACCTCGGCGTTGGTGAAGATGCCGCCGGAGTCGGGCAGCTTGGCGGTGACGGTGTACATGCCGACACCGGCCAGTTTGTCCAGACGGGCGTACTTCGCGCCCACGTAGACCAGCGCCACCAGGCCGACGACGACGAACACGATCAGCTGGATCTTGACGAGCTTGCCGATCATCGTCCACCTCCTGACGGGTCGGATGCCGGGTTCCCGGCGGGCGCCGCCGGAGCGAGCCCCATGGCGGCCAGCGGACCGTCGAGGATGCCCTGACCGGGCACCGCCGGGGTCGGCATCTGACCGGCCGCATCGGCCGGCCGTGAGAACGAGGCGGGGTAGGTGCCACCCGACGGCGGGGTGTTCGGTCCCGGACGTGAGTTCGGGGCCGGCGGGAGCAGCGTGATCGTCGGCCAGCCGTAGCGCGGGCCGTTGCCGCGGTAATACGGGTTGCGCCGGTCGACCGGCACGTTCACCCGAGCGGGCGGGACGTACCTCGGGGTCCCCTGGCCGACACCGAGCGCCTCGAGCTGATTGAGCACGCGGAGGTCCAGCGTCATGAGCAGGTTGGTCGAGTCACCGCGCACACCCGGCAGCAACCAGTCCGGGAACGGATGCGTGAGCATCAGCGGCGCGGCGGTGATCAGATCCGGTGCCGCCGCGGCGAGCTGCGTCAGCACCGGCCGCAACGCCTTCAGGTCGTTGATCAGCGCCTTGCGCGACTTGCCCAGCACGTCGGTACCGACCTGGCCGAGCTCGTCGAGCTTGGTCAGCAGTTCGACGAACTGCGGACGCTGCTCCTCGAGCACCTCGACGCCCGCGGGCAGCTGCTTGAGGATGCGGTCGATCTGCGCGGTCTGCGCGGCGGTCCGGGTGGACAGCTCGGCCAGGCCGTCGATCGCGGTGATGATGTCGTCGCGCTGACGGTTGAGGCCGGCGATCAGGTCCTCGGTCTCGCCGATCAGGTCGCGCACCTTGTCTGTCCGGCCGTCGAGTGCCTTGTTGAGCTCGGTGACGATCGGCTGCAGCTGATTGAGGCCACCGCCGTTGAGCAGCAGCGCGAGCGCCCCGAGGACCTGTTCGATGTCGGTGGCGGTCCGTGTCCGCGACACCGGGATCGGCTGGTCCGGGTTCTGGCGCGGCGCGTCGGCACTGCCGTCGGGCTCGGTGAGCGACACGAACTTCTCACCGAGCAGCGAGGTCTGCTGCACGCTCGCCTCGGCCTCGTCGGACAGGTCGACGTTGTTCTGCACCTCGACGGTGACCTGGGCGAACCACTGATCGTCGGGCACCTCGACCTTGGTCACGCGCCCGACCGGGATGCCGTCGCGTTTGACCATCGACTGCGGCACGAGGTCGAGCACGTCGTCGAACTGGATCTTGTACGTGCGCGCGTTGTCGCCTGTGTTCACGCCGCCGGGCAGCGGGATCGACTGGATGCCGTTGGACATACAGCCGGTCACCAGCAGGGTCAGCGACAGCGCGGCGCCGGCCATCGCCGTACGCATCGACGTGCGGTTCATCAGTTGCCTCCCCGGGGTCGCGGGGTGGTCGACGAGGAGGCCGGGGCCCGCTCCGACGGCGGGTTGCCGATCTCCGGATCGGGGTTGCCCGGGACGGTGCCCGGCACCGGCGCACGCTGCAGTTTGTTGTTGCTCATGATGCCGAAGGGCAGCACGGGCAGCAGCGGCTCGAGGACGCCTTCCTGGATCTGCTCACCGATCTCCTCGCACTGGCTGATCAGCGGCCGCAGGGTGTCGCTGAACTGATCGGCGGCCGGGTTGCCCGGCAGCAGCTTGCCGAGGTCGAGCAGGCGACACTGGGCACCGATCAGATCCTGCAGGTCCGGGATCGTCAGGCGCATCGACAGCGTGCCCGACTCGGCGTCGTAGGCGTTGATCAGGTTGTTCACCGTGATCGGCAGCACGGTCAGGACCTCTTTGAGGTTGTTCTTCTGATCGAGCAGGGCCTGGGTCGTCGGCTGCAGGTCCTTCACCGTCTCCCCGATCTGCTCACGGTTGTCGGCAAGGAACGTCGCCACGTCGCCGAGAGCGATCGACAGCTTGTTCAGCGCCGCGGCGAGCTGCTCGCGCTCACCGGCGAGGAACTGGTTGAACGAGGCCATCTGTGTGTTGAACTGCCGCACCTGGGCGTCGTTCTCGCGCAGCGCGCCGACGAAGACGTTCAGGTTCTTGACGGTGTCGAAGAGGTTGCCGCGTGAGTCGCTGAGCGTCGTCGACGCCTTCGACAATCCCTCGATGGCCGCGCCGAGCTTCTCGCCGTTACCCTCGAGGTTCTCCGCGCCGGTGGTGACGAGTTCACTCACCGCACCCTGCCGACCGGTGCCGTCGGTCTTGTTGGCGCCGTCGGGGCCGAGTGCGTCGGACAGCTCCTTGACACTCGCGTAGATCTGGTCGACTTCCACCGGGACCATCGTCTGGTCGACGGAGAGGGTGAGGTCGCGCGGCGCCTTCTCCCCGCCCGTGTAGGCCGGGGTCAGCTGGACGTAGCGATCCGCGACGACCGACGGGATGATCTGCACCGCACGGACATCCGCGGGCAGCTCGACACCGCGGTCGACGGTCATCGTCACCTTGACGGTGTCGCCCTCCGGCGTGACCGAGTCGACCTTGCCGACCGCCACCCCGAGCACCCGGACATCGGAGCCCTCGTAGATGCCGACCGACCGCTTGAAGGTCGCGGTGATCTTGGTGGTGCCGACCGAGGTGAACACCCACCACAGCGCACCCGCGACGATGAGAGCGAGGATCAGCCCGATCACGAGCACCACGATGTGCCGCGGCGTGAACCAGCGACCGGGACCCGAGTTCTGGGTCAGGTCTGGTGCGGTCATCAGCCGACCCCCGTTCCGGCCTGGTTCTCCATGGCCTGCTTGTTCGGCGGCCGCGTCGTGTTCTGCTGCGGCAGCGCCGGCGGCAGGAGGTTCACGACCGACGACTCGAACCATCGACCGTTGCCGAGCACGTTCGCGTACAGGCGGTAGAAGGGCGCCATGTACTTGATCGAGTCGCGGATGTTCTGGTTCTGCCGCTGCAGCAGCTCGTTCACGCCCTTCAACGCGTCGAGTGCCGGTCCGATCTGTTCCTCGTTGTCGCGCACGATGCCGGTGAGCGAATCACCAAGGCTCGTGGTGCTGGCCAGCAACGCCGAGATGTTGCGCTGGCGGTTGTTCAGCTCGTCGAGCAACTGACCGGCGCCGCCGATGAGGCGCACGAACTCCTCGTTGCGGTCGGCCAGGATCTTCGAGGTGTCCTTCGTCGCGGCGAGCAGTCGCTGCACCTCTTGGTCGCGGCTCGAGATCGTCTGCGACAGACGGGCGATGCCGTCGAGCGCCGGTCCCGTGGTACCCGCGGTCCCCGAGAAGGTGTCCGACAGCACGCGCATCGACTCGGCCAGCTGGTCGTTGTCGAGTTCGCCGATCTGCTCGGCCGCACCGGAGAACGCCTCGATGACGTCGTACGGGGCGACCGTGTCGGTCAGCGGGACGTCGGGGTCGGCGGGCTCGCTGCCACGCGGATTCAGCGACAGGAACTTCTGACCGAGGATCGTCTTGATCTGGATCGTCGCCTGGGTCTGGTCACCGATCCAGGTGTTCTCCACCCGGAAGGTCACGTTGACGCGGTCCCCGTCCAGGGTGACGTCGTCGACCTCGCCCACCTTCACGCCCGCGACGCGGACCTCGTTGCCCGGCTTGAGGCCGGCGGCCTCGGTGAACTTCGCCGTGTAGCGCGCACCCGCGCCGAGCAGCGGCAGTTCGGCGAGATAGAACGAGCTGAGTCCGAGCATCATCAGGATGAGGATGCCGATGGCGCCGATGCTGACCGGGCTGCGCCGGCCACCGAAGCGCCGGTGCGGATGCTGCACCGGGGCGTCAGCCGCGTCGCGTTCGTCGTCGTTCACATTCGGGTCACGCGGATTCGGATCGTTGTTGTCTGCCATCGTGGTCACCCCCCTGGCCGGTCGTCGGCCCAGCAGCGCGTCGCCGCACTGGTGTAGAGCACATGGTTGATGTCGGGCAGCGGGACCAGCGGTTGCGTCAGCACCGGCGACTTGCCGTTGCCCGCCACCACGTCGATACCGCACAGGTAGAACTGGAACCAGGAACCGAATGTCGCTGCGCGGCCGATCTTCTGGAGCTTGATCGGCAGATTGGTCAGCGTCTCCTCGATGTCCTCGTCGCGCGCGTTGATCTGGTCGGCGAGCGACTTCAGGCCGGCGATGTCGCCCTGGATGGACGGCCGTGTCGCTCCGAGGATGTTCGCCGTGACCGAGGTCAGGTTGGAGACCGACGTGATCGCCGAACCCACCGAACCGCGTTGCGCCGCAAGGCCTGTCACGAGCTTCTCGGTGTTGTCGAGCAGGCTGGTGAACTGTTCGTCGTTGCGGTTGACGGTGTCGAGGACCTTGGTGAGGTTCGTGATCAGCTCACCGATGACCTTGTCCTTGTCGGCGATCGCGTTCGTCAGATCGGCGGTGTCGCTGACCAGACGGGTGATCGAACCGCCCTGACCGTCGAAGATCGCGATGATCTGCTCGGTCAGCTTGTTCACGTCGGAGGCCGAGAGTTGCTGGAACAGCGGTCGGAATCCGTTGAACAGCTCGGTCAGGTTGACCGGCGGGTGGGTGTCCTTGACGCCCGGGTTCAGACCGAAGGTGTGCCCCTGCGCGACCGTCTGCGACGGATCGCCCGCCCCGCGCTCGAGCGCGAGGTACCGGAGCCCGGTCAGGTTGCGGTAGCGGATGAAGAGCTGGGTCCCGTCCGGCAGCCGGTCGCGGTCGACGTTGAACGCGACCTTCGCCTTGTTGCGGTCGTAGACCTCGACGCTCTCGACCTGTCCCACACGCACACCGGCGATGCGCACGTCGTCGCCCGGGTTGAGCAGCGTGGCGTCGGTGAAGACGGCGTTGAACTTCGCGTCCCCGTCACCGCCCGCATTGGCGATGGTGACGGCGAGCAGACTCGTGGTCACCACCGTGACCACGCCGAAGATGACCAGCTTGATCAGCGGTCCGACGATCGACTTCATTTGATGTCGACCTTCGCACCCTGCAGCGCACCGCCGCCGATCATGGTCACCCAGGTGGGCACCTCTTCGGGCGCCTTGCCCGAGGTGGCGCCGTAGATGACCTGCAACTGCTTGCGGTAGTCCGGGTCGTCGAACGGATTGGACTCCACCGCAACCGGCTTCGCGCCCGGCGCCGCCGAGACCGAGCCCGCGGGCACGCCGCTGAATTGCGGCTGCGGCAGCTCGGGCATCGTGCGCGGGCCGGGGTTACGGGACGGGGGCTGGTAGCTGCCGTCGGCGAGCGAACCACCCGGGTACTGCGGGAACGGGCGGTTGCCACCCATCTTGGGGTCGTAGCACACGGCCGGCGGATCGAGGTCCATGAAGCGGGGTTCGTCCTGGTTCGGTAGGTAACGGCCACGGGGATTGGCGAACTGGAGGTTCACGCGCACACCCGGATTCTTGGTGCCCTGGCCGACGATCTTGCGCGACTCCGGGATCAGACCCGCGAAGTTGCGGAAGGTGCACACGAACGCCGGCGACTGCTTGGCGAGTCCGACGAGGAGTTCCTCGGAGTCGACGGCCAGGTCGATGAGGTCGGTGCGGTTGGCACGCAGCCAGCCGGTCAGGTCGTCGGACGCGACACCCAGGGTGGCGATGAGGGTCCGCAGGTCGTCCTGGCGTTCGACGATGGTGTTCGTCGTCGTGCGCAGGGAGTCGAGCGCGTCGACCACGTCGGGCAGCGCCTCGGAGTAGGTCTGCGAGAAGCTGGCCAGCCCCTCGAGGGTGCCCTCGAGTTCGGGGAGGTTCTCGTTGATCTCGCCGAAGATCTGGTCGAGTTCCTCCAGCGTCGTGCCCAGCTGTTCACCGCGGCCCGAGAGTGCCGACGACAGCGAGGTCAGCGTGGCGTTCAGATCCTGCGGCGGGATCGCCTCGAGGACCGGGAGCAGCTTGTCGAACAACTGCTGGATTTCCAGCGCGTTGCCGCTCTGGTCGGTCTGGATCGTCGCACCGTTGCTCAGCGTCGGCCCGGAGTTGTCCTCCGGCACCTGCAGGGCGACGTAGCGCTCGCCGAACAGGGTCTTCGGCAGGATGCGCGCGGTGGTCTCGGCCGACAACGTCGACGCCTGATCGGGGTTGAGTCCCAACACGACTTCGACGGAACCGTCGGGTCCGGGCTTGACCTCGCGCACCTCGCCGACGGTCATGCCGCGGGCCTTGACGTCGGCGTTCGCCGGCAGCGCGTTGCCGGTCGAGTCGGTCAGCAACGTGACGTCGGTGAACTCGGTGAACGTCTTGTTGAACTTGGTGATCGTCAAGGTGAGGAACAACGCGACCACGAGGAAGAAGACGAGTCCGAGCAACCGTTTACGCAGCAGCGTCACGCTAACCTCCCACTCGCACGGTTGTCGTGGTGCCCCAGATCGCCAGGCCGAGGAAGAAGTCCAGGACCGCGATCAGCACCAGAGCCGCTCGAACCGCGTGCCCGACGGCCACGCCCACACCCGCGGGACCGCCCGAGGCGTAGTAGCCGTAGTAGCAGTGCACGAGGATGATCACGAACGCGAAGACCAGCACCTTGCCGAACGACCACAAGACGTCGGCCGGTGGCAGGAACAGGTTGAAGTAGTGGTCGTAGGAGCCGCCGGACTGGCCGTTGAAGACCGTCGTCACCACGCGGGAGGCGAGGTACGCCGACAGCAGGCCGAGCACGTACAGCGGGATGACCGCGATGAAACCGGCGATCACTCGGGTCGACACCAGGAACGGGATCGACGGCACGGCCATCGTCTCCAGCGCGTCGATCTCCTCCGAGATCCGCATGGCGCCGAGCTGGGCGGTGAAGCCGCAACCGACGGTCGCCGACAGCGCGAGACCCGCCACCAGCGGCGCCACCTCGCGGGTGTTGACGTAGGCGGAGAGGAAGCCGGTGAGGGCCTGCGACCCGATCTGGTCGAGCGCGGCGTACCCCTGCAGGCCGACCACGACGCCGGTGAACCCCGACATCAGCACCATCACGCCGATGGTGCCGCCGATGACCGCGAGTCCGCCCGATCCGAACGCGACTTCGGCGAGCAGGCGCAGGACCTCGCGCGTGTAATGCACGATCGTCTTCGGCATCCACGCGAGCGTCCGGCCGTAGAACGACATCTGCTCGCCGGCGCCGTCGAGCACCTTCAGCGGCTTGCCCAGCTGCTTGCGGGCCTCGTACATGTAGTACTCGGGCCGGCTCTTGGCGATGGTCACACCGCCCCCACCTTCGGTCACGTCTAGCTCCCCTTCGGTGGGACGACCTGCAGGTAGACCGCAGTGATGATCAGGTTCGCCAGGAACAGCAGCAGGAACGTGATGACGACGCTCTGGTTGACCGCGTCACCGACGCCCTTCGGACCGCCCTTGGGGTTGAGGCCCTTGTACGACGCCACGACGCCGGCGAGCACACCGAAGATCGCGGCCTTCAGGGTCGAGACCCAGAGGTCGGGCAGCTGTGCCAGCGCACCGAACGACGCGAGGTAGGCACCCGGGGTACCGCCCTGGACGACGACGTTGAAGAAGTAACCACCACCGATGCCGATGACCGCGACCAGACCGTTGAGCAGCATCGCCACCAGGACCATCGCCAGCACACGCGGTACGACGAGGCGCTGGATCGGGTTGATGCCGAGCACCTCCATCGCGTCGATCTCCTCGCGGATGGTGCGCGAGCCGAGGTCGGCGGCGACGGCCGACCCGGCCGCACCCGCGATCAGCAATGACGTCACCAGCGGTGAACCCTGCTGGATGACGACGAGCACGCTGGCCGCGCCGGTGTAGGACTCCGCGCCGAGCTGCTTGATGAGCGAACCCGTCTGCAGCGAGACGATCGCGCCGAACGGAATCGCGATCAGGGCGGTGGGCAGGATCGTCACACTGGCGATGAACCACGCCTGCTGGATGAACTCCCGCCACTGAAACGGGCGCACAAAGGTCTGGCGTGCAACATCGACGAAGAGCTGAACGATATTGCCGGTCTGTGACAGGGCACCTGTCCCGGCTTGCGCGATTCGGTCGACGCCACGCGTGGTGGCACTGCTCATCCCTAGGGTGTCCGCCCTTCGTTCCCATCAGCACGATGGCTGGGCTTGGTCAGTGCATCACCGGGTGTGTGCCACTGTTCGGTCGGGGCATCGCTGCCGCCGTAGTCGATGACGTCGGTCTTCGAGTCCGCGACGGCGACGTTGCCCGGCGCGGTGGTCCACTCGCTGCCGGAACCGTTGTTGCCGGACGGGCCGTTGCCGTTCGCCATGTTGTCGGCGTGCGCGCGGCTCTCCTCGCGGATCTGGTCTTCCTGCTCCTGGCTGCGGCGGATCGCCTCCTGGGCGTTCTGGGGCAGGTCGGGCAGCATCGCGTGCACACGCTCGCGGTGCCGGGCGATCGCCTTGCGTTCGGGCATACCGGGATTGGGCTGCACCTGCGGAATGATCTCGGTGAAGTCCTCCTTGGTACCACCACCGGAGATACCCGCGGCCTGCATCGCCTCTTCCTGCTTCTGGACCGCCTCGTCCTTCTCCTCGGACATACCGATCGGACCGAACCGGTCACCGGAGAGGAACTGCTTGACCACCGGCTGCTCCGAGGTCAGCAACTGCTCACGCGGACCGAACATCACCAGTTCCTTGCGGAACAACATGCCGATGTTGTCCGGGATCGTCCGCGCGATGTTGATGTTGTGGGTCACGATCAGGATCGTGGCGTCGATCTGGGCGTTGATGTCGATCAGCAACTGCGAGATGTAGGCGGTACGCACCGGATCCAGACCCGAGTCCGGCTCGTCGCACAGGATGATCTGCGGGTCGAGGACCAGCGCGCGCGCCAGCCCGGCACGCTTGCGCATACCGCCGGAGATCTCACCCGGGAGTTTGTCCTCGGCACCGGTCAGACCGACGAGGTCGATCTTCTCCATCACGATGTCGCGGACCTCGTTCTCCTTCTTCTTCGTGTGCTCACGAAGCGGGAACGCGATGTTGTCGAACAGGCTCATCGACCCGAACAGCGCACCGTCCTGGAACAGCACACCGAACAGCTTGCGGATCTCGTAGAGCTCTTTGGCCGAACACTGCGTGATGTCGGTCCCGTCGATGATCACCGACCCCTGCTCCGGATGCAGCAGACCGATCAGGGTCTTCAGGAACACCGACTTACCGGTACCCGACGGACCCAGCAGCGCCGAAACCTCCCCCTCCGGCAGGGTCAGAGTGACATCACGCCAGATGTTCTGCGAACCGAACGACTTGGTGAGTCCTTCGACGCTGACCTCAACACCCACAACTTCCTCCAGACGATCGCTGCCCCCGAGGCGGCCACGGTGTGACCGCGCACCAACCGGCGGCATTTGTGGTTGGGGTCACTCTAACCGACCCGTCCCCGCCCACAACGCCGCCGCGTGGTTCTCGGTGATGGCTGCGGGAAACCTACCGCCCGGTAACTCTCGCCGCGACGATGACAATATCCGATCGTTCGCGGTGAGGGAAGTCGGGCCGGCCCCTCGATGTGACGGCCACCGCAGACCTGGGCTCCACCTGCGGAACACGATTTCGACGGCTCAGCACCGCGCGTCGGGGTCGAGGCGCGGGTGGTCGTCGTAAGTGCGTCGAATGCGTAAACGCATTCGATGGGGACTGTGTTAGCTCTGCGTACGGTCAGGCCGCGGGCGAACCTGTCGTCGTCAACCACGGTCGTAGTAGAGCCACGAGTTCTCGGCGTTCGAGAGTCGACCAGGTCCAGCGGATCACCATGATCCCAAGAGCGCGCAGCGCGTCCTCCCTGCGCTTCTCGCGGATCAATGCATCACGTGGCTCTTCGTCGGGGCGGAGTAGCCGACCGTACTTCTGGAGGCCGTCGAACTCACCGATCACCCGGCCGTCCCAGTCGAAGTCCGCTCGTATTTCTCCGTCCGGTGTCGAGAACGAGCTCTGCAGGCGGGGTGCCGGGAGTCCGGCGACGATCATCTGCGCGCGGCTCCACGACTCACCGACGCTTTCCGATCGACGGTTCGAACACGCCAGCGCTCTGCGAGCAGTGCCGACGTTCTTCCATCCCGTGCGTGCGTCGAGCATGGCCGCCATCGTGTCGTGATCCGCGTCCTTCGCCAGCGCCCGGTCGAAGACGACGACCCCCTGGGCGAAGTCACCGGCCATCGCGATGTCGACCGCGGTGCGTTCGACACTCGTGACCGACAATCCGTCCACTGTGACCGTCTCATCGCGGCCCAGCGGGCCGTTGTGGACATGACGGTGTCCGCGCACATAGCCGCCACTGGATTTCGCGGCCTTCGTCAGGTGCACCGTGGTGCGATCGGGATGCAGGGTGTCGAGCCCGAGAAGCGTGGCGGCCGATTCGTGACTCAGTGTCGAGATGCCGCGGTCGCGCGCCGATGTCGCCACGGCTATGGATCGGTGCCGGAAGAGCAGATCGGCGCCCGCCGGCCCCTCGAACCGCGCTCCCCCCTCGACCCACACCCCCGGCGCCAGCCGCAGGAGTTGACCGCGTCGGACTGCAGCGGCGACGACGTCGTCCCCGACACCGGCCCGCAGGGTCGCTTCCCGACGAACGAGACCGTATCGGTCGACGGGCAGTTCATGAGCGAAGGGCGCAGGCATGGGACTTGGACGCACGGACCGCCCCGTCGGTTTCATCCGCCGAGCCGGGTCTCCTACCGAGCCGGCCAACCTCTTGGTCGCATGCGACTTCATGTCGTCGATGCGACTTCGATCGAGGTCGCAACGACGAAACGAGATCGCATGCGACCTCAATTCGCGGGCCGGTGTGCGGGCGAACCCCGACCCAGCGCCCTCCCGACCCAGCGCCCCTCCCCGGGACAGCAACGAGCCCGGGACAGCGATGCTGTCCCGGGCTCGTGAAACGCTTGCGCGTGAGTCGGTCTTACTTGACCGAAACCTTGGCGCCGGCCTCTTCGAGCTTGGCCTTGGCAGCCTCGGCGGCCTCCTTGTCGACCTTCTCCAGCAGAGCCTTCGGAGCGCTCTCGACGAGGTCCTTGGCTTCCTTCAGGCCCAGGCCCGAGACGACCTCGCGGACGACCTTGATGACCTGGATCTTCTTGTCGCCGGCACCCTCGAGGATGACGTCGAACTCGTCCTGCTCGGCAGCAGCCTCGGCGCCACCGGCAGCCGGGGCACCGGCAGCGGCGACGGCGACCGGAGCCGCAGCGGTGACCTCGAAGACCTCTTCGAACTTCTTCACGAAATCGCTGAGCTCCAGCAGGGTCAGTTCCTTGAACTGATCGATGAGCTCGTCAGCGGTGAGCTTCGCCATGGTTGGCGTCCTTCCTGTCAGTCCCCGTACGGGGCTTTGGTGTTCATCCCCGTACGGTCCGGGGATTGGTGTGGTGCGGCGGACGACCTATTCGGTCTCGCCGGCTTCGTTCTTCTTCTCCTGCAGGGCCGCGGCCAGGCGCGCCACCTGCGAAGCCGGCTGGTTGAACAGACCGGCGGCCTTAGCCAAGTTGCCCTTCATGGCACCGGCGAGCTTGGCCAGCAAGACCTCACGGGTCTCAAGGTCGGCGATCTGCTCGATCTCGGCAATGGACAGCGCGCGGCCGTCCATGTACCCGCCCTTGATGACCAGCGCCTTGTTGTCCTTGGCGAACGTCTTGATCGCCTTCGCGGCCACGACCGGCTCACCTTCGATGAAGGCGATGGCGGTCGGACCGGTGAACAGCTCGTCGAGCCCTTCCACGCCCGCCTCAGCAGCGGCACGCTTCACCAGGGTGTTCTTGGCGACGGAGTAGGTTGCACCCTCACCGAGGGAACGTCGCAACGTGCTGATCTGGGTGACGGACAGGCCACGGTATTCCGTGACAACCGTCGCCGTGGAGCTCTTGAACTGCTCCGCGATCTCCGCAACTGCGGCGACCTTTTCGGACTTGGCCATACTTCGCCTCCTCTCCTCGTCACTATGAGTTGGTCGAGTCCAACAAGAGAGCGACGGGCATCGGGAGGCGAGCGAGGGCCAAGATGACAAACGCCCCGGCACACAGGCACGGGGCGTGAACGCACACACTGTTCGTGTGGAGCGACATTCCTCGTTCATCCTGCGTGGGCCGGCGACCTCGTCGCGCCTTCGTCCGGGAAATCCCGACGACCAACGGTCTCTGGTTGAACCGATACGACGCACGGGTGTGCATCACATCGACGACTAGGCTACGCGGACGTGGACGAACAATCCAAATCGTCGGACCTGCGGGACCCCAACGCCCGCGCACAGGCCGCCGCGGACGCCATCTACGACCGTCACCTGCAGCGGGCCTTCTGGCTGCCGGGGACACGTGCCGGAGCTGTCGCCTGGCCCATCGGGCGCGTGCAGGCCCAGTTCGGATCCTGGCATTACTGGTGGCAGGCACACCTCGTCGACCTGCTCGTCGACGCCGCGATCCACCGTGTCGGCTCGGACCGCTCCTTCGACCCCGACGTCGCCGACGACGCCAACCGGCTGCTGCGCGGCATCCGGATCCGCAACGGCGGCCGCTGGACCAACAACTATTACGACGACATGGCGTGGCTGGGACTGGCCATCGAACGCGCCGACCGGCACCTGCACCTCGACCATGCGGGCGGACTCCGCGTCCTCGCCGGGCAGATGCTCGACGCCTGGGTGCCCGCGGACGGCGGCGGAATCCCTTGGCGCAAAGCCGATCAGTTCTTCAACGCACCGGCCAACGGCCCGGCCGCGATCCTGCTCGCACGCACGGGTCACGTCGAACGCGCCGTGGCGATGTGCGACTGGATGGACGCCAACCTCGTCGATCCCGACACACACCTGGTCATCGACGGTCTCAAGAAGCTGCCCGACGGTTCGCTGAAGCCGGAGACCGGCACCTACACCTACTGCCAGGGCGTCGTGCTGGGCGCCGAACTCGAGGCGTTGCGGGCGACCGGAGATCGCCGGCACCTCGACCGGCTGGCCCGGCTGCTCGGCGCCGTCGAGCACCACTCCTGCACCGACGGGGTGATCAACGGCGGAGGTGGCGGCGACGGCGGCCTGTTCCACGGCGTGCTGGCCCGCTACCTCGCACTCATCGCCACCGACCTGCCCGAGGTCGACGGTTCGGATGAACTCCGTACGCGGGCAGCCCGGATCGTGACCCGTAGCGCGGACGCCGCATGGGCTCATCGCACCGAGTTCGCCGGCCGGGTGATCTTCTCCAGCGACTGGCGACGAACCGCGGTGATCCCGACCGACGCCGGCACGAAAGCCCAGTTCGTGGCAGGCGCCGTCAATCCGTCCGAGGTCCCGGAGCGGGATCTGTCGGTGCAGTTGTCGGCGTGGATGGTGCTCGAGGCGGCGGCCGCCATCGACCTGGGTTTACCTGAATGTGACCAGGAACACACACGGCCATGACCAAAAGACGCCACCTCGTTAGCCATCCGATACCGCCGCTGAGTTATCCTTCAGCGACTACGTGAAGTGACCTGGACCACACTGTAATCCGCAGCCAGCGGACGGGCCGGGAAGCAAGCGACCGACACGACGGGGTGTCGGTGTCCACCCGGCCGTCTCGATCCGTGCAACAACTCGGGTGCGACACCTCATCCCAGGCAGGGTGATGCACCATGACGTACCAGCTGGATCCCACACAGCCGCGCGCCCGTGTCGCTCCGTCGACACGAACCCGCACCACTGGTGCGCCGCATTTCGGCACGCTCCCGCTGGGTGATCCCACCGGCGGCGCCGACGGTATCCGCTGGCGCGAGCAGGTCGACGGCAAGCAGCTCTACCCGCGCGTCGTCATCGACCGGAACGTCTCCATCACCATGAGCGACGGCGTCGTCCTGCGCGCCACGGTCATCCGGCCCGCCAACCGGTTCGGGCAGACGATCCTCACCCCCTATCCCGCGGTCATCAACATCAACCCGTACAACCGCGCGGCCATCGACTTCATTGACCAGACCCTCCACGCCCCCGTCCTCGGCAAGGCACTGCACACCGCATCCCGGTCGATGGACGCGACGGGCACGGCCCTCGAGGGACTCACGACGTTGACACAGACCCTGTCGGGCGGCGTCTTCGACGTCTTCGGCATCAATCGCAACCTGGTACGCAGCGGGTACGTGCAGGTCGTCGTCGACGTCCGCGGAACCGGCGCGAGCCTGGGTAAATGGCAGATCCTCGGTCCTCGCGAGCAGCAGGACTCGGTGGAGGTCATCGATTGGGTGACCGAGCAGGAGTGGTGCGACGGGACCGTCGGGATGGCCGGCTGGTCGTACTCGGCGATCAACTCGCTGCAGGCCGCGGACAAGCGGCCGCCACAGCTGAAAGCCGTGTTCGCCGTAGAGGGTTGCGACGACCTGGTGCGCGACATCTACATCACCGGCGGCATGCCGTCGGCCTTCATCCCGGTGTGGTTGTCCGCGGTCAACATGCTCAAGTGGGTTCCCAACCCCGCCAACGTGATCCGCGACCTCGTGCGCGGCGACGCGGTGCGCTGGGCGATCGACCGGGTGAAGTCCCCGGCCACCGAGATCCCCTCGCTGCTGTGGGGGTTCCTGACCGCCCGTGATCCACGCATCTTCGACGACCCGTACTTCGACGCCCGCGACCCGATCGTCGACCGCATCGAAGCACCCACCTTCACCGTCGGCGCCTGGCATGATCTGTTCGGCCGCAGTGCAACCGGGGTGTACGAGCGCCTGCAGATGGAGCCGGGCCGCAAGCAGATGATCGTCGGCGACGGCTATCACCTCGACGTGGGGTCGGGATACGGCGGCAAGTTCGCTCCCCCGCGTCTGGACGTCCTCGAACGCGCGTGGTTCGACCGCTGGCTCAAGGGCCACCGCAACGGGATCGAGTACTACGGGCCGGTCACCATGCTGCAGCAGGGCGGTGCGTGGACCGCGGGGCAGAGCTTCCCCCGTCCCGGGGTGGCCCCGACGCGGCTCTACCTGACTGCCGAACCGTCGTCGACCGCCGACCATTGCGTCCACGACGGTTCGCTGAGCACCACTCCCGCACAGGGTGTTTCGTCTCTACACGTCCGGCCCGACACCCGCGGACTCCGGTCCCGGGACATGACCCAGGTGACCGCGGGGGCGACGCTGGCCCTCGGCGCGGACTTCGCCCGGGATGCGCGATACCAGGAGCGGGGCGCGTTGTCGTTCACCACGGAGCCGGTCGGAGAGGCCACCCCGATCAGCGGCGCCATGAACTTGCGCCTCAACGTCGCCACCACGGCACACGAGGCCGTCTGGGCGGTGACCGTGAACGACGTCGCTCCCGACGGTACGTCGGTGGTGCTGACCAACGGTGCGCTGTCGGCGTCGAATCGCGCCCTGGATCAATCGAAGTCGACGTACGCCGACGACGGCAGCCTGCTCTCGGCGCACCACTATCTGTCCCGCAAGCGCAAGCTGCCGGTGCCCGCCGACGAACCGATCCGCCTCGACGTCGACCTCGTCCCCACCGACGCGGTCCTGCAGCCGGGCCATCGGCTCCGGGTCGACGTCTACGCCGCGAGTCTCCCGCGTTACCTGACGCTCGTGCCCGACCTCATCAAGGCACGCGGCCGCCGACACCAGCGCCTGGTCCTCGACCCCGACCACCCGAGCCACCTGACGCTGCTCGCCGGCGACGGGCTGCGCTGAGATCATTCACCCCACCCCGGAATCCGACAGCACGACGCGATAGACGAACGCGGCTTCGGGCCCCAGTACGAGCCCGACGAGTTCGATGAGCGTCAGCACGAATCCGCGCCCGTGAGCCGGGCCGGTCGTGCCGTCGAGGTGATGGGCGAGCTCGTGCAGCACCACCAGTTCACGCAGCGCCCAGCGTCCGTCGGCCGCGGACGGGATGGCGATCTCGGCGGCGACCGGCACACCGTCGGATCTGCAAACCCGCGCCGCGTAGTGCGCGGACCGCTGGCCGCGCCGTGCGCGGACCGACACCGGATGCGACGCGCGCTCGAAACTCGACCGCACACCCGGTAGCGCGAGCACGCGGCCCACGTAGTCGTCGACGGCGTCGATCGAGGCGAAGCGCGCCTCCGCGGGGAGGGTGACCTCGGTGCCGGCGAGTTGCACCGTCCGTGACGACGACACGTTGTCGAACAGGCGATGCACGAGGTGCTCGGCCTCATAGAATCGTGCGCGCCCGGTGTCTCGTTCACTCACGGCATCGCCGATGATGAGAGACCCCGGAGCCGATGGGAGACTTCATGCGCCGTCCCGACCTCGATGCCGTACGCGAGCGCGTGATGCGGCTGCCCGGCGCCTCCCTGATGCTCCGCATCGTCATCGACATGGCTCGGGGCAATCTCACGGACCGGTCGATGACCCTGGCCGCGCAGGCCTTCACCTCGATCCTCCCGGTCGTGATCCTGGTGCTCACCCTGCCGGGCGCCAGCGTCGTCGACGACGCACTCACCCAGCTCGGTATCCCCGTCAGCAGTCTCGACACGCCCACGATCGACGACCCGACCTCGGCGACGACCTTCGGCATCGTCGGTGCGCTGATGACCATCGCCGGCGCCACCTCCCTGTCCCGTGCCCTCGGCCGAATGTATGTGTCGATCTGGGACGTCGCCAAACTGCCGTGGAGCAGCTTCTGGCGATGGGTCGTCGTCGTCTTCCTCATCCCCGCCGCGGTCACCGTGCAGGGTCTGTCCACCGGAGTGGAGGCCACCTCGCTGTTCGGCATGCACATCGGCGATCGGGGCGTCCTGGGAATCGGGCTCATCGTCGCCGTGACCCTGTTGATCTGGTCGGTCACCTTCACCGCGATCCCGCGGCTCCTGGTGTCGTCGCAGGTACCGATGAGGCTGCTCGTCCTCAACGGCCTCGGTACCGGCATCCTCATCACCGCCCTGCTCGCCGGCAGTCGCGTCGCACTGCCGACGCTCGCGGCGGGCACCATCCGCAGTTACGGCACCCTCGGTGTCGTCTTCGTCGCGATCAGCTGGCTGTTCGTGTTCGCACTCATCCTCGTCGTCACCGCCATCGTCGTGCACGCCGTGGCAACGGACGAGGGTCGTCTGGGCCGGTGGGTGCGGCGGTGGGCCGGCACACCGACACCGTTCGTCCCGCACCCGTCTGCATCCTGGTACGACCGGCCGCCCGGGGGTCCGGTCGACGCCCCACCCACGCGCGTGGAGCCCTAACCCTCCAAAGCACCACGCGCACCGCCGAACTCGCGGTCACCGCCGATCTTCGCGCGACGTCCCGCGCGGTCGCCGGCGCGGCGTGCGGCCTCCGAGTAGCCGGCCGAGGCGCTCGACGGACGCCACGTCCCGCGGGCACTCGACTCCGTCCGGTAGAAGTCGGTGACCTCGATCTCCTTGTTGCGCAACGCGACCGCCGTCGAGCGCGTGGTCTCCCCGGAGTCGCGTTCGGCGGCCAGGGCCTCCGCACGCGCGGCGTCGCGGGCCTCGGCGAGACGCTTGCCGATGCGTTCGGCGAACGCCGACTGGAAGTTGAGCCGCGCGGTGATCGGTGACAGTGGTTTCTCCTCGATCACCCGCCGGGCACGCCACCCGCTCCCCCGGGTGACGACCCGCGCGAAGGTCTCGCCCTTGTACGCCCCCGACCGCAGATAGGCGTCGCTGGCCGCGACCATCTGCACGATCAGCGACGTGTAGAGGGCCTCGCAGGCGTCGATGTCGGCTTCGTACCCGTAGGCGAGCACGAAGGTCGAGTTGCTCGCCACGTCGACGGTCACGTCGTTGGCGGCGGTGATGGCGACGAAGAGCTGCACATAGGTCCGCAGTCCGCGTTTGCCGGGCTCGCCGATCGCGATCTGGCGACTGATCGGGGTGACCTTCTTGCGCGCCGCGGGGTCGTGGGCACGCGCCACCGCCAGGTCGATCGACGACGCCGTCGCGAGCCGCTGGGCGGCCTGCATGAAGGTCTCGGCCTCGTGCTCGTTGTCGGTGTTCTCCGCTTGACGGAGAAGGGCGGAGATCCGGGTGAGCAGCTTGTCGTCGCGCATGTAACTCAGACTATCCAGCGGCCCGTTCGGTTCCATCTGAGCGCGAATTGCCCCGAGACAACGTCTCGGCAACCCGCAGGAGGAGGGTGCAGGCGGCGATCGCGACCCCGGCCCACAACCCGGCGACACCCCAGTGACGTTCTGCGAAACCGCCGCACACCGCGCCCAGGACGAACACCGGCCACATCCAGAACACCGCCAGCCACGCCCACGGTCGATCGGTACCCAGCGAGGCGACCAGCTCGTGCGCGGACTTCACCAGCGTGCCGGTCACGTACGTCAAGCCGCCCGGCACCGCCGATGTGTGGGACAGCGCCGAGTTGATCGCTCCGGTCGCCGTCGCCACCACGATCATCCCGGCCGTCGGCGACGCGGTCAGCGCGACAACGGTGCCGGCGAGAAGCGTCACCGTCACGGCTACGAGAACCCAGACCGGCGAGTGCTGTCCGCCCCAGCGGCCGAGTGCCGCGCCGCCCACGGCCCCGCCGAAGAAGGCCGCGACGAGTCCGGCGACGACCGCGATCGTCGACCACCCGCCCGCGGCCGTCGACGCTCCCAGGATCGTCGAATTGCCGGACATGAACGCGACGAAGCTGCCCTTGAGCACGACGAACGCGATGGCGTCGACCAGCCCGGCCAGGAACAGCAACGCCGCCGCGATCGCGATGTCCGGGTGGTTGCTGCTCAGGTACTTGTCGAGTCGGACCGCCATGGGCACGAATCTAACGCCTACTCCGGTCGCGGCCGGATCGTTGCTCGCATCCGACCCATGGCCCTGGACTGGTCAGCTGTCCGGTGGGGCCCACCGCGCGATGTCGGCGTCTGCGACCGGCCGGTCCGCGGTCGCCCGCTGGGTCATCCGCAGCTGGTTCCCGAACGGATCCCGGAACGCACAATCGGTGCCGTAGGGCTGGTCTTCGGGGTCCTGGGTGAACTCGACGCCGCGTGCGACGAGCGCCGCGTGGGTGCCGCGACAATCGTCGGTCGACAGGATCGTCACCGGCATCGCCCCCTGCGTCACGAGGTCGCGGATCTTCGCGGCGGTCTCGTCGGAAAGCGCGGGCGGCCCGGGCTTCTCGAGCAGGATGAGCCGGTCGGGTTGACCGGGCGGCGCGATCGTCAACCACCGCATGAAACCCATGTCGACGTCGGTGTCGACCGTGAAACCGAGTGTGCCGACGTAGAAGTCGAGTGCGACGTCCTGATCGAGGACGTAGACGGAATGGATACCGATGCCGTTGATCATGCGCCCGACGATACGACCGGCGGCCCGGTCGGCGCTTCTCCGAAATCGCTCACTTCGGCCGCTCGCGGGACCCCGGTGGCAGCATCGCTCGGCCTGGTCCACCGGCGCACGAAGCAACCGGGAACGGGAATCGGAGCGACACGCTGCCGGTAGGCCGTGGGACTACAGCAGACGATTCGGCTGAACGTCCGGCCGAACGTGCCAGGACTGTCGTAGCCGACCAGCAACGCGACGTCGAGCACCGGGACGTCGGTGGTCCGAAGGAGGGCACAGGCTCGCTCGATGCGCCGACGCTGCAGGTAGCGGTGCGGCGTCTCCCCGAACACGGCCCGGAACCGGCGGATGAAGTGCGACGGCGACATCAGCGCGATGCGGGCGAGCGTTGCGATGTCGAGGTCGTCGGCGTAGGAGAGGTCGATGGCGTCGCGCGCACGGAGCAACCGGCGGTTCTCGTCCTCGACCTGGGTGAACACGTCACCCAGTGTGACGCACGCTCAGTGCTTCTCGCAGGCGATGCCGTCCCCGTCGCGGTCGCTCTCGGAGTTCGCCTCGTACAGTTCGTCGTCGACGGTGAACGTCGTGACCGGCGTACCCGACGTCGAGTCGACGGCGCCGGTCTTGCCGACACCGTGCGGGTAGTCGCCGCGCAGTTCGGTGCAATTGGCGTAGTCGGTTGCCGCCGCGGCGGGTGCCGCCACCATCAGCGGAGCGACCGTCATCGACGCCGCGGCCAGAAATCCGAGAACCATCTTTCGCGAGCAACGCATCGTGCTTGACCTTCTTCGTAGTGTCCCCCGACACCTCAACGTGACGAGGTGACACTACGGGTTCCGGCCGGCGAAAAGCGCATGCGACGCGAAGATTGGTCCGGCATCGGAAGGCGCGGGGTCAGCGACGCGGCTGTTCCTTCAGCAGCGCACTGCCGAGCGGGACGCCCCAGCTGTACATCGTGCCGACATATCCGTTCTTGGTGCGCCGAAACTCCGTACGCGGGAACCACTGCATCACCGGGTCCGCAGTGTGCGCCACGACGCCGCCGTGTGGAGTCTGCTGGATCTGCTGACGCTGCAGATTCCACGGCCCGATCCCGTAGTAGTCGGTGTACATGCCGTTGCCGATGACCCGCGCATTCGACTCCGGCATCGGAACGAATCCGTAGATGAGTTGCTGCTGTTTGTAGTTGCCCGGCTTGATCTTGGCGTCGGAATCACCCGCGCCCACAGTCAATCCGAATACTGCTGTTCCGGCGATCAACGCCCCCGCTATCAATCTCTTCACGACGGCAGACGCTAACAGCGTCGACGCCGGGTTCCATCTCGCTTTCCCCAGCCTTCGGCGAGCCTGTCATTCGACAACGCGTATTGGTACGGTCCTGGCCAGGCAACCACCGACAGCGGGGAAACGATGATCAGGAACGACGTCGAGTTCGATTCGTCCGGGACGACATGCCGGGCCTGGTGGTACCGGCCCGAGGGAACCACTCCGGCGCCGGTCATCGTGATGGCACACGGGCTCGGTGCGGTCCGGCGGATGCGCCTGGACGCGTTCGCCGAGCGCTTCGCCGCTGCGGGATACTCGTGCCTGGTGTTCGACTACCGCCACTTCGGTGACAGCGATGGCGAACCGAGACAGCTGCTGTCCATCCGCCGCCAACTCGACGACTGGGCCGCGGCAATCGCCTTCGCCCGAACACTCAGCGGTGTCGACACCTCACGGATAGTGCTGTGGGGCACCTCCTTCGGCGGCGGACACGTCCTCGTCGCGGGCGAACGCGACGGCCGGGTGGCCGCGGTGATCTCCCAGTGCCCCTTCACCAGTGGAGTAGCCTCCACCGCCGCCCTGGGCGTGGTGTCCGGGGCGAAGGTGACCGTGCGCGCACTCGCGGATCTTGCAGGTTCGGCACTGGGCCGTCCGCCGGTCACCGTCGGCCTCGCCGGTGCGTCCGGCTCGGCCGCCCTGATGACGGCACCCGACGCGGTGTCGGGATACTTGCCGCTGGTGCCCGACGACCTGGAGTTCACCAACGAGGTCGCCGCCCGGATCGGGCTGACGATCCCGCTGCACACGCCTGGTCGGGCATTGCGAAAGCTGACCTGCCCCACGCTCGTGTGCATCTGCGACGACGACACCGTGGCGCCGGCCGGACCGACTGCCCGGCACGCCCGCCGCGCCCCGGCAGCACGGGTAATTCGTTATCCGGCAGGACATTTCGACATCTACGTCGGCGACGACTTCGAGCGGGTGGTCGCCGATCAGCTCGAGTTCTTGCGCGGGACCGTCCCCGTGTGACGTCAGAACCCGAACCGCGCCTGCATCCCGCGCAGCGTTTCCGCCGAGGCGAGGAGGCCCGCCCGCTCGGAGTCCGACAGCGGGACATCGAGCCGGGTTTGCGCACCACCGCGGTCGACGACGGTCGGCAGCGAGAGGCACACGCCGTCGAGCCCCTCGATGCCGTTCGCCCTCGTCGACACCGGCAGCACCCGGTGTTCGTTGTTCAGGATCGCCTCGACGATGCGCGTCGAGGCCAGACCGATCGCGTAGTTCGTCGCCCCCTTGCCCTCGATGATGGTGTACGCGGCATGTACGACTTCGTGGTGAATACGTTCGCGCGCAACGGCGTCCATCGCCGGACGGCCGGGCAGCGGCGTCCACGAGGTGAGCGGCACGCCCCCGATCGACGCCGAACTCCACAGCGGGATCTCGCTGTCGCCGTGTTCGCCGACGATGTAGGAGTGCACGCTCTGCACCGCGACCCCGCAGTGCTGCGCGATCAGGAACCGCAGGCGGGACGAGTCCAGCACCGTGCCCGACCCGAAGACCTGGTGCGGTGACAGCCCGCTGATCTCCTGGGCGGCGTAGGTGACGATGTCGACGGGATTGGTGACCATCACATAGATCGCGGTCGGGGCCACCGCCAGCACCCCGGGGAGGATGGCTCGTGTGAGACCGATTGTGGCCTCGGCCAATTCGAGGCGCGACTGCCCTGGCTTCTGCTTCGCGCCGGCGGTGAACACGACGACGTCAGCGTCCGCGCACACCGACACGTCGTCGGATCCGATGATGTCCGCGCGGGGCACGAACTCGAGGCCGTGGGACATGTCGAGCACCTCGGCGGTCACCTTGGCGGCGTTGATGTCGAGGAGGGCGATGGTCCGTGCGACACCTCGGATGAGGGATGAGTAGGCGATCGCGGTGCCCACCGCACCCGCCCCGATGATGGCCAGTTTCGTGTCTCGTACGTCCATCGGTTCACCGTTTCCGCGTCGGGTTCATCGATCGTCGGCACCCAGCGTAGGTGCTCGCGTGCCGGCTGTCCGGGCTGCGCCGGCCGACCGCGCGTTCGGTCGGCGGTCGATGTTGATAGCGTGAGCGCCGAGAACGGTCACACCCGCACACGTGGGTGTCAGGGAACCCGGTGTGAATCCGGGACTGGCGCGCAACGGTATGGGAGACGGATTCGGCGCGGACACCGGGGCGACCCGGGAAGGCGCCGGCGCCACGATCCCGAGTCCGATTACCGGCCGTTCTCGCTCGAGTCCATTGTGTATCTCGCGCACAGATACCCAGACCGATAGGCAGTACCACCCGTGTCCCGTCGTACCGACGGCACGACCGAGAGCGCGACCGCCCCGTCGGTCCGGCGACTCCCGTCGACGCCGCTAGCCGCAGTATTGTTCGTCCTCACCCTCCTCAGCATCGCCCTGGCCACCGCTTTCGGCGCGGAGACCATCCCCGTCGGCGACGTGTGGCACACCGTCGTCGGCCGGATGACCGGGGCTGAGCTCGACTCCGCGCACGCCGTCATCATCTGGGATCTCCGGTTGCCCCGGTCCGTGCTGGCCGCGCTGGTCGGAGCCGGGCTGGCGCTGGCCGGCGCACTCATGCAGGCCCTGGTCCGCAACCCACTGGCCGAGCCGTACCTGCTGGGTGTGTCCGCCGGCGCGGCGGTCGGGGCCACCGCGGTGATGACCCTCGGCGTGCTCGCGGGACTGGGCGTCTGGGCGCTGTCCGGCGGGGCGCTGCTCGGCGCGCTGGCCGCCACCGTCACGGTGTACCTGGTGGCCCGCGCCCAGGGCGGGCTGACCGCGCTGCGACTCATCCTGTCCGGGGTGGTGTTGTCCTCGGCGTTCATGGCGTTGTCGTCGCTGCTGGTGTTCACCGCCGCCGACCCGCACGCCGCCGACAACGTGATGTTCTGGATGCTCGGCAGCGTCGCGGGCGCCACCTGGGCGAAAGTGCAGATCGCCGGGGCGGTCGTGCTGGTCACCGTCGTGGCCATGCTCGCCATCCACTCCTGGCTCGATGCCTACGCGGCCGGCACCGACACCGCGACGTCGCTGGGCGTGCCGGTACGCGCGATGCGCAACGCGCTGTTCGGTGTCCAGGGTCTCCTGGTCGGCGTGCTCGTCGCGGTGGCGGGCGGCATCGGCTTCGTCGGTCTCATCGTCCCGCACGCGGCGCGACTCCTGGTCGGCGCCACCCACCGCGCGATGTTGCCGGTGGCGGTCTGCGGCGGTGCGCTCTTCCTGGTGTGGGTCGACGTCATCTCGCGGGTGGCGGCCGCACCGCGCGAGATGCCGCTGGGCATCGTGACCGGACTGATCGGGGCGCCGATCTTCCTGTTCCTCATGGGACGACGCCAATACGTGTTCGGGGGTGGCTCGTGACCGACCCCGCCCGCGCATCGTCGATGTCGTTGCGCGCGAACGCGCTTGCGTGCCGTCGCGGTGGCCGCGTCGTACTGCGGGATGTCGATCTCGCGGTCCCCGCCGGCACCCGACTGGCCATCGTCGGGCCCAACGGTTCCGGCAAGACCACCCTGCTGCGCACGCTGTGCGGTCTCGAACGACCAGTCGCCGGCACCGTCGAGGTGAACGGAGACGACCTCCACCACATCCCCTCCCGACGCCGCGCCATGTCGATGGCGGTGGTCGGCCAGGAGGAACAGCCCTCCGCGGAGCTGACGGTCGCCGAGGCGGTCGGCCTCGGCCGGACCCCGTACCGGTCGGCCTGGTCCACCGGGAGTTCCGACGACAAGACGGTGGTCGATCGCGCGTTGATCCAGGTCGGGCTCGACGGCTGGGGCACCCGCTCGTGCACCCAGCTGTCCGGCGGCGAACGGCACCGCGTCGTCCTCGCCCGCGCGCTCGCTCAGCAGACCCCGATCCTGGTGCTCGACGAACCCACCAATCACCTGGACGCCGCCTGGCGACTACGACTGATGGAGGTTCTCGACGAGCTCGACGCCACCGTGGTCGCGGCGATGCACGACCTCGACCTCGTGTTGCGTCACTTCGACTCCGTCGCAGTGGTTTCCGACGGCGGTGTCATCGTGCACGGGCCACCGGTCGAGGTGCTGACGCCGGCTCTGCTGGCCGACGTCTTCGAGGTGTCCGGCACCGTCGTCGACCATCCATCGACGGACCTGCCCCATCTGCTCCTGAACACTCCCACCACCACACCCGCCCCCAGCACTCTGACGAAAGACATCCCGTGAGAGGACATCCTTTGACCATACGTACGTCCCGAGTCCACCCGACCGTCGCCATCGTGGCGGCGGCTCTGACGCTGGGAACTGCCACCGCCTGCGGTGCCGACAGCACTGTGGCGTCGGAAAGCACTGTCGCCATATCGAATTGCGGAGCCGACGTCGCTTACCCGCAACCCCTCGACCGGTTGTTCGTCAACGACGGCGGCATGATCGCGATCGCACTCGCCGCGGGTGCCCGTGACAACATGGTGGCGGTCAGCGCGCTCGCCCGGGACAAGGACGTCCTGCGGCTGGAGTACGGACCCCAGGTCGACACGCTGAACGAGGTCGCGACCGAACGTCCCACCCTCGAGAACATCGTCGCGGCGAAACCCCAAGTGCTGTATGCCGGATACAACTACGGCATGAGCGAGTCGCGCGGGATCACACCCGAGATCCTCGCCGGACACGGCATCGACGTGTACCAGTTGTCCGAGGCGTGCCGGCAGACCGAGGGCGAGGCGCAGCGCGGCACCATGTACCCGTGGGTCGCGCTCGACACCGATCTGCGCAACATCGGCACCCTCACCGGCAATCCCGAGCAGGGCGCCGCCGCGGCCGACGAGGTGGCCGACCGCCTCGAGAAGCTGCGCGCCGCACCACAACCCGCCGCGAAACCGACCGTGTTCGTCTTCGACAGCGTCTCCGACACCATCTTTTCCTCCGGATCCTTCGGCGGCCCGCAGGGCATCATCGACGCCGCGGGCGCGCGCAACGCGACCGAGGACATCGAGGACACCTGGACCGCCGTGAGCTGGGAACGCCTCACCACCGCGGACCCCGACGTCATAGTGTTCGTCGACTATCCCGGCCAGTCGGTCGACGAGAAGATCGCCGCCCTGCGATCGAATCCCGCGAGCCGGAACCTGAAGGCCGTGCGCGAGAACCGCTTCGTGAACCTGCCGTACGCGATGTGGGTGTCGAGCCCACTCAACATCGACGCCGCCGAGATCATGCGCGGCGTTCTCGAGAACCACGGCCTCGCACCGGAATCCGGTATCACCCCGTCCCTGGATGTCGCGCAACTGGACCTCGGGGGCAACAACTGGCTGGAGTGAGTCGCGGGACGCCCCGTTGAACACGTGGGGCCGCGGCGATCGTCATGCCGCCGCCCCACGGAGTAGTCGGTGGACCCCCTACCACGAGGCACCGACAAGTTACCGGCTCCGAATAGCGTTGCACAACATCAGTTTTGGCTTGCAACGCGCTCGCAACGGTGTACACTCGAACGTACATTCGCGGCAACGGTTCTCGGGGGTGACCATGTCTGACGAACAAGCGGCGCGGCGACCGCGCGCCCTCGAGTTGGTGGCCGACCTGCACCGCATCCTCGGTGAGTTGCAGACCGTGGACCTGTCGCCGTGTACCGATGCCGAACTCGCCGACGTGGCCGCGGAGACCGAGCGCGCGATCGCGCGTCTGACCGTCGCCGGAGACCGGCAGATCGATCAGGTCGAGGCCCGCGACCTACCCCGCAAGGCCGGCTGCCGCACCCTCATGCAGTACATGACCCACCGGCTACGAGTCTCGAACCCGCTGCGCCGCCGTAAGCAGATGGGCGCCACCGCCCACCGGACCAGCCTCGGCGGCGAGGTCCTCCCACCCGAATACCCCTGCCTCGCCGAAGCTTTCGCACAAGGCACAGTCGGCACCGCCCACGTACAAGCCACCCTCGACGTCCTCGACCGCATCCCCGGCACCATCGACCACGATGTACAGGTCGCCGCTGAGCGGCAGATGGCCGAGATCGCCGAAGCCCACACGCCTGCCGAGATCACCCAGCTCGGCTCGCGGCTGCTCGCCCACCTCGATCCCGACGGCACACTGGCCGACGACACCGACCAGAAACGACGCCGCGGCCTGTGGATCGGTCGGCAACGCGCCGATGGCACCGCCAAGATCTCCGGCACCCTGACCCCCGCACTCGCCGCCCGGCTCACCATGATGTTCGCCGTGTGGGGCAAACCCGGACTCAACAACCCCGACGACCCCGCCTCGCCCCAAGGCCCGGCCGGTGCCGCCGACCCCGACGCCCTGACCGCCGCAGCCGACCGCGACCAACGCACCCTCGCCCAGACCAATCACGACGCCCTCGATGCCGCACTCGCCGCAGGCTTCGCCGACGGAACACTCGGCACCTCGCACCGAGGGCTACCCGTGCAACTGATCATCAAAGCCGACCTCAACGACCTCATCCGCGAAGCCGGACTCGCCACCACCGCCACCGGCACCCTGCTGCCCATCCGGGACTTGATCACGATGGCCGCCGACATGCAACCCTGGCTCGCGATCTTCAAAGACGCCACCACCGTCCCCCTGCACTTCGGACGGGGCAAACGCCTGGCCACCCGCGAACAACGCCTCGTCTCCTTCGCCCGTCCCGACGGGGAAGTGTGTTCGGCACCCGGGTGCGATCAACCCGCCACCCACGTCGAGCTTCATCACGCCGAACGAGACTGGGCCAAGGGCGGTCTCACCGACATCGACGACCTCGCCCCGGCCTGTCCCCGTCACAACCGCATGGTCGGCGACCAACCCGGCCAATACACCACCCGCATCGCCCGATCCGGCCCCGACGAAGGCCGCTGCCTGTGGCGGTTGAACGCCGAACCCGGCGCACCGCCCAACCCCGAACACATCAACCGCCGACCCGACATACCCCGGCGGTTCGCACAACACCTGAACACCGTGCGCAACGAGATCCACGGACCTGCCACCCGGTCCGGCGACCAGTCGCGCCCCGACGCCGTCGGCTACGGCGACCGCGGCCGGCGCCTCGAACTCGCCTACCGCGAACTCGTCCATCCGCGAACACCGCCGGAGCACCTCACCACCCCACCGCTGACCCCGGTCGAAGCAGCACTCGCACGCATACTCGCTGACCACGCGTGATTGCACACAACACGAGGGGCCCGGCATCGGAATGCCGGGCCCCTCGTGGGTGTCAGTGCGCCTGATCAGATCAGGCCTGCGGTGCCTCCGCGAAGTTGCGGGTGACCGCCGGGTCGACCGGGATGCCCGGGCCCGTCGTCGTGGAGACGGTGACCTTCTTGATGTAGCGGCCCTTGGCGGCCGACGGCTTGGCGCGCATGATCTCGTCGTAGGCAGCGCCGTAGTTCTCGGCCAGCTTGGCCGGGTCGAACGAGGCCTTGCCGATGACGAAGTGCAGGTTCGCAGCCTTGTCGACGCGGAAGTTGATCTTGCCGCCCTTGATGTCGTTGACGGCCTTGGTGACGTCGGTGGTCACGGTGCCCGTCTTCGGGTTCGGCATCAGGCCGCGGGGTCCGAGGACACGCGCGATACGGCCGACCTTGGCCATCTGATCCGGGGTGGCGATCGCGGCGTCGAAGTCCAGCCAACCGCCCTGGATGCGCTCGATCAGATCCTCGGCGCCGACCTCGTCGGCACCGGCGGCGGTGGCCTCGGCGGCCTTGTCGCCGGCGGCGAACACGATCACGCGGGCAGTCTTACCGGTGCCGTGCGGCAGATTGACGGTGCCTCGAACCATCTGGTCTGCCTTACGGGGGTCGACGCCCAGCCGGATCGCGACCTCGACGGTCGCGTCGGTGTTCTTCGACGACGTGTCCTTGGCCAGCTCCACAGCCTCCAGCGGGCTGTACAGCTTGGTCTTGTCGACCTTCTCGGCCGCGGCCGCGTAGGCCTTGCTCTTCTTGCTCATTGCTCTGTTCCTTCTCCGCCGTCAGTCGGCGGGGTGTGTGGTGCGGGCCGAGCCGGCCCTCCCACGGTGATGATGAGGTCTGTCAGCCTTCGACGGTGTCGAGAGCGCGAGATCGCAAGCTCACTCGACGGTGATGCCCATGGACCGAGCAGTACCGGCGATGATCTTCGCGGCCTGGTCGATGTCATTGGCGTTCAGGTCTTCGGCCTTGGTCTTGGCGATCTCACGGACCTGGTCCATGCTCACCTTGCCGACCTTGTTGGTGTGGGGCTCGCCGGAGCCCTTCTGCAGGCCGGCGGCCTTCAGCAGGAGCTTCGCAGCCGGCGGGGTCTTCAACTTGAAGTCGAAGGAGCGATCTTCGTACACGAAGATCTCGACCGGGATGACGTTGCCGCGCTGCGACTCGGTCGCCGCGTTGTACGCCTTGCAGAACTCCATGATGTTCACGCCGTGCTGACCGAGCGCCGGACCCACGGGCGGGGCCGGGTTGGCCTGGCCTGCCGAGATCTGGAGCTTGATGATCCCGGCGAGCTTCTTCTTCTTGGGAGGCATCTTCTGTTCCTTGCTTGTTTCCTTGCGAATTCACGCCCGCTGGAGACGTGAAAGTTCTGGGTTGGTGGTCCGGCCCTAGATCTTCTCGACCTGGTTGAACCCGAGCTCGACCGGCGTCTCGCGACCGAAGATCGACACGAGGACCTTGACCTTGCGCTGCTCGGCGTTGACCTCGCTGATCGACGCGGGCAGCGTGGCGAACGGGCCGTCCATGACGGTGACCGACTCGCCGACCTCGAAGTCGACCTCGATGACGTTCGACGCGGCGGCAGCTGCGGCCTCGACGCCCTCGGCGGCGGCACCGCGCGACGCGGCGGGCTTCTTGGCCTCGGTCCGCGGCATCAGGAACTGCAGCACCTCGTTGAGCGAGAGCGGCGACGGCTTGCTGGTCATCCCGACGAAGCCGGTGACACCCGGCGTGTTGCGCACGGCGCCCCACGACTCGTCGTTGAGCTCCATGCGGACGAGGATGTAGCCCGGCAGCACCTTGCGGTTGACCTTCTTGGGCTGGCCGTTCTTGATCTCGGTGACCTCTTCGGTCGGCACCTCGACCTGGAAGATGTAGTCGCCGACGTCGAGGTTCTGCACGCGGGTCTCGAGGTTGGCCTTGACCTTGTTCTCGTAACCGGCGTAGCTGTGGATCACGTACCAGTCGCCGGGCGCGCGCCGGAGCTGCTTGCGCAGTTCCTCGACCGGATCGACCTCAACCGCTTCGACCTCGGCCTCTTCGACAGGGGCCTCGTCGACAGGGGCCTCGTCGGCGGCGGCCTCGTCAACCGCGGCCTCGTCGGCATCCTCGGAGACGGTGTCCTCGGCGGGGGCCTCGTCACCCTCGACGACCGCGTCGTCGGCGACCGCGTCACCCTCGGTGTCCACCGCGTCGGTCACGGCCGCGTCGACAGCGTCGACGTCGGCAGCAGCCACGTCGACGGAATCGGTCGAGGCGAGTTCGTTCTCCGGGGTGCTCACTGCAGCCCACGCTCCTTATGGTTCATCTGGCGGTCGTATTCCTCGTCGCCGGCCGAGCCCACCGCGTGGGTCAGCCGAACAACCAGAGCACGCCCTTGGCGAAGGCGAGGTCGAGGCCGGCAATGAACGCGGTCATCACGATGACGAACACGAGCACGACGATCGTGTAGGTGATCATCTCGCGCCGCGTAGGCCAGATGACCTTCTTCAGCTCGGCGACGACCTGCGTCAGGAAGACCCAGATCCGTACGAACGGATTCCGGCTCTCCTCGGCAGACGCCTTCTTCTTGGTCTTGCGTTCCTTGACGGCGACGGACCCCGTGTCGGAGTCGGCGTCACCGTCGGTTGCACCCGCCGCCGAGCGACGTCCGCGAGCCGAGCGCTTACCGGACGGACGCAGCTCCTTCGCGGTTCCGGTCGACGTGTCGTCGTCCGTACCCGCGTCGATGGCCTCGTCGCGACCGTCGAGCTCAGCCGCGGCCGAATCGGCCGCAGAACCCTCTGCGGCGTCTTTGGCGCGGGCGGCCCGGTCTCGCTTGCTCAACTTCGCGGTCCTCTCGTCAGCGTGTGCCCTTCACCAGGGCAGGGGCGACAGGACTTGAACCTGCAACCTGCGGTTTTGGAGACCGCTGCTCTGCCAATTGAGCTACGCCCCTTTGCGACGCCCGCCACCGGAGTGGTCGGCGTTGCCGTCCTTCTCGATCCGGCCTCGCGGCCCGTCGACGTTTCGTCGCCGACAAAACCAACGCGCCACCCTATGGGTAGCGCGCAAGTCTGAATCAATCAGACACTTCAGTGTAGATCACCGGGGCGGTGGACCCAAAACGGGCTCGCCTCCGCTCCCCCGACGACCGTACACGCCACCCGCCCGTGAGCCGCCCGAACGGCTCGCGACCGGTCGATCAGTTGAACTGGATGACGGCCTGCGCGCGTCCGAAGATGCGGCGATCGCCCTGCTTGGCGGTGATGGCGATGGTCCCGCGGCGGGTCGCGGGATCGAGCGACTTCACCTTGCCGGTGAAGTCGACGGCCGCGCTGTCGTCGGCCGGGACGTACACCGGGCTGGTGAAGCGCACGTTGTACTCGCAGAAAGCCGCCGGGTCACCGATGAACTCGGAGACGAAGCTCGCGCCGAGCCCCATCGTCTGCATGCCGTGCGCGACGACGTCGTCCATGCCGGCCGCGTTCACGACGTGGTCGGAGAAGTGGATCGGGTTGGGGTCGCCGGCCACGCCCGCATAGTTCGCGAGATTGCCGCGCGTCAGCAGGTAGCGCTTGGGCGTGAGTTCCTGACCCACCGTGAGCGTGTCGAAGTCGACGGCACCGAAGGCGCCCGGCGACTGCGTCGGGTCGGGGAGGTCGTAGCGACCCGCCTTCGGCTCGACGGTGTGCCCGGATTCGCCGATGGCGTCGACCTTGATCATCACGTGGTCGAGGGACGCCTCGAGTTCCGGGTCGACGTCCATGCCGGGACGCGCGGCCAGGGAGGTCCACGTGGTCATGACCGGCTCGTCGTGCTGGTTCCAGATGACGTTCTTGGTGACCATCAGGTCGATCATCTCGGGACTGCTCACGTGCCGGAACGACTCGAGCGAGACGTCGCAGATCAGGCGGTCCCCGACCTTCATCGGCTGGTGGTAGACCAGCCGCTGGTCGGTCTGCATGATCTGCCACATGTCGTAGCCGGTGACGACGTCTTCGAAGAGCTTGCGCTGGGCGATGATCCCGAGCACCGACACATAGGTCGGCGCGGCGATCAGGCGGTCGTGACCGAAGGCCCGGGCGCCCTCCTCGCTCCAGTGGGTCGGGTGCGCATCCTGCACCGCCATCGCGTGCTTACGGATCTCCTCGCGGCCGATCTCGTAATAGTCGTCGACCGTGTAATGGAAGCCGACAAGGCTCTGGGTGTGGGCGGCGATCTCGTCGGGGGTCGGCTTCGCGCCACCGTTCGACGCCTCGTCCGGACGATCCTGGATCTCGGCTCCGCTTACCTGTGACATTGAGCTCTACTCCTTCGGCCGACACAGCAAGACGGGCTGCCTCATCGAGAGGCAGCCCGCTGCTGGTGGTACTTCGAAACGGCCGACGACAGCGTCAGCGCGATTCCTTGTGCCCCTGATGCTTGCCGCAGTTCGGGCAGAACTTCTTGATCTCGAGGCGATCGGGATCGTTGCGGCGGTTCTTCTTCGTGATGTAGTTACGGTGCTTGCACACCTCGCAGGCCAAGGTGATCTTGGGGCGAACATCTGTTGAGGAGGCCACTTGATTGCCTTCTTTCGGGTGGTACGTGGTCGGGTTCGGAAGTTCCCTCAGGGCTTGCGACCCTTGCGCTCGGTTCCGGTCGGACCCGATGTGTAGCGGTGGAGGGACTCGATCCCTCGACCTCACGATTATGAGTCGTGCGCTCTAACCAGCTGAGCTACACCGCCCCGCGGACTTCTCGTCCAGCGAGCCCCCTGACGGAATCGAACCGTCGACCTTTTCCTTACCATGGAAACGCTCTGCCGACTGAGCTAAGGGGGCGTGCCCCGGGCGGTTGTGCCCGAGAGCCTTAACGAGGTTACACACTCGCGTCTGCGCTAGACAAATCGCTGGTCGGAGACCGTCTGTAGAGCAGTTTCGCGAGAATGGACCACGCTGTGGCAGGTATAGGATTCGAACCTATGTAGCTTGCGCGACGGATTTACAATCCGCTCCCTTTGGCCGCTCGGGCAACCTGCCGTGCCGCTCTTCCGGCCACCGTGACGGCCGTACGAACAACGCCGTGAAGAATACAACGAACACCGCATCAACGCGCAAACCAGCTGGTCAACAGGCCGGGACATGGTCGTGGCACAGGCGTCCCACTGCGACCCCCACTCCTGCTACTGTGGCTGCGTTCTGACACGGGGTGCTCCGCGACGCGGGGCTGAGATGAGACCCGAGAACCTGTCCAGGTAATGCTGACGAAGGGATGTCATGTCTGTGCATGCGCACGTGCCGGTCTCCGGCCGATTCTCCGACCACCTCTGGGAGGAGACGAAGAGGTTGCGGACGGCGATCGACGACCTCGAGTTCCTGCGGCGGCTCGGCGACGGGACGCTGCCACTCGAGGTGTTCCGCACCTACATGGAGCAGGACTCGCTGTACCTGGCCGGGTACGCGAAGGCCCTCGCCATCCTGGCGTCGAAATCCCCCGACCCGCAGACCGCGGGGTTCTGGGCGAACTCGTCGGCCACCGCGGCCACCGTCGAGTCGGCGCTCCACGGCGACCTGCTCAACGGCGGCCAGCTGCCTCCGCGTGAGGGCGAACCCGAGCCGTCGCCGGCGTGCCTGGGGTACGTGTCCTACCTGACGGCCGTCGCCGCGACCGAGTCGTATGCGGTCGGCGCGGCCGCGGCCTTGCCCTGCTTCTGGATCTACGCGGAAGTCGGCCGGGCCCTGGCCGCGAGTGCCGCCCAGGTGCTCGCCGCCGACCCGAACCACCCCTACGCGCAGTGGGTGACCACCTACGACGCCCCGGAGTTCCAGGAATCCGCCTCGCGGGCAAGGGAACTCGTGGACGAGGCCGCGGCGCACGCCGGCGAGCGGGAGCGGGCCGCGATGGCCACGGCGTTCACCGTCGCCACCCGGTTCGAGCTTCTGTTCTGGGACACCGCGCTGAACCCGCAACCGTGGCCCGCCGCATGAGCGCCCGCATGAGCGCCCGCGCGCGCCGCCTCCTCACCGCGCTCGCCGCCGCGGTCGTCGCGTCGTCGGCGATCACCGCGTGCGGTTCGGGCGCCGGTTCGGACGGCACCATCCGATTCGCGCTCGACTGGTCCCCGAACACCAACCACACGGGATTGTTCGTGGCGCAGCAGCGCGGCTGGTTCGAGGAGGCCGGACTCGACGTCGAGATCCTGCCGTACAACAACACCGCCGTGGACACCATCGTGGACGCGGGCAACGCCGAGTTCGGGATCAGCACCCACAACTCGTCGACCTTCTCGCGGGCATCGGGCGCGCACACCATCTCCGTGTTCGCGCCGCTGCAGAAGTGGGCCACCGGCATCGGTGTCCGCGCCGACCGCCGCGACATCACGAGCCCGAAGGACCTCGACGGGAAGACATACGCCGGTTTCGGCGACCCGGGCGAGGAGAAGACCCTCGAGCAGGTGATCCGAAACGACGGCGGCACCGGCGAGTTCACCTCGGTGACCCTCGGGACCTCGGCATACGAGGCGGTCTACTCCGGTCAGGCCGACTTCACCGTCTCCTATCTCGCGTGGGAGGGCATCGAGGCCGAGCATCGCGGAACCCCGATGAGGTACTTCCACTACACCGACTTCGGTTTCCCGGAGGCATACGCGATCGTCGTCGACGCCAACGAGGACTGGCTGGCGGACAACCCGGACCGCGCGGCGGCCTTCGTGACGGCGCTGCAGCGCGGTTACCAGGCAGCGGCCGACGACCCGGACGCGGCGGCCCGCGACCTCCTCGCCGCCAACCCCGGTGCGTTCAACGACGAGCAGTTGGTGTTCGAGAGCCAGCGCATGCTCGCCGGTCAGTACATGAAGGACGCCGACGGCCGGGTCGGGCGACAGACGCTCGAACAGTGGGCCGGGAACTCCGGGTTCCTGTACCGCAGCGGTCTGCTGACCGGCCCGGACGGGGCGCCGCTCACGACCGAGCCGGACTGGTCGACGTACTTCACCAATGACTACCTCGACACCCCTCGGTAGCACCGGCCTGCGTCGCATCGCGCCCGCGCTCGTCGCGGTGGTCGTCCTGGTGGCGGTCTGGCAGGTCTACGTCGACGTCAGCGGAATCCGGCCGCAGGTGCTGCCGTCGCCGTCGCGCGTCGTCGCGCAGGGTTGGTCGCACCGCGCAGAGATCGGGGTGCACGCCGCGGCGACGCTGCAGGTGACCCTGATCGGGTTCACGGTCTCGTTGGTCCTGGCCTGGCTGCTGGCCATCGTCGTCGACTTCTCGCCGGCGCTGCGACGGGCGTTCGTGCCGTTGTTCGTCGCCTCCCAGACCCTGCCGATCATCGCGATCGCACCGCTGATGATCATCTGGTTCGGCTTCGGCCTACTCCCGAAGGTGCTGGTCATCGCCCTGGTCACGTTCTTTCCGGTGGCGATCGGCCTGATCGAGGGATTCGCCGCCACCGACCGCGAGGCCGGCGCGCTGATGCGCAGCATGGGGGCCACCCGCCGCCAGGTCTTCCGGTACGTGCGGCTCCCGTCCGCGCTACCGAGGTTCTTCACCGCGCTGCGGATCGGCATCACCTATGCGGTGGTGGGCGCCGTGTTCGCCGAGTACGTCGGCGCCACCCAGGGTCTCGGCATCTACATGAGCCTGCAGAAGAACTCGTTCCGCACGGACCTGGTGCTCGCGGCGGTGCTGGTGACCGCGCTCCTGAGCGTCACGCTGTACCTGCTCACCTTCGCCGTCGAGCGGATCGTCGCGCCCTGGGCCCGCGCCGAGGACCGGAACCACCATGACTGACCACCGGCTGGTCCCGGACCACCGACTTGTCGTCGACCGGCTCACCAAGTCCTATCCCCGACCCGGACGCGGACAACCTCGCCGGGAGGTCCTCGACGGGGTGTCGTTCACCGCCGAGCCCGGCGAGTTCGTCTCCGTCATCGGGCCCAGCGGATGTGGCAAGAGCACCGTCTTCGGCCTGCTGGCCGGACTCGACGTCCCCGATTCCGGCAGCGCGTCCGTCGGCTCCGAACCCGCCATCGCCGGACACTGCGCGTACATGCCGCAGAAGGACCTGCTGTTCCCATGGCGCACCGTGCTGGACAACACCATCCTCGGCCTCCAGGTGCAGGGCGTGCCGACGAACGAGGCCCGACGCCGGGCCGCGGACCTCTTCCCCGCCTTCGGACTCGCCGGATTCGAAGACGCCCGCCCGTTCCAGCTGTCCGGCGGGATGCGACAGCGCGCCGCACTGCTGCGCACCGTCGTCCAGAATCGCGACCTGGTGCTGCTCGACGAGCCGTTCGGCGCCCTCGACTCACTCACCCGGACCGAGATGCAGACGTGGTTGCAGTCGGTGTGGCAGCGCTACCGGTGGACCGTGCTGATGATCACCCACGACGTCCGCGAGGCCGTCCACCTCTCCGACCGCGTGATCGTGCTGTCCGCCCGCCCGGCCACCGTGGTCCACGAGGTGCGCGTCGACCTCCCGCGCCCGCGCGATCCGGCGGGGCTCACCGCGCCCGAGTTCGTCGCCCTCGAGCGAGAACTACTCGAGGTACTCCATGACGAGTCGCGTCGTGCCCTCGCCGAGCAGGCACAGCGTCGAACGCCCCGGTAGACCCGCGCGGCCGCCCACTTCCGCTGATCACCATGACATACCCTGTCGGACATGGCTGATTCTTCCTTCGACGTGGTGAGCAAGGTCGACCGGCAAGAGGTCGACAACGCCCTGAACCAGGCTGCCAAGGAGTTGTCGCAACGGTACGACTTCCGCGGCACCAACACCGGCATCGAGTGGTCCGGCGAGGAGAACATCGTGATCACCTCGGACGCCGAGGAGCGCGCGCAGGCGGGCCTCGAGGTGTTCAAGGAGAAGCTGATTCGACGCGACATCTCGCTGAAAGCCTTCGACGCCGGCGAGGTCGTCGGCTCCGGCAAGACATTCAAGATCACCGGCTCGCTGGTGCAGGGCATCGACTCCGAGCACGCCAAGAAGATCTCCAAGAAGATCCGCGACGAGGGGCCGAAGGGCGTCAAGGCGCAGATCCAGGGCGACGAGCTGCGCGTGTCGAGCAAGAAGCGCGACGACCTGCAGGCCGTCATCTCGCTGCTCAAGGGCGAGGACTTCGGTATCGCCCTGCAGTTCGTCAACTACCGCTGACGCGCCCGGTCGGTGGGTCGGCGCACCGAACCCCGACCGTCGGAAACCCAGACGGGCGTTGCGTCGTTTGACCGGATGAGGCGCCTGCACTCCGCGGCCGGCATCGGGTTCGCCCGGGCCGCCCGCGGAGCCCGAGACCCGCGGCGCCGGACAGACGAGGACCCGATGCATTTCAACGGATTGAAGACGGCGGCTCTGCTGGGTCTGATGTCGGCGATCATCGTCGGCATCGGCGCTCTGTTCCAGAGCCCGCTGATCCTGTGGGGATCGGTGATCGTCGCCGTCGGCATGAACGCCTACGTCTACTTCAACAGCGCCAAGATGTCGCTGAAGGCGATGCACGCGCAACCGGTCACCGAACTGCAGGCTCCGGTCATGTACCGGATCGTGCGTGAGCTGGCGACCACGGCACACCAGCCGATGCCCGCCCTCTACATCTCCCCCACCGAGTCGCCCAACGCGTTTGCGACCGGCCGCAACCCGAAGAACGCCGCGGTGTGTTGCACCACCGGCATCCTGCACCTGCTCGACGAGCGCGAGCTGCGCGCCGTGCTGGGCCACGAGCTGTCCCACGTGTACAACCGCGACATCCTCATCAGCTCGATCGCCGGCGCGATGGCGGCGGTGATCAGCGGCCTGGCCAACTTCGCGATGTTCATGGGCGCGTTCGGCGGGCGGGACAACGCGCCGAACCCGCTGGCGATGCTGCTCATCGCGTTGCTGGGACCGATCGCGGCCACCCTGGTGAAGCTGGCCGTCTCCCGCTCACGCGAGTTCCAGGCCGACCAGTCCGGGGCCGAACTCACCGGGGATCCGCTCGCACTCGCATCGGCGCTGGCGAAGATCTCCGGCGGGGTGCAGGCCGCGCCGCTGCCGCCGCAGCCCGACATCGCGGCCCAGTCGCACATGATGATCGAGAGTCCGTTCCGCGCGACCGACCGGATGGCCAAGATGTTCGCCACCCACCCGCCGACCGCGGAACGCATCCGCCGCCTGCAGGAGATGGCCCGCGACGGTCGCTGAGCCGGCTGAGCAGAGATCCTGCGGGTCGACCCCTCAGCCCACGCGTTCGATCGTGTAGTCCACGAGCGACGCCAGGGCACGGTGGGCCGGCGACTCGGGGAGTTCGGCCAGCATCGCGTGCGCCTCGTCGGCGAACTCCTGCAACTTCGCCCGGGCGGCGGTCATACCCGCCGACGAACCGAGCAGTTCGATCGCCTCGGCGACCTCGGCGTCGTCGGTGAGCGGCCGGGCGGCGCCGTCGGCGGCCACCAGGAGTTCGCGCAACCGGGCCGACGTCGCGTCGTCGCCCGTGATCGCGTAGAGGACCGGCAGCGTGTGGACGCCTTCGCGAAGGTCGGTGCCCGGGGTCTTGCCCGACTCCACCGACACCGAGCTGATGTCGATGATGTCGTCGGACACCTGGAAGGCGACTCCGACGATGTCGCCGATGCGGGAGAGCCGCTCGATGTCGTCGGGCTCGGCCCCGGAGGCCATCGCGCCGAAGCGGGCGGCGGCGGCGATCAGCGAGCCGGTCTTCTCCCAGACGACCTGCAGGTAGTGCTCGATGGGGTCGGCGCCGGGTTTGACCCCGACCGTCTCCCGCATCTGGCCGGTGACGAGTTCGGCGAACGTCTCGGCGATGATGCGCACCGCCTCGGGGCCCAGCGTCGAGACGAGTCGCGAGGCGCGCGCGAACAGGAAGTCACCGGACAGGATGGCCACGCTGTTCGTCCAGCGCGCGTTGGCACTCGCCGCACCGCGGCGCATCGCGGCCTCGTCCATCACGTCGTCGTGATAGAGCGTGGCGAGGTGGATCATCTCCACCACCGTCGCCGAGGTGATGACATCGTCGGAATCCGGGCGCGGACCGAACTGGGCGGCCAGGATCGCGAACATGGGCCGGAACCGTTTGCCGCCGGCCTTCGCGAGGTGGGTCGCCGCCTCGGTCATGACCTCGTCACCCGACGAGAGCTCGGCGAGCAACAGATCCTCGACCCGCTGCAGCGATGAGCGCACCGTATCGGCGAACTCATCCGACACCAGGTCAACCCCGGCGAATGTGGACTTCACGGAAACGCGGCCCCATCTCGTCTGATCCGGCAACTACTCGACGGCGGACACGCGACTGCCGCGTAGACCCCACCTGCTGCGAGCCTAGCCCGTCGGGGGTCCGGACATACTGGTCGGGTGAGCACGGACACGACGCCTACTTTTCCCGATTCCGCCGATGTCCTCGTCGTCGGTGCCGGACCGGGTGGATCGGCGGCGGCCGCCCATGCCGTCGCCGCCGGCCGGGATGCGGTCCTCGCCGACGCCGCGGTGTTCCCGCGCGACAAGACGTGTGGCGACGGCCTCACGCCGCGCGCCGTCGCCGAACTCGACGCGCTGGGGCTCGGCGCACTCCTCGACGACCGTCCGCGCATCGACGGACTCCTGCTCAACGGCTGGGGCGCACGCCAGCAGGTCCGGTGGCCATCCGGCCGGTTCCCCGCCTACGGCAGCGCGGTGGCACGCACCGAGTTCGACGACGCCATCCGTACGCATGCGGTGTCGGTGGGAGCGCGAATGATCCAGGGCGCCAAGGCCATCGGCGTCGAGATGGACGGCGACCGGGTGGGCGCGGTGACCTTCGCGACGCCGGCGGGCACACACACGATGCGGGTCACCGACCTCGTCGTCGCCGACGGCGTCCGTTCGGGAGTCGGCAAATCGCTGGGGCGGCAATGGCATCGGGACACCGCCTACGGAGTCGCCGCCCGGGCGTACGCACCGTCGGCGCGCGCCGACTCGCACTGGATGGGGTCGCACCTCGAACTCCGGGGACCCGACGACGCACTGCTGCCCGGGTACGGCTGGGTCTTCCCCCTCGGGTCGGCCGGGGGCGGACAGGTCAACGTCGGCGTCGGGGCGCTCGCGACGTCGAAACGTCCGGCGCACATGGCACTTCGACCGATCCTCGAGCACTACGCCGCGATGGTGCGCGACGAGTGGGCTCTCGACGGCCCACCCGTCCGGATCACGTCCGCCCTGCTGCCCATGGGCGGTGCGGTGTCCGGTGTCGCGGGTCGCAACTGGATGCTGATCGGCGACGCCGCCGCGTGCGTCAATCCGCTCAACGGCGAGGGCATCGACTACGCCCTGGAGACCGCCCGGCTCGCCGTCGAACTCCTCGGCACCGACGACTACACCGACCGGTGGCGCGATGTGCTGGTGGAGCACTACGGGCTCGCGTTCTCCGCCGCCCGACGCCTCGCCGGCCTGCTCACCATGCCCAGGACCGTCCCCACCCTGGGCCGGCCCGGCATCCGGTCGCCGCAACTGATGTCCATGGTGGTGCGGGTCATGGGCAACCTGATCACCGCCGAGGACGCCGACCTCGTGGCCCGGGCCTGGCGCACCGCCGGGCGGGTCTCCCGGCAGGTCGACCCGCGGCCGCCGTTCTCCTGAGAGGGGCCGCCGAGCCGCCATCCCGGTGGCGCGTTGAGACGATCGGGCTGTAGTGTTCCAACACGTGTGGCCGCGGCCACAGCTGTGAAAGAATCAGGCCACCCGTCGACCCAGGAGATGGAAGATGTCCGCCGCATCCACTCTCGCCACCCGAGCCAAGCACGCCGTCCAGAACCGCCTGGCACAGCGCTACCACCTGCGCGGCGAGATCGACCGCATGGATGCCGTCGGTGACCCGACCGCTATCGCCCGCGCCCTGGGCACGCAGGAATTCCCGTGGGGCATCACACAGGCGTTGAGCTTCGCCCTGTTCCGCACCTACGCGGTGCCGTCGATCGGCGACCTTCTCTACAAGACCAGCCAGTTCACCGAGTCGACGCAGAAGCGCTACGACGACACGGTCCTGCTGCTCGACGCCCCGATCGAGCACGGGGTCGACAGCCCGGCCGGACGGGCCGGCATCCGGCGCATCAACCAGATGCACGGCATGTACGACATCCCCAACAGCGACTTCCTCTACGTGCTGGCCACTTTCGTCGTCTGCCCGGTCGAGTGGGTCAACTCCTATGAGTGGCGCTCACTGACCAACCACGAGATCCTCGGCCTCACCAACTACTACCGCCGGCTCGGCCAGTTGATGGGCATCAAGGACATCCCCGAGACCTACGACGACTTCAAGACGTTCTACGACGAGTACGAGACCGCCCACTTCGCGTTCAGCCCCGACTCGCTCGCCGTCGCCGACGCCACCCTCGACCTGCTCGGCACGTTCATGCCGTACAAGCTGCTGCCGCGGGCGGTGGTGCGTCGGATGTCGTTCGCGCTCATGGACGATCGGCTGCTCGCGGCGTTCAAGTATCCGAAACCGACCGCGGTCGAACGGGTCCTGGTGCGCGGCGGGCTCAAGGCTCGCGGGCTCGCGATCCGCCTCTTCGCGTCACCCCGCACCGAACCGCTCTTCGGTCGCCAGACGAAGCAGGTTCGCAGCTACCCCGGCGGTTTCCGCATCGACGACCTCGGCACCTTCGCGCCCGGGTGCCCGGTGTCGCACGACGAGACCCCGCGGGCCGCGAACCACTAGGCCCGCGCCGAGTGGATCGCGGCGATCCCACCGGTCATGTTCTCCCATCGCACCCCGGTGAACCCGGCGTCGCGGATGAGGTCGCCCAGCGCGAACTGGTCCGGCCACGCCCGGATAGACTCGGCGAGATAGACATACGCGGCCGGGCTGCTCGAGACCTTGGTCGCGACCGCGGGCAGCGCCTTCATCAGGTACTCCATGTACACCGTGCGGAACGGCTTCAGCGTCGGCGTGGAGAACTCGCAGATCACCAGACGTCCGCCGGGCTTGAGTACCCGACGGAGCTCGGCGAGCGCCGTCGGGACGTCGTTGACGTTGCGCAGACCGAAGGAGATGGTGGCGGCGTCGAACGAATCGTCGGCGAACGGGAGCGACAGGGCGTCGGCGGCGACCTTCGGCACGTCCCGATGCGCACCGGCCTTGAGCATGCCGAGCGAGAAGTCCGCGGCGATGCAGTGCGCCCCCGAGGAGGCGAGTTCGACGGTCGACACCGCGGTGCCCGCCGCGAGGTCGAGGACGACGTCGCCCGGACGCAGGTCGAGTGCCCTACGAGTCTTCTTGCGCCAGCCGCGATCCCGGCCGAACGACAGGACCGTGTTGGTGAGGTCGTAGCGGCGTGCGACACCGTCGAACATGGCCGCGACCTCGGCCGGGTCCTTCTCCAGACTTGCCCGGCCGACACTCCGGCCCAGACCCGCTCGTTCCGGTGGTGTCGCGCCCGTCGATGCCATGCCGATCACGCTACCGGGCGTTGCGGCCACGACCGTCGTGAGGTGCGTCGTTTCGCCGGGCGGTCGGCCGCGACCTCAGGCGGGCCGCCCCACCTCGGTGACGACTCCGCGGCCCGTCACGCGCGCGTAGTGGCCGACGAGCTCCGCGCACACCGACGGCCAGGTGCGCGCACGCACGGCCTGTACCGCGGCTCGGCCGAACGCCGCGCGGACCGACTCGTCGTGCAGGGATTCGACGATCGCGGGCAGCTCCTCGGCGAAGCGTCCGACCTCCAGCAGATATCCGGTCCGGAACGCCGACACCAGGTCGCGGGGGCCGCCAGCGTCGGGACCGATCACGGGCAGGCCACTGGCCATCGCTTCCTGGATGGCCTGACAGAACGTCTCGTGTTCGCCGGCGTGCACGAAGACGTCGAAGCTCGCGTACGCGCGGGCCAGCGCCTCCCCGCGCAGTTCACCGGTGAACACCGCATCCGGCATCGCGCGCTGGAGACGGTCCCGCTCGGGGCCGTCCCCGACGATCACCATCTGCACGCGCGGGTTCCCCGACAGTCCGGCCAGGCGTTCGACGTGCTTCTCCGGCGCGAGCCGACCCACGAACCCGACCACCAGTGCGTCGCGGGCGGCACCCAGCCAGTCCGCGCGCAGCGACGGGTCGCGCTTGTCCGGCGAGAAGAGTCCGACGTCGACGCCGCGACCCCAGCGGGCGAGTCGCGGTATGCCGTGGGCGGCGAGGACCTCCAGCGTCGCGGTCGACGGCGCGAGGGTGAGGTCGCACATCTCGTGCAGCCGGCGTGTGTAGCGCCAGGCCAGCTTCTCCACCGCGCCCAGCCGATAGGCTGCCGCAAACCCGGCGACGTCGGTCTGGAACACGGCCACCACGGGCACGCCGAGCGCCCGGGCGGCGACGGCGCCCGCGGCACCCACCACGAACGGTGACGCCAGTTGGACGACATCCGGTTCGAAGTCGCGCAGGGTGCGGTACAGCAGCGGCGACGGCACGCCCACCGGGAGCGAGGTCACCCGCGGCACCTGCACCGCGGGCAGCATGTGCACGGGGGTCCGGCGGCCGACCATCCGCGGCCCGCCCGGCACGCCGCGCGGGGTGTCGGGTGCGATGACGACCACGGTGTGGCCGGTGGACTCGAGATGGTCGACAACCCGGAGGACGGAATTGACCACCCCGTTCATCTGGGGCAGGAAGCTCTCGGCGACGATCGCGACGCGCATGATCGCGATCGTCCCCCGCAGAATTGACCGGACCACACGGCGCACGTGTCGGCCCACCCAATTCAGGATGAACGGTGCGTTGCCCGGCCACCGGGCAGAGTGGAGGGGTGGCCGACACCCACCTCCTGCTGCTGAGCCGCTGGCTCACCCCCGTGCCGCAGTTCCTCGCCCCGTTGACCGGGCCGGGCTGCCGCATCGGTTACGTCCCCACCGCGTCGTCGATCTATCCCGATCACGCGTGGCTCGACCTCGAGCGGGACACCCTTCGGCAGCAGGGTTTCGAGGTGACCGACCTCGATCCGGAACTGACCGGGTCAGCCGTCTTCGCCCGGGAGCTCGCCGGGGTCGACGCGGTGTTCGTCGCCGGCGGCAACACCTTCCATCTACTCGGGGCGCTGCGCCTGGCGGGTGCCGACCGCACCCTCGTCGACGCGGTCCGCGCCGGCCTCCCCTACATCGGGGTCAGCGCGGGCGCCGCGGTCGTCGGCCCCGACATCGCTCCCCTGGCGCTGCTCGACGATCCCGCCGAGGCCGCGCCCCTGGCCTCGACCGCGGGCCTCGGCCTCATCGACGCCACGGTGATCCCGCACGCGGAGGGCACCGTCGGCGGCCGCGGACCGATCGAGGCGACGAGGCAACGGTTCGGCGCCGAGCACCGGCTGCACTTCCTGACCGACGCCGAGGCGATCGTCGTCGCCGGCGGAGACCTCAGGGTGATCCCGGGCTGACGGTCTCGTCCCGGTCGGCCGCGGCCGGGTCCCGGTCTGCCGCGTCGCTGCCGGAGTCCTCGGCGTCGGAGTCCTCGGCGACAGCATCGTCGGCGGTGCCGCGGCGGGCCCAGCGGCGACTGGACTCCGCGACCCCGACCATCAGCAGGCCGATCACGAGCCACGCTCCGACCATCACCGACAGGGCGGGGATGATCGACAGCACCGCGGTGCGGCCGGTCGGGCGGGCGAGATCCGGGTTGTAGACCGCGTAGTCGACGCTGATGCGCTGTCCCTCGCTCAGCTCGGTCGGATACAGCAGCCCGAAGCGGGGACTGTGGAACGAGCCGTCGGGTGTCTGAAAATTCACCGCGGCGTGCAGGCTGTCCACGGACACGACCTCGGCCATCACGGTCGCCTTGCTGGCCTCGATCGTCGCATCGTTCTTGAAACAACTGGCGATGAGTGTCATCGCCATGAAGGTGATCGTCACGCCGACGACGAGCAGGCCGAGCTGCACGCGTCGCTGGATCACCGGATTCATGCCGTTCAGACTAGCGGGCACCGATCCGCCGGTGGCCGGACCGACCGGTCGCGCACCGCCGGGACGCACCGACAGCCCTACCGCAGTCGCGCTGCGATCGCCGCGTGCACGGATCGCAGCCGTTCGCGGTCGGTGGCGACCTCGACGACCTCGATCCCGCCGGGAGCAGGATCCTCGGCGAGCACCGCGCCGAGCTCACCGACCCCGACCCGACGATGCGGGATGTGGAAACCCGCGCACATCGACGCGATGTCGGTCCGATGCGGGGTCCCGAAGACCCGCTCGTAGGCCCCGGCGTACAGCCCGGTGTTGTAGCGCGGGTCGCCCTGTTCGAGCAGACCGAAGATCCCGCCGCCGTCGTCGTTGGCGACCACGATCCGCAGCGACGACGGGCGCGGCTCGCCCGGGCCGATGACCAGACCGGTCGCGTCGTGCACGAAGGTCAGGTCGCCCATCAGGGCGATGGTCCGCGCGCCGGCCTGATCCCGGTCACGTGCCATGGCGGCACCGATCGCCGTCGAATTGGTCCCGTCGATACCCGCGACCCCGCGGTTCGAGAGGACCCGCACCCCGTCGGTGATCCGGCCGGCCAGGGCGATGTCCCGGATGGGGTTGCTGGCGCCGACGACGAGTTGGTCGCCGGCGGCCATGGCGTCGCTGACCGCCCGTGCGACGTGGAGCCCGGTGGCCGGGCCCGGCTCGTCGAGTTCGGCGGTGACGGCGAAGGCCGCCCGCTCCTGTACCGCCGCGCACTCCTTGAGCCAGTCCTCGCGCGGCTCGCCGACGACCTCCATCCGGGTGCCGGTCGCGTAGACGTTGCCGGAGACGTCGGGCCAGCGCGGACCGGTGGTCAGCGCGTAGACGCGGACCTCGGGGTCGGCGAGCAGGCGGGACACCCCGCGGTGCAGCGTCGGCCGGCCGCAGATGATCGCCTGCTGGGGCCGGACGGAGTTCAGGCCCAGCGGATGCAGCGGCGTCACCGGCCGCGGTGCCGTCGGTTCGGCGACCGTGGGGATCCCAGCGAGGCCCGGATGGACACCCGACCCGTGCCCCGACACGACCACGGTGTCCAGCGACAGGTCGATCGGCAGCGGGACGTCGAGCTTGCCGACGGGCGCCTGCGTCCAGGGCAGTCCGCCGGGCCGGCCGGAGAAGGAGCCGAGGTCGGTCGACGGGTCGGGGCCGGCCAGTTCGTCCGGGTCGGGGACCAGCGGTTCGCGCAGCGGGATGTCGAACTGAACGGGTCCGGCGTTGCCGGTACGCGCGCCCCGGGCGGCGGCGAGCACGCGACCGACCGCCGAGCGCCACTGGCTGTTGGTGTCGAGATCCTGTTCGGCGAGGCCGAGACTGATCGCCGCGCGCACCTGGGTCCCGAAGATGCCGAACTGTTCGACGGTCTGGTTGGCGCCGGAACCGAGCAGCTCGTACGGCCGGTTGGCGCTGACGACGACCAGGGGCACCCGCGCATAGTTGGCCTCGAAGACCGCCGGTCCCATGTTCGCCACGGCGGTGCCGCTGGTCATCACGATGGGGACGGGCTGTCCAGACGACACCGCGAGCCCCAGAGCCAGATAACCCGCCGAGCGCTCGTCGATCCGCACGTGCAGACGCAATCGCCCGGCGGCGTCGGCGGCGTGGAGGGCGAAGGCGAGCGGCGCGTTGCGCGACCCTGGACACAGCACGGCCTCGCGGACACCGCCGCGGATCATCTCGTCGACGATGACCCGGGCCTGCAGTGTGGACGGGTTGGGCCCGGGGGCGTTCTGGGCCGGTCGGTTCATCCCACAAGCCTAGTGCTCTCCCGAGTCCCCACATCGCGGCGGGGAGCGGCGTTACCCTCGTCACGTGGGATTTTACGACGATCGAGTCCTGCCGCACCTCATCGAGCGCACCTGCGGCATGGCGGCGTTGACCCCGCTGCGGGCGCGGGCCTGCGCGTCGTTGTCCGGCCGGATGATCGAGATCGGCTTCGGCTCGGGCCTCAACGTCGGCGTCTACCCGGCCGGGCTCACCGAGGTCGCGGCCGTCGAGCCGTCAACCGTCGGATGGTCGATGGCCGCCGATCGCGTCGCCACCTCCCCGGTGCCCATCGAACGTGCCGGACTCGACGGCCAACGACTGCCGTTCGACGACGACTCCTTCGACGCCGCGCTCACCACCTTCACCCTGTGCACCATCCCCGACCACCAGGCGGCGCTCGCCGAACTCCGCCGCGTGCTGCGTCCGGACGGACAACTCGGATTCCTCGAACACGGGTCCGCCCCCGACGCCCGCGTCCGACGGTGGCAGCGCCGACTCGAACCGATCCAGAAACGCGTCGCAGGCGGCTGCCATCTCACCCGCGACGTGCGCGCCGAGCTCACTGCCGCCGGCTTCGCACTCGGGCCGTTCGATGCGTTCTATCAGCCCGGCGTACCGAAACCGTTCGGCGCGCTGACCGTCGGGACCGCCCGGCCGGTCTGAGGCCCGTGGGCCTACTGTGGAGCCAGTGCGTCGCTGGACAGTGCTGGTACTCCTCACCGCGGTCGCGACGCTCGTTCTGGAGCTCCTCGAGGTCGACGCCGCCGCCCTGTTCGCGGGGCTCGTGGTCGCGGGTGCTCTCGCGATCGCCGGCCGCGCGCCCGGCCGGACGAACACCGACGCCGACGAATCCGACGACCCGATCGTCCCGCGATGGGCGTTCGTGGCGTCGCAGGGTGTCCTCGGCGTCTTCATCGGCACGATGGCCGAGCCCGAGACCGTCGGCGGACTCGGGTCGTCGTGGTTCCCGGTGCTCGTCATCGGCCTGGGGACACTGGTCATCTCGATCGCCTGCGGCGCCCTGCTCGGGCTGCACCGAGACGTCGACTCCCTGACCGGCTCGCTCGCGCTCGTCGCGGGCGGCGCGTCCGGGCTGGTCGCGCTGACCCGCGAGTTCGGCGGCGACGAACGGATGGTTGCGGTCATCCAGTACCTGCGCGTCGCGCTGGTCACCGTCACCATCCCGGTGGTCGCCTCGCTCGTGTTCGGTGCCGAAAACGGGGCCGTCGCACCGGGATCCGACGCCTGGTCGGCGGAAACTCTGCAGAATCAGGGCTGGGGACTGCTACTGCTGGCGGTGTGCCTGGGCGTCGGGATCCCGCTCGGCCGGTTGCTGCGCATGCCCGCAGCCGGTCTGCTGGGTCCGCTGGCGCTGGCCACCGCGGCCGAACTGACCGGGATCGCCGGTTCCGCCGAGGTGTCCCCCGCACTGCTCGCGGTCGCCTACGCGGTGATCGGCTGGCAGGCGGGTCTCGGATTCACGATGCCGCGGTTGCGCGCGATCGGCCGTGTCCTGCCGCTGGCGCTCGTGCTGATCCTCGTCATCGGCGCCGGCTGCGCCCTGCTGGGGGTCGTGCTGTCCGCGTGGACCGGCGAGTCGATGTTCGACTGCTATCTCGCGACCACTCCGGGCGGGATCTACGCCGTCCTCGCCGCCGCCACCGGGGCGGGCGGGAACGTCGCGTTCGTCGTGGCCGCCCAGATCCTGCGCGTCCTGCTCATGCTGTTCGTGGCGCCCTTCGCCGCGCGCCTCGCCGCTCGGCGGGCGTCGTGACCGTCTCGCCCGACTCGACGGTTACGTGTGACCCCGGTCCCACGTAAGGTCGGGAAGATGAGCGGGGAATCGAACACCGACACGACATCATCCACCTCCCACGGCCGCGAATTCGACGTCGTGGTCTACGGCGCCAGCGGCTTCGTCGGCGAACTCACGGCACGGTATCTGGCCGACCACGCGCCGATCGGTACGAAGATCGCGCTGGCGGGCCGCAACGAGTCGAAGCTGACCGACGCCCGCAAGCGGCTGCCGTTGCGCGCACACGACTGGCCGCTGATCATCGCCGACGCGGAATCACCCGCGGCGCTCGACGCGATGGTCTCGCGCACCCAGGTCGTCTGCACGACCGTCGGCCCCTACCTCAAGTACGGCGAGGCCCTCATCGTGGCGGCGGCCACCGCCGGAACCGATTACGTCGACCTCACCGGCGAGGTGCCGTTCGTGCGGTACGCGATCGACAAGGTCCACGACGTCGCCGCCGCCTCCGGGGCACGCATCGTGCCCTCCTGCGGCTTCGACTCCGTGCCCTCCGACATCACCACCTACGCGCTGCACCGCAAGGTCTCCGACGACGCCGCCGGCGAGATGACCGACACGACCCTCGTCGTCGCGTCGTTCCGCGGCGGGATCTCCGGCGGAACGATCGACTCGATGCGGGTCATCGCCGAGGAGGCCCGCAACGCCCAGTCCCGGCGGCTCATGCTCAACCCACAGGCCCTCTCGGGCGGCCCCGGCGAGGTCCCGCGGGTCAGCCTGTCCGACGAACCGAGCGACCTGTCCATCATCAACGCCAAGAAGGTCGACCCGTCGCTGCGCGGCACCCTCGCCCCCTTCTTCATGGCCGCCCACAACACCCGGATCGTGCGGCGCTCGAATGCGTTGCTGGACAACGCCTACGGCAAGGACTTCCACTACGCGGAGACGATGAGCGTCGGCGGCGTCCCCGCGGTGTCGACCCTGATCGCCGGCGCCGTCGCGGTCGGTACCGGCGCGTTCATGGGAGCGATGAGTTTCGGCCCCACGCGACGTGTCCTCGACCGCGTGTTGCCGAAGCCCGGTGACGGACCCAGCGAAAAGGCCCGCGAGAACGGTTATTTCGTGGTCGACACGTTCACGCGGACGACCACCGGACGACGCTACAAGGCCCGGATGCGCGCCCAGGGCGATCCCGGTTACAAGGCCACCGCGGTGATGCTCGCCGAGAGCGCGCTGGCATTGGCCCTCGACCGCGACCACCTGCCCAAGCGGGCCGGAGTGCTGACGACCGCCGTGGCGATGGGCGACGCTCTCATCGACCGTCTCCGCAACGCCGGGTTCAGCATCGACGCCACCGAGCTCACCGACTGACCCTGACCCGACCCCGCCCGATCGCGTCGTTCGACCCTCCGGCAGCCACGCCGGCGCAGACCGGACCCACTCCGGCACAGTCGAACTCGCGGTCGGGCGGCGTGGTCTTCGGGCCCCGGAAAAATCTGGCACTCTCACCTCCAGAGTGCTAGACGAGTGCCGGATCCGGTGCTATCTTCGTTGGCAGTACAGCGATGAACTGCTCGTCTAACGGGTGGCGAGCAGCCTTGAGAATCAGGAGGTGAACTGCTGTGCTTCGTTTCGATCCCTTTTCCGACATGGATGCCTGGACCCGAGGCATGATGACCGGTTCAGCGGCCGGAACTGCCCGCACTCCCCGCTTCATGCCCCTGGACCTGTACAAGGTCGAGGACCACTACCTGCTCATCGCCGATCTGCCCGGCGCCGATCCCGGTTCCATCGACGTCAGCGTCGACAACGGGGTCCTCACCCTCTCCGCCCAGCGGAGCACGCCGTCCGACGAGGGCGTGCAGTGGCTGACGAGCGAACGATTCTCCGGAACCTACCGCCGCCAACTGACTCTCGGCGACGCCATCGACAGCGCGGCCATCTCTGCGCGCTACGACAACGGCGTTCTCACCGTGACCATCCCGGTCGCCGAGAAGGCCAAGCCGCGGCGGATCGAGGTGGAGTCGGCCGGCCGACCACAGGCGATCGAGACCAGTACGGTCACATGAATTGATCGTCTGGAGCCGCAACACATTTGAGGAAACAGCCGCATGTCGAAGGGGGGTGCCATCGACGACGAATCATCCCGCTCCCTAGTCCGAACGAACCGCAGAACCGTCGGTCTGTCGGGTAAAGCGGTGCCGTCTCTCTCTGCTCCCTGAGGTGCGAGGAGCGATAGCGACAGCCTTTCGCTCCCTGAGGTGCGAGGAGCGATAGCGACGAGCCTCGAAGGGCCTGGCAAGAAATGTTCACCACGCCCTTCGAGGCTCGCTTCGCTCGCACCTCAGGGAGCAGGATCGGCCACGCTTCGCACCCCAGGGAGCAATACGCTGCGCCACAACGAAATCGGGCACCTAGCCTTCGCTACCGGTCAGACCCGAACAGTTCGACGAGCGGCGACGGGCGGCCGAACAGGAAGCCCTGGGCGTAGTCGAACCCGAACTCCTCGAGCATCGGGAGCAACGCCTCGGATTCGATCCCCTCGGCGACCATCTTCACCCCGGTGGCGGCGGCCATCTCACCGATCGCGCGGACGACGGCGCGGTCGGGCGAGCTGTCGGCCAGTTGCGCGATGAGCGTCCGATCGACCTTCAGGACGTCGACCGGGAGATCGCGGACGTAGCGCAGGGCCGAGAACCCGGCCCCCAGGTCGTCGATGCAGATGGTGCAGCCGAGCTCGTGGAGCGCGTCGATCGCCCGCGACGCGGAGGTGTCGACCCGGATCGCCTGGTCCTCCCGCACCTCGACCCAGACCCTCGACGGCTCGACACCGTGACCGTCGATCAGGCCGTGGACGTACGAGACGAGCCCGTCGTCCCACAACTGCTGCCCGGACAGGTTGAGGGAGACGAACGTGCTCGGCCCGACGTTCCGGGTGATCTCCCCCGACAGGTCCCGGATGGCCTCGCCGATGGCATGCCGTCCGATGGGGGCGAGCAGCGAAATTCCCTCGGCCACAGACAGGAACGCGTCCGGAGCCAGCACGCCGGACTCGGTGTGCCACCGGAGCAGCGACTCGTACCCGACGACCCGCCGGTCGGGTACCGCGACGATCGGCTGATAGAAGACCGAGAAGTCGCGCTCGACCGATCTGGTGAGCCAACCCGCGAGGTCGACCTCGGCCCGGATGTGGCGCAGCATCGTCGGCGATGCGAATGCGACGGCGGTGCGGCTGCTCAGCGCGATGCACAGGGCGGCATCGGCGTGGCGGACCAGATCGTCCTCGGACTCGGCGGCGAGGTGCACATCGCCGACGGCGACGCCCATGCACACGTCGAGGAACCAGCTGCGTTCCCCGTCGCTCACGGTGTGCGCACCGAGTTTGGTGCGGGCCGCCTCGATCAGTGCGTTGCGTCCGCTCTCGTCGTCACCGGCGCCGGTCCACGGGAGGTGGATGAGCCAGTCGAAGTCCGACCGCCGCTGGAAACGCGCCCGCGGACTGATGGGCATCAGCACCTGTTCGATGAAGCGCTCGGCGGCCGCGGCCGACGTCTCGTAGCCATAGGCGACGACAGCTCGGTGGTACGGGTCGACCGACACCGCGATCACCGAGGTGCCGAACGTCAACACGACGTCATTCGCTGGTCCGATCCCCCCAGGGCGACGCCGGGGGCGCCGCAGTTCTCCATCGCGGAGATACTACTCAGCCGGTCCGCTTCCGGGAAGGAGGACGAGGCGCCACCGCTGGCGGACCAGGGCCGGCCGTCATGACCGTTCTCACAAATGCCCGCCGCGACGGTTCGACGAAACCGTGTGCAATTTTCGTGGGCCCGGGTCGAGACATCGATTTCTTTTGACAGATGTTCACAAAATCTGAGACCGACGCGGCCGGCGATTCGCCACTATTCTCGGCAGCGCTGCTAACGATTCCGCGAGGTGCGGCAAAACTGCTGGTAAGGTGCTTTCATTGCCTATGCGTAGGACACGAAAGATTACGCGGTTTCCGCCAATGCAGTCGCAGTGGCATTAATGCGAATCTCGGCGAACAAGCGGCTGTCCCCACAGCCGCCGACGGAAAGCGGTCGTGGTAGATGTCGTTGATCAGGAGGGTGCTCCGGCGCTACGACGCCCGGTCGATGGCGACACTGATCAGCACCGGCGGTGTCATCCCGCTGCCGGTCATCAGCGTGCTCGCGCCCGAGACGCTGTACCCGGGCGGCATGCCCATCCTGCTCACCATCTGGTCGTTCATCGCGGTCGTCTTCGCGGTGACGGCCATCCGCGCCCGGCTGACCGACCTCGAGTTCGCGTTCCTGGGCGGGTTGGGGATCGTGGGCATCTGCGGCACCTCGATGATCCTGGCCTCGCCACGATCGTCGACGCTCGTCCTCGCCATCGTCGCGGTCATCCCGGCGATCGGCGCGATCTCGGCGACCACCCGACTCATCCTGTCCCATCTGGCGCTGGCGGTCGTCTGTGCGGCAACCGTCCTCGCGGTGACGACGCCCTCGCTGCCGGAGTACCTGATCAGCTTCGGCGCGATGCTCGGCCTGATCGTGGTGCCGGTCTTCCTGGTCGTCGCGTTGCGCAAGTCGATGGAGGCCGTGCTCGATCAGCAGACCCGCCTGGTCGGGATCGACCCGCTGACCGGCCTGCTGAACCGGCGCGGCTTCCTGATCCGCGCATCGCAGCTCCTCTCGGCCGCACGGTCGTCCACCGGTTGGATCGGCATCCTGCTGCTCGACGTCGACCATTTCAAGAAGATCAACGACCAGTACGGCCACCTCGCCGGTGACGGCGTGCTGCTGGCGGCATCGGCCGCGATCCGCGAGCACGCCCCCGTGGGTTCGGAGGTGTGCCGCTACGGCGGCGAGGAGTTCCTCATGTTCCACGTCGTCCACGACGCGGACGAACTGTGGCTCAGCGCCGAACGCCTACGGGCCGCCGTCGCCGCGGCAGCGCCGGTCACCATCAGCGTCGGCGGCGTCTGCGCGCCGCTGCGCGTCGCCGGCGACCCACTGGTCTCCGGCCGTTTCGACACCGCCTATTCGACCGACGACGTGATCGGCAACCTCCTGGGCCAGGCCGACGCCTGCGTGTATCAGGCCAAGGAGAACGGCCGGGACACGACGGTCATCAAATCCATCGACGCGGTGACCTGGAACGACGGCGCGCCGAGCGCACATGCCGCCGACGCCGAGCGGACGGTGTCTCCGCCGTCGGCGAGCCTGTACGAGGTTTTCTACCGACGCCCGGCCGACTTCGTCGACATCGACAGCCGGACCAGCGGGCGCTGAGTCGTCGCGGCCTGGAGGGCGTCGGCCTCCCGGCGCATCCGACGCCAGGTCTCCGGGCTGGTGAGCGTGTCGAGCCGGGCACGATCCCACCACATGAGCCGGGTGCGGTACCGGTCGTCGGGGAACGGCGTCGCGGACACCGACTCGTCGAGGCGTCCACCACCGGACTGCCAGCGGCGCAGGACGTGGTCGGCCGCGGTCGCCATCATGGCCTCGACCCCGGACATCTCCATGATGACCAGCCCCAACCGCGACAACTGGCCGGCCACCGACCCCGCGATCGCCGATCGCTCGTCCACCCAGGCCGTCTTGACCTCGACGATGCCGTCGTGCAGACGTTCTTCGATGGCGTTGACGAGCTGCACCTGACCGGGCTGACCCGCCCATTCGACGAGCGCGTGCGACTGCGCAGCCGCCTCCAGCCGGGGCTGGACCCGTAGCCCGCCGACGACCTTGCCCTCGGTGTCGAGCACCGCGAAGAACATCGCGGTGCCCTCGCCGCCGGCGACCTCGTCGTACTCGAGTGCGGCCGCGCACCCGTGGCGGTGGTACGACGCGTCCGCGCCGGCAAGGTACTCACGCCACAGTTCGGGCTCCGACCGCGGGCTCGCCACGACCACCGAGTACTCCGTCCCGGTTTCGGGTGCGATCGATTGCAACATGCCGGTGCGAACCTGATCATTGGTGACTGACATCTTATTCATCGCAGTATTGCCTTCCAGGAATTAGTAAATTTAGAGACGAGATCTCCCCCGACCCCGCGTGTAATGCTGCCACAGGGCCACATTTATGCACTCCCACAAGCGCAGTTCTTTTTGCCCGACCGTCGCTTTGACGGTTGGCGTCGTGGAATCCCGTGCGACACCATGGGCTTATGCACACGCCGCCGGATGCCGCCGCCACCCTCTACTTCCCGGACGAACTACCCGCCGCGTTGACCGCCGAACCGTCCCTCACTGTGTCCGACATCACGGCCGGCGCCGCCCGCGCACTCGATGAACTCCTCCCGCCCGCCGAGCCCGCTCTCCGGGACGAGACACCTCGTTACGCGCACTTTCCCTGGCGTAACGCCCTCGTCAAGATCCCCGGCCCGCGCACGTTCCGACGCCTCCGGCTCGACCGCAACCGGCACAAACTGACCGCGTCGCAGCAAGCCGCTGCGGGCGAGCTCCGGATCGGTGTCGTCGGTTTGAGTGTGGGACACGCGATATCGCTCACGCTCGCACTCGAAGGTCTTGCCGGCGAATTACGCCTTGCCGATTTCGACGATCTCGAACTCACGAATATGAATCGAATTCCGGCGACCCTCATGGATATTCACGACAACAAGGCCGTGATCGCCGCTCGACGCATTTCCGAGATCGACCCCTATCTCACCACCGTCGTACATGTGGACGGCATAACAATCGAGAACATCGATGAATTCCTCGACGGCCTGGATCTCGTCGTCGAAGAATGTGATTCCTTCGATGTAAAGGTCCTCGTTCGCCAGAAATGTCGCGAGCGAGGAATTCCGGTTCTCATGGAGACGAGTGACGGTGGAACCCTCGATGTCGAGAGATTCGACCTCGAACCGGATCGGCCCCTTTTCCACGGCCTGGCCGGCGACCTGCGCATCGAAGATCTCGTCGGACTCGACCGCGCGTCGCTCACCCCGCTCGCCGTCCGGGTACTCGAGCCGACGAAGGTGACCGCGCCGATGGCGGCGTCAGCCATCGAGCTCGGGCACACGGTCACCGCCTGGCCGCAGCTCGGCGGCGACGTCCTCCTGGGCGGCGCCACCGTGGCCGCGGCCGTCCGCCGCCTCGTGCAAGGCAAGTCCCTGCCGTCCGGTCGCGTCCGATTCGACCGGGACGCCTGGTTGGACGGCCTCGAGGACCCGATCGACACCCATGCCTCCGCACCCCCAGCACAACCACCGGCCGACGCCGAACCGCTCCGTCCGCAGGTGCAGCCCGCCGTCGCGGCGATGACCGATCGCGAACTCGTCGTGTACGCCGCGAGCCGCGCGCCGTCCGCCGGGAACCAGCAGCCCTGGCAGATCATCGCCGATGACGACGCCGTCACCATTGTCCTGGACCGCAGCCGCACCTCGACCCTCGACGTCGAGCACCGGGCATCCGCGGTGGCGGTCGGCGCCGCCCTGTACAACGCGCAGGTCGCGGCCGTCGCGCGCGGGGTGCTCGACGACATCGAGATCGTCGACACGGCCGACACGCTGGCCGGCCGGGCACGCCTCAAGGGCATCGACACCGGGTCGCGCTCCGCGGACGCGGAGACCGAACTCGACGCATTGCTCGCCCGCGGCACCCGACGTGGAGTCGGGGACGGATCACCGCTGTCGGCCTCCGATCTCGTCCGACTGCACGATGCCGCCACGAGTGATCGGACCCGGTTGGTGGCGCTCGACGACCGCGCGGACATCGACCGATATGCCTCGATCATCGCCCGATCGGATCGCGCCCGGTTCCTGACGCCCGAACTGCATCGGGAGATGTTCGCCGAGCTCACCACCGATCCGGCCGCCGCCGAGGGCATCGACGTCGCCTCGCTCGACCTACCGCCGGCGATGGCGGGGATGCTCGACGTGTTGCGGCGTGCCGATGTCATGGCGTTGCTCGACGAATGGGGTGGCGGTGCCGCGCTCGGTGCCGATGCCGGCGCCCGGGCCGCGTCGTCGTCGGCGATCCTGGTCCTGGTGCAGCAGGGCACGACCCCCGCCGATTACCTCCGCGGTGGGATCGTCGCGCAGCAGCTGTGGGTGGCCGCCGAGCGTCTCGGCTTTGCGGTTCACCCGATGACACCGACGTTCCTCTACGCCGGGGACGACGCGACCGCGCGAACGCTGTCGAGCAATCACGGCGACGAACTGGCCGCCCTGCGCGACGAGATGCTCGAGACGTGGCCCCTCGATGCCGGCGAGGCGCCGACCATCGTGCTGCGCCTGTCGCGCACGGATGCGCCGGTGGAGGTGAGCCGTCGGCTGCCCGTGCGCCCGCCGACGAGTGCTGGTCAGGCCTGACCGGGGTTGAGCTTGATGAACAGGGCATCCATCTCCGCACAGAGGCGGTCGCCGTCGTACAGGGTGCCCTTGATGAAGACCTTGCGCCCCTCGATCCGATCCGCCCAGGCGTGGATTCGCAGCGGCGTGTTCAGCGGTGTGATCGACCGGTATTGCACGGTCAGGTACGCGGTCCGGCTGACATGCTGGATCGCGACCGCCGACGCGAAGCCGCCCACGTCGTCGAAGGCGACCGCGACATGACCGCCGTGCGCGGCGTTGTTCCCGCCGAGGTGGAAATCGCGGAACGTCAGTTCGGCGACGACCCCGTTGTCGTTCACCTCGGTGACCACATACGGCGGCAGGGTGATGTTGCCGCGCGACGGGAGGTCGATGCGGGTCCCCGCCGGTGAGTGCCACTCGTCGATCCGGGAATCGGCGAGCCGGTCGTTGAGCGCCCTCAGTGACTCGATGAGTTCGTCGACGAGCTCGTCGTCGGGACAGGCGTAGCGGGCGTTGTCCATCAGCAGGCGGACCTGCTCACTGAACTCGCCGTAGCGGGGTCCGCCGCGGTCGGTGGTGATGGCCGCATGGGCCCGGAAGCCACCCTCGTGCGGGTCCTCGTCGACGGTCTCGACGGCGCGATCGTTCGCTTCGCTCACCGGCCAACCGTATAAGAGCCGGCGGTGCCGCGCCCTAGCCGGTGTCGGTGTCGGTGTGCCGATCGGTACGACGGCGGTCGGCGAGATCCACACACACCCCGCCCCGGGCCAGCCGGCGCGTGGACTCGGGTATGTAGTCCGGCACGCCACGCGGACCGCGTTCCTTCTCGTCTCGGATCCGGACCGCCCTCCCGACGATCATCGCGACCGCCGCGGACACGACACACCACGCGCCCCCGAGGATCAGAATCCACCCCCATACAGCCATACGGACAGCTAAGCATCCGAAACTGAGATTTCGGTGATGTTCGAGCCGAAGACCGGCCGGCATCCAATGGTTGAATGCAATCCGCGTCGAACCCGTCACGACTTCGTGACCTCTTCCGACCAATCCGCCGCTTGCAGGCGTGCGAAGCGCCCGGTCGCCGCGTCGATAGGCTGACCCCATGAGTGCGACGCCCGACACCCAGGGACCCTCCGGCCAACCCTTCGAACCGGCATCGTGGGCGGTGGTGCCCGGCTTCGACGACCTGACCGACATCACCTATCACCGCCACGTCGGCGAGGGCCGCGAGTTTGGGATCGTGCGCGTCGCATTCGACCGTCCCGAGGTCCGCAACGCCTTCCGCCCGCACACGGTCGACGAGCTGTACCGGGTCCTCGACCATGCGCGGCGGTCGCCCGACGTCGGCACGATCCTGCTGACCGGCAACGGCCCGAGCCCCAAGGACGGCGGGTGGGCGTTCTGCAGCGGCGGCGATCAGCGCATCCGCGGGCGTAGCGGTTATCAGTACGCCACGACACACGACGACGACGTCGCGGCGGCCGGCGCCGAGACGGTCGACGCGGCGCGGGTGAAGGCCGAGGGCGGGCGGTTGCACATCCTGGAGGTCCAGCGCCTGATCCGGACGATGCCCAAGGTCGTGATCGCGGTCGTCAACGGCTGGGCGGCCGGCGGCGGGCATTCGCTGCACGTCGTGTGCGACCTGACCCTCGCCTCGGCCGAGCACGCCCGGTTCAAGCAGACCGACGCCGATGTGGGTTCCTTCGACGCCGGTTACGGCAGCGCCTACCTCGCCAAGCAGGTCGGGCAGAAGTTCGCGCGCGAGATCTTCTTCCTCGGGGAGGCCTACGACGCCGAGACCATGCACCGGATGGGCGCGGTCAACCGCGTCGCCCCGCACGCCGAGCTGGAGGCCACCGCCATCGACTGGGCGCGCCGGATCAACAGCAAGTCGCCGACGGCCCAGCGCATGCTGAAGTTCGCGTTCAACCTCACCGACGACGGCCTCATGGGCCAGCAGGTGTTCGCCGGTGAGGCGACTCGCCTGGCCTACATGACCGACGAAGCCGTCGAAGGACGTGACGCGTTCCTCGAGAAGCGCGACCCGCGCTGGGACGATTACCCGTACTACTACTGAGCCGCGTGCCCGAGAGTGTCGAACGCACAGAGCATTCATTGAGGGCGGGTAACGACCAGCGTCGCTCGTCTGACGTAGATCGACGTTGGATGTGGGCGATCATTCTTCAGCGGGTTCGACCCCGCCGATGCCCTGATCGAACCGGCGGCCAAACCAGGTCCGGTGCGAACGACGCCGCCGAATCGAGCTGAGAGACCACACCCGCCTCGGCGTGCGGCAGTAGTACGCGGTGAACCGTAGGTGCGTCGCGTGGCCTGCCAGTGCGCCAGACACTTCCAGATCGCGGCGCCGCCGCTGTCGTGGCGTCAACTCGACGCGGCGTTGCCGACCTGCACGCGCAGAAATCCAGTCCGCGAAATGATGAGAGGCGCACCGCCTTTCATGACATGATGGCAGGCGCACTCCGCGGCGATGAATTCGAAACGACTCACCGATGATGCTGCGCCGCATAGTACGCCGAAATTTCTTTCCGTAGCGCGACATCACGGCCCTTCTCGGCGAGCTCGGCACGCAGTCTGGTCCGTTCCGCGCGCTCACCCGCCGCCTCGGTCGGGCGGCACCTTGCGATCTCGTGGACGTTGAGTTCCCGTGCCACCTCGGTGACTGGCCCGTCCACCATCAATCACCCGACGAGCAGCGCCTGTGCTCAGTAGTAATCGACCGCTTCCTGGACAAGCAGATACTTCTGCAGCAGAACGACGCGCGACATTCGGTCACACGACAGTCGTTGGTCAGCAGCACATCTACCGTTCTGGGACAGAATACGGTACGTATGTGACAGGACTAGACTACTGACGACGATCGAGGCACAATCAACGAAACATGCTGCACAGTAGTCAGTTTCGCGATTTCCGAGCCTGTGGAAACTCCTCGAAATCGAACCCATGTTCCTGTACCTTGGAGTCATGCCAGAGCTCACCACGCTCCTCGATCAGCTCGTCGAGACCGCCCCACCCGCCGACGATCCCACGGGCAGAGCAACATTCGACGCCCTTGACACGTGGCGTCTGATCCGCAACCTTGCAGATCATCAGATCGCCCTGCACGCAGCGCAACTCGACGAACTAGGCGTCGCCCAGAAGGCCGGTAGCACCACCAAGAAACTGCTGATCGAGTCAGGACATGCACCGGCCGCCGCTCTTCGCACCATGCGGGGTGTCGACGCGCTGCCGACGCTGCCCGTGGTGGCGCGTCACGCCGCTGATGGGCGGCTGTCCGGCGAGGTCGTCGATGCCATCGTGCGGGGGATCAACGAGATCGAGAAGCGTTGTCACAAAGCCCTTTCCGATGACGAGCGCGCCCAGTACGAACTCGAACTCATCGCGCAAGCACTCTCCGGCGCAACACCGACAGAAGTGCTCAAGCATGGCCGAGCCATCGCCAATACTCTGGCGGACACCGCCGACACCGGTGTACCGGCCGCCGACGACCCATCGCTGAACGCGGTCAACGCCCACACCACCGACGACGGCCGCGTCGAAGTACATGCCGACCTCACCCAAATCGTGGGAGAGAAGTTTCAGGCCATGATCGACGAACGCTCCTGCCCCAGGCCCGAACCCGACGGCGCACAGGATCGACGCACCGCCGAGCAACGCCGCGCCGACGCCTTCGAACTGATCCTCGACCAAGCCGCGATCGGCGCTACCCTCGATACCGTTGGTTCCCCGCGCACTCAATTGATACTGACTATCCCCGCGACCGGAGACCTCGCAACGCTGCCGTGGACCGGATCGGTCAGCCATGCCACCGCGAAACAGGTGTCGTGCGACGGCTCGCTCACGGAGATCATCCTCGATAGTGAGGGCGTACCGCTGCAGATGGGTCACACCCGCCGGTTGTATCCGTCACACTTACGCAAAGCGATCATCGTCCGCGACACGTGCTGCGTCAAATGTGGTGCACCGCCGTCCCATACGCAGGTGCATCACATCAGGCTGTGGGCCGACGGCGGACCCACCGACCTCGACAACGGCTGCCTGCTCTGCCAGCGCTGCCACACACAGGTCCACCACCACGGGTGGGACATCGTGATGGGTTTCGACCGCCACCCCTGGCTCGTACCGCCCGTGTCGATCGATCCGCAACGCCGACCGCTACCCGCATACAACCGACGCACCATGCGACTCGACGACGCCGCCTGACCGGCCCTCCGACACACACTTTCGCGCAGCACCTTTTCGCACCCGGCCATCGCCCGGGATCGCATCTGTCCCTTGACAACTCCACAGTGACGCCCCAGTCGGCTCCGTTCCCAGTCAGATCGTCGGCCGGGGACGGGCCGTCGGGACCACGAGAGAACTCCGCTCTCTAGGACTGAGCTTGCGATCGTCCCCTCCGCTCCCTGAGGAGCGAGCTTGCGAGCGTCCCCCTCCGCTCCCTGAGGAGCGAGCTTGCGAGCGTCACGAAGGGTCTTGGCGAGAGGAGTTGCGAAGACCCTTTGTGACGCGCCCTCCGCAAGCTCCGGGTGCTCAGTTCTACGGCCCACACGCCGGGACGTCGACGGTGACGGTCGGGTCGTCGACGAGCGGCTGGATCGGGACCTCGGCGTCCCCGTGTGCCGAGGTCGGCTCGTCGATCTTCAGCACGATGGTGGCGGTCTCGCCCGGTGCGATGCCCACGCGGGTCGAGTAGTACGGCCGACCGTGCAGGGCCTGCTCGACGTAGAAGGCCCCGCCCTCGCCGAGGGTCATCTCCTTGAGGACCGCGCCCTTCGTCGCCAGGAACTCGACGTTGGCGAGGTTGGTTCCCTTCTTCACCGACAGTTCGGTCCCGAGGTTGCCGGCGACGTAGTCGGTGGTGTCCGTGGTGTCGAGGGTGTTGGTGAGCTTCACCGTGATCGTCGACTCCCTGGTGTCACCGTCGCACCCGCCCGAGGTGTAGCTGATCTCGCGCCGCAGGAAATAGTCCAGCTTCGTTCCGGACGCATTGCCGATGGCCACCTGCAGATAGGGCGACGACGTGTCGGAGATCTGGTGCCCCAGCTTCGTCGACTCGAGGATCTTCTGATCCTCGGCATCGGTGCTGTACACCATGATCCGCCGCTCGTGCACGCCACGGCCGAGCGCCTCGAGCAGATCCCGCGTGCTGCCGCCGGACGTGACGAGTTTGTTCACCACGGCCTGGGAGATTGCCTGCAGGTAGTCTTTTCGCGCGGCGTTGTCGTCGGCGAAGCGCTGGTACGCCGTCGACAGCGTGATCGGGACGACGTTGTCGGCGGTGATCTTCTCCCGTCCCACCGACACCGGGCCGACGACCTCGAGGACATACTTCAGCGCGATCGGATCCAGCGCGATCGCCCCGTCGAGCTGGCGGCCGGTCTGGGCGCGCCAGTTCGCCAGCCAGATCTGCGCGGCGTCGGGGAAGTGGGCGCTGAGGTTGCCGTTCCGGAAGTCGGTGTAGGGGCGGTAGTAGGAGTAGATCGCGTCGTACTCGGGGCCGAGGTTGATCTGCGGGGTGGCCGGGTCGCGGAACTCCGAATTCGCACCGAGCTCGGGGATGGTCACCCGGCCCCCGGTCGCGTTCAGTACCGCGAAACCACCGACGAGGCCGCCGGTTCCACGAGCCTCGGACGGTGTCTGGAACGCCATGAAGTAGTTGCGCGGACCGTCGGCGCCGAGCATCGACGGGACGAGTTCGGCCGCGATGCTCGTCGCCTGCACCGTCGAGTCGGCAGCCTCGACCTGCTCGGCGAGCTGAGCCCGGGCATCAGCCACGACGCCCAGCCAACTCGGTTCGATCGCCGAGACCTGGGCGGCCACCGCCGCCGACTCCTCCGCGACCGACTTCAGCGCCGGCTGCGCATCCCGCAGCAGTGCCAGGTTCACGGTGTTGCCGGTGCGCAGGCGATTCGGGTCGAGCACGGTGGCGAGGTCGGCAGCCGGCACCAGCACGTCGGCCGACAGCGCCGCAACGGCATCGCTCATCTGCTGCACCGATTTCAGCGGCGATCCGACGACCGGCACCGCCGCAGCCGCCGACCACAGGAAACCGTTCGCACGGTCCTGGGCGTCCTCGGCCCGCACCGACGCCGCCTCGGCCGCCTGACGGGCGCCGGCCTGATCGCCGTCGAGCATCAACGCCCGGGCCCTGCTCGCATCCGCGCGCACCGATTCCAGGTCGTCGCGGACCTGGAATGCCGAGTACGCCAGCCAGATCAGCGCGGCGGCGACGAGCAGCAGCACCACCGCGACGACCTGGACGACGCGGTTACCCGCCAGTCGCCGGATCATCGGCTCTCCCCCGTCGCGTGCCGGCCCGGTCGAGTGGCGGAGGCCTGCTCGGCGGACGATTGGCCCGCTCGCTTCGCTCCCGGCGCCGCCAGCCACGTGACCAACGCCCCGACCTTCGGTTCGACCTCGGCGAAGACCCGGTCGAAGTCCTCGCGCGGACGGCCCATCGGGTCGACGATGTCGAGCAGGTCCGAGTTCGGATCGAGACGTCCGCGTCCGGCGATGATCTCCGGCAGCGGGCCGAGGTCGCAGAGTGCGGCGAACTCGGTCAGCGTGAACACCCGCTTCCAGCGTGCCGGGGCCATCTGCTGCGCGGCGGCACGGTGTTCGCGGCTCATGCACAGCACGAGGTCGGCCTCGGTGAGCATCGGCGGACGCAGATACCGGGACTCGAACCCCGATGCGTCGTAACCGTTCTCGACCAGGACGGCGGAGGCGTGCGGATGGATGGGCTGCCCGTTGAGCGCTCCGACACCGGCGCTCGACGACGTCACGGGGACACCCGCCCGGCCGGCGAGGCCGGTCAGCACGCGTTCGCCGATCGGTGAACGACAGATGTTGCCCGTGCACACGAACAGGATCGACATCTGCGGCGTCGCCGCTTCGGATCCGGTCACCATTCCTCCTCGATTCTGCGGGCAACCCGCGCCAATACGTCCGGATGCCCCAGCTCTGCGTGCGTCGTGCCGGCGTGCAGCACGTCGACGACGGCCCGTCCGGCCGGATCGACCGCACGCCTCCAGGCGTCCGGGTCCGGGTTGTCCTGCGCCGCAACGTAGAGCACCTTACCGGCGGCCACCGGACGCAGGTCGTAGGAGCGCGCCGCCGCGGCCAGGCCCCTCGTCCGGTCCTCGAACCGCCGCAGTGCGTCGGGGTCGTGCTGCTCGGCCAGGGCACGCAGGGGGTGATCKGCGGCTCGCAGCTCAGCGTCGTCCACAGTGGTCAGTTCGGCCGGCGTCCGCGCGTCGAGCAGCACCAGCAGCGCGACCTCTTCGCCGAGTTCGACGAGCCGGCGCGCGATCTCGTGGGCGACGACACCGCCGACGGACCAGCCGACGACCCGATACGGTCCCTGCGGCTGGGTCGCCCGGATGGCCTCGACGTGCAGTGCCGCGATGCCCTCGATCGTCGTCGGCAGATCCCGCTCGGCGAGTACGAGTTCGGGCAGTTGCAGGCCGAACACCGACGCCGACGGCAGGGACTCGCCCAGCGCCCGGAACGGTTCGACGATCCCGGTCGCGGTGTGCACACACCAGACCTCGGGTCGTCGGCCGGTGCCGGGCGACAGCGGCACGACGCGTCGGCCGCTAACGCCGCCTTCCGGGTCGTCGAGCAGCCGGGCGATCTCGGCCGGGGTGCGATGAGCGAAGAGTTCCGCCGCATCGACGACCCGGCCCGTCCGGCGGGCCAGTTCGTCCCGCAACTGCAGCAGGGCGAGCGAATGCCCACCGGCGGCGAAGAAGTCGTCGTCCATGCCGATGGGTGTCCCGGCACCGTCCGCGCCCGCGTTCGGACCGGCCGCCGCATCGCCCAGCACGGTCCGGAAGGCGTCGAGAACCGCTGCCTCGGTGGCGGTTCCAGGTTCGCGCGCGGACTCCGACCAGGCCGGTTCGGGCAGTCGGCGTACGTCGATCTTGCCCGCGCCGCTGAGCGGCAGGTCGTCGAGCACGACGATCCGGCTCGGCACCATGTGCCGCGGCAACGACGATCGGCACGCGGCCCGGAGCTCGGCGACCGGCACCGACGGTGCCACCACATAGGACACGAGCGCTGGTCCGACCGGGCCCGGCCGCAGGACGGTCACCGAGCGCTCGGCGCCCGCCCGCACGATCACCGCGTCGATCTCGGCGGGTTCCACTCGCTGACCCCGGATCTTGACCTGACGGTCCGCCCGGCCGACGTAGACCAGCTCGCCGGTGTCGCGATCCCACCGCAGCAGGTCCCCGGTGCGGTAGCGGCGCACGCCGTCGGCGCCGGCGACGAACGTCGCAGCGGTGAGCGCCGGATCACCGAGATAGCCACGGGCGACCCCGGTTCCGCCGATGTACAACTCGCCGACGACACCCGGCGGGACGTGGCGCAGCTGGGCGTCGAGCACCTCGGCGCCGATGCCCGGGCGCGGATGCCCCAGTCGGATCGGGTCGCCGCGCCGGAATGCACTGGTGGACACGGTCACCGTCGTCTCGGTGGGGCCGTAGATGTTGAGAACCTGGGCATGTTCCGACCACACCGCGGCCAGATCGGCCGAGAGTGCCTCGCCGCCGATGTACACCAGGCGCAGCGCACCGATCGCCGCCGGTCGCAGTGTGCGGACGACCGAAGGCGTCGCCGTGAAGACGCTGACCCCGGTGCGGTCGAGGAACCGGGCGAGGTCGTCCCCGCCGGTGATCCCGGCCGGGACCACCACGAGGGTCGCGCCGGCGGCGAGTGGCAACAGCATGTCGTGGAACGTGGCGTCGAATCCCGGACTGATGGCCATCCCGACGCGGTCGTCTGGTTCGACGTCGCCGAGCGAGGCCACGCGGTGTACACCGCGATGGGTGACCCCGACGATGTTCGGGGTCCCGGTGGTACCCGACGTGGTGATGACGTAGGCCAGCGCGTCGCGCGACACCGATGTGACCGGTTCGGACACAACCGGTTCCGTCGGTTGGGCGGGGATGTCGGCGGGCGTGATCACACTCGCGGACGCGCCGGCGACCACGTGGTCGATCCGGGCCGTCGGGTAGGTGACGTCGACCGGTACGCACACCGCGCCGATCCGGCTGACCGCCCAGATCGCGACGACCGACTCGATCGACCGCGGCACCACGACGGCCACCGCGTCGCCGGCACCGAGCCCTCGACGTCGCATCGCGCGGGCGGTCACCGAGACCCACCCGTCGAATTCGCGGTAGGTCAGGGACCGGTGCTCGTCGGCGATGCCGGGACGGTCGCCGTACGCCTCGACAGCCGACGTGAAGAGCTCGGCCAGCAGCGGTTCGGCCCCCGTGGTCGATGACGCCCGCGCTCGGTCGGCGACGAAGCGTCGTTCGGCGCCGGTCAGCGGCTCGATGGCCGCGAGACGACGTGACGGCTCCCCCACGACGGCGGCGACCGCGGCGACCACTCGCTCGCCGAGAGCGCGGATCGTGCCCTCGTCGAACAGTTCCCGGCCGTGGTGGACGCGCAACCGCCAGCCGCCGGCGTCGGGCACCGCCTCGACGTGGATGTCGAACTCGCTGCGCGGCGACATCCACGTCGACGCGCCGGTGTCTGCCGGGTCGGGCCCGGGCATCTCCGGATCGGCCATCGAGAACGCCACCTGTACCAGCGGATGCCGCCCGGGGACGCGCGGCGGATCGATCAGGGCGACCACATCGTCGAAGGCGATCGCAGCATGATCGAGCGCCGCCAGGTCGTCGTCGCGGACCGCCGTGATCAGCTCGCCGACGGTCATGCCGGGGCGAATCCGGGTGCGTAACACGACGGTGGAGATGAGCATGCCGACCGTGCCGGCGGTGTCGGAGTCGCGGCGCATCGAGGCGGGCGTGGCCAGCGCGATGTCATCGGACCCCGACTGCACCGCGAGGGCCAGCACCAGCGCCGCGTGCAGGATGTGGAACTCGCTCGCCGACGCCCGGCGCGCGGCCGCCGGAATCGCCTGTCCGACCGCATCTTCCAGCAGATACTCGGTCGTCGAGGTCCGCAGGTCCCGAACGACGGGGCGGCGCTGGGCGAGGTCGAGCTCGCCGCTGTGCCCCTCGAGCGCGCGCCGCCAGAAGTCCACCAGGGCAACCCGGGATCGCTCGTCGTCGGCCGCCATCTGCCGGGCGACCGCCGCGAAACCCGTCGGCGCCGGGCCGAGGTCGTGACCCGCCAGCAGCGACGCGAGCTCACGCTGCACGATGCCGGCGGATTCACCGTCCATGGTGATGTGGTGCGCGATCACCACGACCGCCACCGGGGTCACCTGATCGTCGCCGGTGACCAGCCACACCCGGACCGGTGGCTCACCGGTGAGATCGAAGGCCTCCCCGAGCATCCCGATCCCCGCGGGCGTCGTGAGCTCGGCCGCACCCACCCGCCGCAGGGACGGGCGCCAGGCGTCGAGAACACGCTGCCGGGGACCGTCAGGCGTCGCGAGGTAGCGGGTACGGAGCGCGGGATGGCGGTCGACGAGGGCCTCGACCGCGCCGATGACCGCAGACTCGTCGGTTCCGGGCGGCACGGGCACCACCGCGGGCACGGCGTAGATCGGCACCGCTCCGAGCATCTGCGCGGCCACCCACATCCGGCGCTGCGTCGGGGCGAGTGGGAGGTCGCCGAGGTCGGCCTCCGACGCGCCGGTCGGCGAACCGCCTCCCGCATCCGTCCCCTCCGCGGGGAGTTCGGTCACCGCCCGTGCGAGCGCGACCGGGGTGGGGTTCTCGAAGAGCAACCGGGTGGGCACGCGGACGCCGAGCCGGCGCCCCAGCGCGGAGGTCACCCGTGTGGCCGAGAGCGAGGTACCGCCCATCGTGAAGAAGTCGTCGGCGTCCCCCACCGAACCCGGTGAGGCCTCCAGCACCTCGGCCATCGCGTCGGCGATCGCCGCGACGAGTGGGGCCGAGGACACCGCATGCGACGACGCCCCGGCACCAGCCGGCGCCACCGCGGTGCCCGATACTCGTTCGGCCGCAATGACGTCGACGTCCGGTCCGTCGACCTCCGGGAACGGCTGATCGGCATCGGTTGCCGCCGCGACGACCGATCTGCGGAAGTCGTCGAGAAGCGCCTGCGCGACCACGGTCGGGACGGCGGCGGAGTGCACCACCGTGATGTGCAACTCGTCATCGCGTTCGGCGAGAACGACCTCGACGTCGAACTTGGCGTCCACGGTCTCGGTGTACTCCGGGACCAGCCTGGCGATCACGGCATCCGCCTCGGGACCCGGGCCACCCGCCGACGCTCCGCCCAGCACCACCTCGCCGGAGGACTGGGGCACGACGTCCTGGTTGACCAGCAGTACCGAGATCAGCGGGTCCCCGGCCTCCCGGCCGTCGGGACGGACCATACGGGCGACGTCCTCATAGGGGACCTCACTGTGCGGTTGGGCGGCCAGGGCGGCATCGCGAGCCCGCACGACGGCCTCGCGGATCGGGAGCCCCGGATGCAGCCGTGTCCGCAGGGCCACGGTGTTGACGAACATGCCGACCACCGACTCCCACTCCGGCGCGTGCCGGCCGTGCACCGGTACGCCGATCAGCAGGTCCCACTCACCGGTCCACCGGCCCAACACCGTCGCGAGCGCGGCGTGCGCCACCTGGAACACACTCGCCGACATCGCTTTCGCGGTCTGGTGCAGTGAATCCGTGCCGACGATCGACGCCGACAACCGCCCGGCGGCAGCGTCGCGCGGCCGCCCGCCGGTGTCCGCGATTCCCGGCAACCGGAGCGGGCCGGGGGCATCGGCGAGCGTCGACGTCCAGAAACGCAGTTGCCGTGCGTATCTGCTGCGCGGATCGGACGGGTCGCCGAGGCGCGCGATCTGCCACTGCGTGAAGTCGGCATAGGTGAACGCCTCGTCGGCGGGGACCGAGAGCCGCTGGCCGTCGTAGGCACGGAGCAGGTCCGTGAGCAGCACCCGGATCGACCACCCGTCGATCGCGACGTGATGCAGGACCACCGCCAGATGGGTGTGCGGATCCTCCGCCGAGTCGAGCTCGAAGACCGCGGCCCGGAACCCGGTCTCGGACCCCAGATCGAACGGCCGGCGCAGGAAGTCGTCGATGTCCCGACGGAGACCCTCGGGACCCGTCGCGGCGTCGACGAGGCGATGCCGTAGCACCGGACTCCGATGCTCGATCCGGCGTTGCCGTGGACCCGACGGCGAATCCGGGTGGACCGTCCGGAGGACGGCATGAGCCGCGACCACCTCGTCGACCGCCTTCCGCAGGCGGGCGAGGTCGACCCGGCCACTCATGCGCAACACGAGCGGAACGTGGTAGGCCGTCGAACGCGGATCGAACTGATGGTGAATCCACATGCGGCGCTGCGGATATGCGAGCGGCAGGAACTCCGGCACCGGGAGTCGGGTGGGTGCCGCGCCGGACTCCACTCCGCTTCCGGCGCCGGTATCACCCGGCCCGGCCAGCAGTTCGTCGACACGTTGCGCGACTCCCGCGACCGTGCGTGCTTCGAAGATCTCGCGGACCCCGATGTCCGCACCGGTCGCCGCCGTCAGCCTCGACGTCACCTGCGTGGCCGACAGCGAGGTACCGCCCTCGGTGAAGAAATCGGAATCGGCGTCCAGCGACTGGACGGGACGGTCGAGGACCTCCGCCCACACCGCGGTCACCAGTCCCTCGGTGGCCCCCGACGGCGGCCGCCCGGGGCGGACATCCGAACCCGCTGCCGCACCGGCGAAATCGGGATCGGGCAGCGCCGCCACGTCGATCTTCCCGTTGCGTCCGAACGGCAACGCCGGGACACCGACGATCGCACTCGGGATCATGCTGCGCGGCAACAGGTGCGCGAGCTGACGAGGCAGGTCGGCCACTTCCGCATCGTCTCCGTCGACCACGACCCACGACACGAGGATCTTCTCGCCCGCCGGGGTGGTCCGCGTCGCGGTCACCGAGGTCGCCACGCCGGGCAGCCCCGACAGCGCCGCATCGACCTCACCCGGCTCCAGCCGCACGCCGCGGATCTTCACCTGATCGTCGGTGCGACCGTGGATCACGAACGTGCCGTCGGGACGACGGTGGACGAGGTCACCGGTCCGGTACATCCGCCCGCCGGCGATGAACGGGTCGGCGCTGAACGGATCGGGGACGAACGCCCCGGCCGTCGTCACCGGGTCGTCGAGATACCCACGAGCAAGGCAGTTCCCGGAGAGGTACAGTTCACCGACCGTATGGTCGGGCACCGGCCGCAGCGCACCGTCGAGCACATACATCCCCACACCCGGCAGCGGAGCGCCGATGTGAACGGGCCCGCTCGGAGTTGCCGTGTACCGCGCACTGCTGACCGCGACGGTGGCCTCGGTCGGGCCGTACTCGTTGCTCAGCGTGTGGCCGGCCGTCCACTCCCGGACCAGCCCGGCGCCGAGGGGTTCACCGCCGACCGCCACGTGACGAACACCGGGGAGTTCGTCGGGTCGCAGGGTCGCGAGCACCGACGGGGTGGTCAGCAGGACGCTGACCCGTTCGGCGTCGACGAACTCGGCGAGTTCGTCCGCGGCGATGACATCGGGCGGGCACACGACGATCGTGGCGCCGGCAACCCGCGGGGGCACGAGCCCCATCAGGTGTGCGTCGAATCCGGTTGCATACGTGTGCAACACCGCGTCCGACGAGTCGAGCCGCAATCGGGACACGGTGTCGTGCGCCCAGTCCGTGAGGCCCCGATGGGTCACCTGGACACCCTTGGGCAGTCCGGTCGTCCCCGAGGTGAACGTGATGTAGGCGACGTCGTCCACCGACAGCGGGCGCACCCGCTCGGCGGCGTCGAACGGCGGCGAATCCGACGTGCTCGCAACGGAATCGGCATGGCGGGCGAGCAACTCGTCGAGGGCGAGCACCGGGATGCCGCCGGTCACGGACTCCGCGGTCGCCGCGAGGGTGACAACGGCACGCGGTCGGCACCGCTCGATGATCATCTGCCGTCGCCCCGCGGGGTCGGCCGGATCGACGTTCACGAACGCCGCTCCTGCGCGGGCCACCGCGACGGTGGCGACCACACCGAAGACCGAGCGCGGCAGCAGGACGACCACCACGTCCCCCGGACCGATTCCCGCCTCGATGAGCGTGCGCGCCGTGAACGTCGCGAGCCGGTCGAGGTCGGAATTGGTGAGCGAGACACCCGGCCCGGGCACCGGATGGCGCCGGTCGACGACCGCGATCGCATCCGGATCGTCGGCCGGCCCACCGGTCAGCAGCTCATCGAGCGTCTCGAACTCGTGAATCCGGTTCTCCGGCGACGTTTCCGGGACCGTCGTCGAGTACGACGGTGCGAGCAGCGCCGCGACCGTCCGGTTCGGTTCGCGTACCCCACGCCGGATCGTCTCGACGACGAGGTCGCACAGCGCGTCCAGTCTCGCGGCACTCGCCACCGCATCCGTGCACGTCATCATCAGATGCAGCGCACCGTCCCGGCGGTACATCGACACGTCCACACCGAACAGCGGCACTCCCCCGAAGGGAGTCGCGTCCGACGGGACATCCGCTGCCGCAGCCGGACTCGCCGCCACCAGCTCGTCCGGGACGGCGCCGAGGGAGACCTCGAACAGCGGGGTGCCCGCCTTGACCCGACCGGGATCGGCGATCTCGGTGATCTCGGTGAGCGGGAGGTCGGCGTGCGCGAACGCGCCGAGGTCGACCGCGGTGACCGAGGCCAGGAGATCGACGAACGGCAGGTCGGCGTCGATCGGGGTGTGCAGGGGTACGGCACGAGCGAACAGCCCCGGCACGGAGACCAGGCGCGGGTCGATCCGCCCGGACAGAGCGGTGCCGATCGTGACCACCTCGGCGTCGGATTGCCTTGTCAGCACCGCCGCGAGCGCGGTGTGCACGACGATGAACGGAGTGCTGTGTCTGGCCACCGCCAGATCGTCGAGTGCTCCGGTCTCGGTGCGGTCGAGCGACCGGTGCGCACGGTGCACCACCGGTCGTTCCGGCGCGGACGGATGCGGGGCCGCCGGGTTCAGTTCGGGCAGGCGCAGTGGTTCGACGGCCCGATCGAACGCCGAGACCCAGTGCGCGACGAGCTCGCTCCGCCGGGCGGCCAGCGACCCGGCTCGCCACGCCGAGTACTCCTGGTAGTCGACATCGGCGGGCGCCGGGAGGGTTCCGGACAGGGCGGATCGCAGCTCTGCGGACAGGATGCCGAACGACTCGCCGTCGACCGCGATGTGGTGCGCGACGACGAGAAGCCAGGTCTGCCCGTCCACCGCGCAGATCCGTACCCGCCAGGGCAGTTCGGCGGCCAGGTCGATCGGCGTGTGCAGCGCACGCAGCGCGGCGTCGACCGAGTCGATGTCCGAGACCGAGACCGAGACCGTCTGCGCCAGTTGCGCTCTCAGTTCGCCTGCGACAAGGGAGTCGGGTCGGCGACGCTGCACCGGGCCGTCGGGACCCGAGGGGAACACGGTGCACAACGCGTCGTGTCGCGTCACGATCTCGAGCAGGGCACGGCGCAGCTCGTCGGGGCCGGCGTCGATGGGGAGGGCGAGCGGCATCAGATATCCGGTGAAGTCCGGTTCGGTGCGCCACCGGAGCCACAGATCCATCTGCTCGGGGGTGAGCGGCAGATCCACCCCGTCAGCGGCTGCGAAGTCGGCGAGACCGGTCCGGGAGCCCTCGGCGATCGTGCGTCCCGAACTCGCCGCGGACTCGATCTGCGCGGCGAGCGCGGCCACCGTCGGATGGGCGAACACATCGGCGACGGAGACTTGGTCGCCGGTGCCCGTCAGTGTGGCCGCGAGTCGCGCTGCCGACAGCGACGTCCCTCCGGTCGCGAAGAAGTTGGTGTCCGCGGCGAGCACGGCATCCGTGCCGATCACCGCGCGCATGGCGTCGGCGACGGTCTGCTCGGCCGGTGTCAGTGCTCGGGTCGATCCCGTCGGCACCTCGGGCAGCAGATCCGTGAGCCGGTGGCGGTCGAGTTTGCCGGTCGGGGTCATCGGCCAGCCGTCGACGATCGCGAGTCGCGCCGGGATCATGTGCGCCGGGAGCCTGGTCGCGCAGGACACGAGGATCTGCTCCGCGGACAGGGCGTCCAGCACATCGAAGTCGGCGAGACCGTCCTCGGTGACGAATGCGAGCAGCCGTTCCTCGCCGCGGCGGCTGCCCGGGTCGAGGAGCACGCGCGCGTCACCGACGCCGGGGTGCTCGCGCAGCACCGACCCGATCTCACCGAGTTCGATGCGATGCCCGCGGATCTGGACCTGGTCGTCACTGCGGCCGAGATAGACCATGCGGCCGCCGGCGATCTCGCGTACGCGGTCGCCGGTGCGGTACATCCGGCGGCCGGTGCCGCGCGGGTCGGCGACGAACCGCGAGGCGGTCGTGGCCGGGGCGTTGTGATAGCCGAGCGTGACCTGATCGCCGCTCACGTACAGTTCGCCGATGGCGCCCACCGGAACCGGGCGTAGGTCGCGGCCCAGGATCGCCGCCGAGACGCCGTCCAGCGGGACACCGATGTCGCTCCGGGCGTCGTCGACATCGACGTCGACCGCCGTGAGGTGCACGGTCGACTCGGTGATGCCGTACATGTTGACCAGCCGGACGTCCGGATGCGCGGCCGACCACTCCCGTAACAGCCCAGGCGACAACGGTTCGCCACCGAAGACGACGGCTCGCAACGCGGTTGATCCGGCGTCCGGGGCGACGGCGGCCACCGTCGGGTCGATGAGGTTGCCGAACGCCGTCGGGGTCTGCGAGCAGACGGTGACCCCGTACCGGTCGATCGCCGCCGCCAGCAAGCGCGGATCGAGCACGGTGGCGCGCTCCAGCACGACGACGGCACCACCGGAGGCCAACGGCCCCAAGATCTCCCAGACGGAGAAGTCGAACGCATAGGAGTGGACCCAGCTCCACACGTCGTCGTCGGACGCGGCGATCGTGTCCAGCGCGGCGCCGAGCATGGCCGCCAGATTCGCGCGGGTCACCAGCACAGCTTTCGGGACACCGGTGGAGCCGGAGGTGTGGATCACATAGGCGCCACCCGGAACCGGTTGTGCACGTTCGCCAGTCGCGACGGCGCGCACCGCCGGCCCGGCTTCGATGACCGCGACGGGAGCGGTGGCATCGACGATCAGCTCCGTCCTCGACGGCGGATCGTCGGGTTCGATGGGCACGTACACCGCGTCGGCCAAGAGCACCGCGACGATCGCGATCACGGCCTCGGCGCTCCGGGGCAGCGACAGCGCGACTCGGTCGCCCGGTTGTACCCCGTTCTCCCGCAACGTGTTCGCGAGGTCCTCGGCGCGACCGAGCAGTTCCCGATAGGTCAGGGCCGTGTCGTCGGCGATGACGGCGGCGGCGTCCGGTTTCGCCTGCGCACGGCGTCGCAGGGCATCGATCGGGTCGACGGGAGTGGTCCGGCGGCTGCGGTCGGAGAGCGCCCTGGCGGCGGGAACCGGGATGCACCCCGCGACGACCGAGTCGGGCGTCGCGACACCGAGCGCGGCGACCGTCTCGACGAAACGGTCGAGCAGGTGGCCGGCAGCGATCGGGTCGACCCGGCGTTCGGCGACGGTCAGCGCTATCGACAACCCGTCCGGTTCGTCGAAGACGGTTACTTCCAACGCGGTTCGCGCCTGGCCGGCGGACAAGGTCTGGACCTCGGCGAACACCGCCGGGTCGGCGACGTCGGGCCGGGAGGCGTGATAGGCGAAGATGACATCGGCGAGCCCCGTCGGTGCCGCGTCGGCGTGGGTGATCGCCGCCGTCAGGTCCGCGCCCACGCGGGCGAGGACCTCCGCAACGCTGCGGCGCCGCACCCCGGTGATCCGCACCGGTACCGTCTCGACGAACATGCCGACCGGGCGTAGTTCCTCGGTGGTGAATCGTCCTGAGACCGGCACCGACAACACGAAGTCGTCGGAATCCGAGTACTCGGCCAGTACGGCCGAGAGCGCCACGCACAGCATCGTGTTGAGCGTCGTCCCGTAGTCGCGTGCACGAGCAGCGGCACGGTCCCGGGCCCCTCGGTCGATGTCACGACGCAGGACGGTCGCCGGACCGGAGGTGAGTCCCGCCGGCACCGGTTGCGCCGGCTCCGGCAGCACGATGCGAGAAGGAGCCTCCCGCAACGTCTTCGCCCAATGGACCTCGGCCGCCGCATCCGCCGCGACCGGCCGCGCGGACAGCGCGGCACTGAAGGCCACCGCGTCCTCGGTCCACACCGGAGTCGCACCGTCGAGACGAGCACGCAGTGCATGCGCGAAGTCGTCGACGACGATGTGCAGCGACCACTCGTCGATCGCGATGTGGTGGGCGACGAGAACGAGCTCGGTCCGTTCGCCGGTCTCGTCGACGACCGCACGCCACGGCAGGTCCACCGTCAGGTCGAAGGGGGCCGTGACGGCGAGGTCGATGCCGGTCGCGTCGAGGGTGGCCGCGGTCATCGGCGCGGCCACCCGCGCCTCGTCGACTCCGCGGACGACCGCGACCGGCTCCCCGCCGTTGTCGGGGTACACGGTCCGCAGCGCCTCGTGCCGCGCCGCGACGTCGATGAGTGCGGCGCGGACGACCTCGGCCGAGATTCCGTTGGCGAGAACGACATGCACCGGCAGGTGATAGACGGTCGCCTGCCGGTCGGCGCGATTGAGGAGCCAGATCTCCTGCTGCGCGCGGGTCGGCCGGTGGCGGACGGTGCCCGCGGGATCACCCGGCGCGGCGCGGCGCGGCGCGGAGGCCTCGAGGACGGCGGCGAGTTCGGCGAGGGTCGTGACATCACCGAGATCGCGCACGCTGACGACGACCTGCAAGGTGTCACCGAGGTGCGTGGCCAGTTGCATGAATCCCAGTGACGTGGCGCCGAGCTGGACCAGTTCGTCGTCCAGGGACGGGTCGGGCACGCCGAGGACGGACGTCACCGCGTCGGCAACGGCGCGTTCGATCGGCGTCGACGGACGGCGGCGCGCGGCGGGCGTTTCGGGCGCCGCGGCGATCAGCCCGGCGGCGGCAGACCGGTCGACGCCGCCGAACCCGTCGAGCGGTACCGCATCCAGGATCGTGACCCGGCGGAGCCATAGCACCGCCGGGAGTTCCGCGTTGACCCGGCGTCGAACCGCCGCCCGAATCCGTTGCGGATAAGTCGGTTCGGTCGCCGCCGACGACGCGGAACGGGCGGGCACGAGTCCGAGCCCGAGCCCGTCGCTGTCGCCGAGTACGGTCGCGGTCGCGGCCGCGACACCGGGGATCTCTGTGGCGGCACGTTCAAGCAGCGCGAGATCGACTCGGATGCCGTCGATCTCGACGATCTCGCCGGCGCGGTGATCGACGACGAGGAGTCCCGTGCCCGGTTCGCGGTGCCCGCGGTCGCCGGTGACCAGCATGCGCCGGCCGGGATGCCACGGACAGGCGACGAGCGTCGTCGAAGTACGCGAGACTTCCTCGGCGAAGTACTGTGGCACAACGCTTCCCACGACGTACACGTCGCCGGTGATGCCGGGCGGCAGGGGTCGTAGACGGTGGTCGAGGATCGCGATGCCGACGCCGTCGCGCGGGTGTCCGCTCGGGAGGGGCCGGTCGATCGGCTGGTCGGAACGGACCCGGTTCGCTGCGGTGTAGGGGCCCAGCACGCCCCGAGGGCTGTAGCCGGCCCGCACATCGCGGCCGGCGGCGTGTCGGACGGCCGGCGCCGGCGCGGCGCCGGCATCGACGATCAGCACCGTCGTCGCGGCGCCGTGCCCCGGGTCGTCGACGAGCAGCCCGGAGGGCACGATCCGGTGCGTCACGCCGGCGGCGTCGGGCTCGACGAGCCGCAACCCGTGGGCGGCACCGGCGACGATCTCGAGGTGGGCCGCCCAGGAGGCCTTCGGCGCCGTGACCGCGAGCTGTCCTTGTTCCGCGTCGGATACGTTGTGGCCGAATGCTTCCGGCGCGAACAGGCCGTCAACGATGAGCGCGGCCACGGCCCGCTGCGGGAGTGCGACCACATCCTCGGCGCCGGCGACGAAGCAGGCGGTGTCCTCCGGACGGGGCGACGCGGGCTCCGCCGACGGCGCGACCCCGGTCAGTCCGGCCAGCGTGTGCACGTCCTCCGCGCGGACGCCGGCCGGCACGTCCGCATCGTCGTCGGCGATCACCAGCACGCCGGACACCCCAGGGACATCCGGCGGCACCGAGTGCGGTGCTGCGGGATCGAGCAGGATCACGGCGGCCCCTGTCGCCGCGACGGCCCACCACGACAGCACCCGGTCCGCGTCCGACCCGACCAAGACGCCGACCGCCGAGCCGGGTCGCGCTCCGAGCGTGCGCAACCGGGCGCCGAGATCGCGAGCCCGCGCGTGCAGCTGTTCGAAGGTCAGCAGCGTTGCGTCCGAGGATGTTCCAGAGATATCGACGGCGGAATCACGCCGGTGCCGCAGCGCGACGTCGGTGAGGGCCGTCCAGACGGTGCCCGCGTCCGGCGCCTCGTTCGCCGGCAGCTCACGCGCCTCTCCGGCCGAGGTGTCGGAGAAACGCAGCGGCAGGTCGTCGACGCGGGTGTCCGGCGCCCGGAGGAGCGCATCGGCGAACGTGTCTAGCATCGACAGGAACTGCCCGTGGTGTTCGGCGACCTCCGCGTCGTCGTATCGGTTGGGGTTCGCCTCGACGCCGATCATCAGCGAGGAATCCTGATCCTCGCCGGGTACCGGGTAGATGTTGATCGTCAGGTCGTCGGCTGGGCCGACGGTCAGGATGTGAAACGTGGCTCGTGCTTCGCCGCAGGGGAATTCGCGGTCGAACAGCATCAGGTTGAGCATCGGGCCGGAGCGTTCCTGAACCGCCGTGCGCGGTGTCGCCCCGGAGGATTCGTCGGCGGCGAGGTCGGCCCAGATGTCCTCGCCGCGGTAGCGCTGGTGCCGCAGCGCGCCCATGAGCGCCGCCTGGGTGGACGCGAGCGCGTCGGCGACGCTGCCCGATCCGGTGACCCCGGTGCGCAGCGGCACGATGTTGGCGACCGGGAGCGGGGTGGCACGCAGCGCCGCGGTCGTGCGCGCGGCGACCGGGAACTGGAAGATCACCTCGTCGCCCTGCGCGGCCGCGCGGCCCAGATAGGCCGCGAAGGCGGCGACGAGAACGTTGGGCAGGATCGTCGAACCGCGTTGTGCGGCAGCACGTAACCGCGCCATCGTGTCGGCGGGCACCGCGGAGGCGACGCGTCTGGCAACGGCTGCGGGACGCCCCGGGCGGTGCGCCAGGGTCGCGGCGATCCCCACGCCCGCCATGTTCTCCCGCCAGTACGCGCGGTCGGTGGCGAAGCGCTTCGACTGGCGATACTCGGCGTCGGCGCGGGCCGGAAGGTCCAGGTCGACCGGCTTCTGGGGCGGCGCGGGCTCGCCGGTGACCGCCGCGTGATAGGCCGCGAGGGCCTCGACCATCCGGTCCTTGCCGCCCATCCCGTCCGAGAGCAGGTGATGACCGCGGTTGTAGACCAGCGCCTTGTCGTCGGACAGCCGGAACAGGCACCCGCGTGCGGTCCGGTCCACCCGGGGGTCGAGGGGTCGCGAATAGTCCTGCGCCATCATCTCCTCGGCGACGGCGCGCGGGTCCGGCCGGTCACGGAGATCGATGATGTCGGCCCAGTAGTGCAGGGCGGGGTCGTACACGCCGACCAGCCCGTCCTCGGTGTCGACGAACCGGAGCTGGGTGAACTGCGCGCGCTGCACCACCGTGCTGGTCGCCCGCACGAAGAGCTCGGCGTCGATGGGACCGTCGATCTCGACGTACTGGGCGACGTTGATCGGCACATCGAGCGCCGCCTGCTGGGTGAACCACAGCGATCGCTGGGCCGCGCTGAGGGTGAAACGACGCGGGGCGTCGGGGTCGGAGGGACCCGACGGGACCACGAACTCGCGCTTGGACGAATCGCTCATTGGACGACCCGGCCTTTACGCGTGCGGCCGGGGAGAACGGGGCTCACGGGCCGGGCCGACCGTCTGATCCCCCCGGTCCCAGAAATGCCATGCCACACCCCGACGTGCATGAAAAAGGCATGCGTCGGCCGCGAGATCGAAACACGGGCGTCGTCGAATTCAACGCCTTGCCTCACCACTCACCATGTGCCGTCCTCTTGTCACGCCGATCCGTTGCCGCCGGTCGCGTGGTGATTCTCATCATCGACGCGTCACCGGGGCGAACGGCCATTTCCCGACACTGTCATCGCAACGGCCGCTCGGCGTGAAACCGATGCGCGCCGAGCGGATGACAAGAGCCTATGGGACGGGTTGTCGCCTCACAACTCGGGGGGAACGCCGTTACTGACGCTCATCGATGTGAACGGAATGGTATTTCGCGCGACCTGCGACGGGATTCGGACACACCGTGAATGCACACCCGAATTCACGGTCGGCAGAACATCGTCGAAGTGTAGTGAAATGTCTCGGAATTGCACCCGAGGAGCAAATGACCGAGAAAGGAAAACGACGGCCGTGCGTACACGGGCCGTCGTTTTCCGGACAACAATCGCCGATCGCGCGATCAGCCCCCGAAGATGTCGCGCAGGTGCTCGACCTCGGTGACGCGCTCGGCGTGGGTCGGCGCGGTGGGCGAGGCCAGGATGCACGTGACACCGGCCTCCCGGAACGCCGCGACCCGCTCGGCCACCTGGGCCTTGGAACCGATCAGCGACATCGACGTGACGAGGTCCTCGGGGACCGCGGCCGCGGCCTCCATCTTCTTGCCGTCGAGGTAGAGGTCCTGGATCAGCTTCGCCTCGTCGGCGTAGCCGTAGCGGATGGCGAGCTGGTTGTAGAAGTTCTTCCCGCGGGCGCCCATCCCGCCGATGTACAGGGCGGCATGATGGCGCACGAGTTGCTTGGCGTTGTCGATCTGCTCGGCGTCGTCGGAGATGCGTGCGGTGGCCTGGACGACAATGCCCAGATCCCCCAGCGACGGATCGCGCTTGGCCTTGCCCGCCGCCAGCGACTCACCGAAGGCAGCGTCGATCTGCTCCGGGTGGAACAGGATCGGCTGCAGCTCGTCGAACATCTCGGCGGCCAACTCGATGTTCTTCGGGCCGATGGCGGCCAGGAGCAACGGGATGTTGGCGCGTACGGGGTGATTGATGATCTTCAGGGACTTGCCCAGTCCCGAGCCGCCGTGCTCCTCGTCGAGCGGCAGCGTGTAGTGCTTGCCCTGGTAGTTCAGCTTCTCGCGGCGCCAGACCATCCGGCAGATCTCGGCGTGCTCGCGGGCGCGTCCCAGCGGGTAGTCGTACTTGACGCCGTGGAATCCCTCGATCACCTGCGGACCGGATGCGCCGATACCGAGCACCGCGCGACCGCCGCTGATGTAGTCGAGGCCGGCCGCGGTCATCGCCAGGTTGGTGGGCGTCCGCGAGTACATGGGCAGGATCGCGGTCTGCAGTTCCATCGTCTCGGTCTTGGCCGCGATGTACCCCAGCTGCGAGACGGCGTCGAAGCTGTAGGCCTCCGGAACCGCGATGCGCTGCACGCCCGCGGCTTCGAAGTCCGCGAGGTTGTTGATGGTCTCGCGGAAGTCGCCCGCGTAGTTGATCGGCATGCCCAGCTTCATCGATGTCATGCCGACGGATTCTTCCACAGCGGCGACCGGTTTCCGAGGGTCTGTTGAACGTTCGATAGGTCGGCCCCGGCCGGGGACCCCGCGCACCGGAACTGTGCCCGATGTTTAGGTAAATGGGGGCGGTAGGTCCCACAATCGTCACCATGAGCGGCGAGATGCTGATCCTGGTGCTGTTGGTGGTCACAGCCCTCGGCTTCGACTTCACCAACGGCTTCCACGACACCGGCAACGCGATGGCGACGTCGATCGCCACCGGCGCCCTGAAGCCGAAGGTCGCGGTCGGGCTGTCGGCGGTGCTCAACCTGGTCGGCGCCTTCCTGTCCGTGGAGGTCGCGGCGACCATCACCAAGGACGTGCTGAACATCCAGCAGACCTCGGGAACCGACGCCGGGGAGCTGGTGGCCGGCTTGTCGGCGACGACGGCGCTGCTCATCATCTTCGCGGGCCTGATCGGCGGCATCCTGTGGAATCTCTTCACCTGGCTGTTCGGGCTGCCCTCGAGTTCGTCCCACGCCCTGTTCGGCGGGCTGATCGGTTCGGGCCTGGCCGCGATCGGTGTCAGCGGGATCAACTGGTCCGGGATCACCTCCAAGATCCTCATCCCCGCGCTGGCCGCACCGGTCATCGCCTGTCTGGTCGCGGCGTGCGGAACCTGGCTGGTCTTCGCGATCACCCGCCGGATCGCCGACCGGCAGAAGGAGGACGGCTTCCGCTACGGGCAGGTCGCCACCGCATCGCTGGTCTCGCTGGCCCACGGCACCGGAGACGCCCAGAAAACGATGGGTGTCATCGCGATGGCCCTCATCGCCACCGGACACCTCGAGGCGTCGAGCGTCAGCCACGGACTCCCCTTCTGGGTGGTGTTCAGCTGCGCCGCGGCCATCGCGATCGGCACCTACCTGGGCGGCTGGCGGATCATCCGCACCCTCGGCAAGGGGCTTGTCGAGATCACCTCGCCGCAGGGCATGGCCGCCGAGGCGTCGTCGGCCGCCATCATCCTCACCTCGAGTGCCGCGGGCATGGCGCTCTCGACCACCCAGGTCGCGACCGGCTCCATCCTGGGTTCGGGGGTCGGCCGCAAAGGCGCCCAGGTCCGCTGGTCGGTCGCCGGCCGGATGGCCGTCGCCTGGGTGACGACCCTGCCCGCCGCCGGCGCGGTCGGCGCCGCCTGCTACTTCATCGCGCACCTGTTCGGCGACGTCACCGGGGCCCTCATCATCTTCGCGATCCTGGTGGTCGCGTCGGGCTACATGTACTGGCGCGCGCAGGAGAACAAGGTCGACCACGAGAACGTCAACGACGCCTGGGAGGGCGAGGCCCTCGCGGGCGAGGAGTGGGAGGAAGCGGTCGCCACCGAGACGGACGACACGACCCTCCCGCTGCCACCGGTCATCCCGGCCGAGATCATCGTGCAGCACGACCCGGAGAGGAGCGCCTGAGAATGGAGACGTTCGAGGCCATCGGCAAAGTCCTCATCGTCGGACTGGTACTGGGAGCGGGACTGCCCGCGCTGTTCGCAGTCGGGTTGCGTCTGCGGTCCCTCGCCGAGGGTTCCGTCGCCGCCGACGGAACGACCTCCGATCCGCATCCCGCGCTGAAGCCCGTGGCGTACCTCATCTTCGGCGTCGTCATCCTGGTGATCGTCGTCGGGATCCTCTGGATCACCCGGCAGACGATCTTCTACTACACCGGCGTCAAGATCTTCCCGTTCGGCTACAAGTGATCGTCCCCGCTTCTGATCGGAGACACCCCGTGGACCGCCCGACACTTCTGCAGAAGGTCGTGGAGTGGTTGCGCGCCGGCTACCCCGACGGCGTCCCGCACAACGACTACATACCGCTCGTGGCGCTGCTGCGCCGGCAGCTGACCGACGACGAGGTGAGCCAGGTGTCGGCGGAGCTGGCCCGCGAGTCCCCGCCGCCACCCGAACCGATATCGCGGATCGACGCGGCGGTGAAGATCACCCACTACACCCATGAACTGCCGCACGAGGACGACATCGCGCGGGTACGCGCACACCTCGTCGCCCGCGGATGGCCGTTCAGCGACGAGCCCGATCCCGATGGGGGCCGTCCGGCGGACGGAGACCCGTCCTGAGGACCCTGCGAACCCTGCCGCTGCCGTCGACCGCCGCCGTGCTCGACCACGTCGACGACCTCCGGGCGATCCTCGACGGTTCCTCGGCCTTCCTGCCCGTGCCCGACAACGCCCGCGCCGCAACCGAACTCGCCTCGGCGCTGCAGGTCGACGCACCGATCGACGACCCCGTGTCCCTCGTCGTCTCGACGTCGGGGTCGACGGGCACCCCCAAGGGCGCGCAGCACTCTCCCGCGACCCTCGCCGCGTCGTCGCAGGCCACCGCCGATCATCTGGGCGGGCCGGGCAACTGGCTGCTGGCGCTGGCCCCGCACCACATCGCCGGCCTGCAGGTCCTGCTCCGCGCGCTGACCGCCGGGCAGACGCCGGTGGTCCTGGACATGCGGGCCGGTTTCGATCCCGAGGTCTACGCCCGCGCCGTACGCGACTTCGAAGGTCCGCGGCGATACACCTCGCTGGTGCCCACCCAGCTCGTCAAGGTTCTCGACCAGCCCGCCGCGACCGCCGCCTCGCGGGAGCTCGACGCCATCCTCGTCGGCGGTGCGGCGACCCCGAAACCGTTGTGGGACAGAGCGGTCGACGAGGGTCTGCCGGTCGTCGCGACATACGGGATGAGCGAGACCGCCGGAGGGTGCGTCTACGACGGGCGACCACTCGACGGCGTCGCGGTCCGCATCGCCGATCCGGCACCCGACGGGGTGGGGCGCGTACTGCTCGGCGGTCCGGTCGTCGCCTCCGGCTATCGCAATCTGCCCGACCATCCGGCCTTCGCCGAGCCGGGCTGGTTCCGCACCGACGACCTCGGCCGCGTCGACGACGCCGGACTGCTCTCGATCGTCGGCCGCGCCGACGAGGCCATCTCGACCGGCGGCCTGACCGTCGTACCGCAGGTCGTCGAGGCCGTGATCGCCGACGACCCGGCGGTCGCCGAATGCGTCGTCGTCGGACTCCCCGACGACCGGCTCGGCGAGGCGGTCACCGCATTCGTCGTCGTCCGTCCCGGAGAACGCCTCGACGTCAACCGCATTCGCGATTCGGTCACCGAGCGGCTCGACAAGTACGCGGCCCCCCGGCGGGTCGTCGAACTCGACGCCCTCCCCCTCCGCGGACCCGGCAAGTACGRCCGTCGCGCGTTGCGGGCCCGCTTCGGTGCGCAGATGTAGTGTGTCGTCGCGCCTGGCGCAACGATGTGCGACAACTGCAGTTCAGGCGGCGGTCGCAAGTGCCTGGGAGATCGACGTCGCGACGTACTCCGCTCGGTCGCGGAGGTCACCCCAGGTGTAGTTCAGCACCGTCCAACCCGCCGCGAGGAGCGCATTGCGTCGGGTGCGGTCACGCTGGAACGTCTTCGAGTCGCGGTGGAAGGCGAACCCGTCGATCTCCACCGCCACCATCCGGTCGAGGAACGCGAAGTCGATCTCGTACCCGCAGGTCGGATGGTTCGCCACCCACCCTTCGATACCCGCGGTCCGGAGGATCGTGACAGCGAGCCGCTCCGCGGCCGACCGCGCACCCGATTCCAGCAGCTCGACCATCGAACCCATGTCCGCCGCGCCGACGCACCGGCGCCGCCGCTCGTAGGCCTCGACGAGACGCTCGACCGTGGTGCGCCGCTGCTGCAACGCGGCATCGATGATCTCGATGCCGCCCTCTACCGCACCCTCCAAAGCCGACAACGCGACCCCGGTGACCCGTAGCCCGTCCCGGGTCAGCACGTCGGCGTCGGCGAGAGCGCGGTTGAGAATCCGGACTCCCGTCACCGGATGACCGTGGCGTCCGCGAAGAGCGGTGACCGTGGGCGAGGTGGGTGGGGCATCGACAATCCCATGCCACCACGCTGCAGCGAGTCCCGAGAGGACCCCGTGAGTGCCGACGGCCAGCGTCGCGGTCCGGATTCGCGTGCGGTCGGTCTCGGGGTGGTCGGCGAGCCGATAGACACGAGGATGCACCGATACCCACTCGCCGGCCCGCACCCGACGGTGCACCGCCGACCGGTTGATGCCGTGTTCGCGGGCATCGGCAGCGGTGAACACGCCGTCCTGCTCGAGGGCGAGCGCCCGAAAGTCCGGCGGAAGATGCATGACCTTCAGACGCACCTGCGCCGCAACCGGTTCCATCGTTCGACGGCCCCCGCAGATGTAGTGTGTCGTCGCGCCAGGCGCTACGAAGTTCTACACCTGCCGGGCAGCCGCCGGCTCGCGCGCGCGGCCGTGACACGATGAACCCCGTGGCTACCCCCTCGCAGTGGATCCAGGGCGCTCGTCCGCGCACGCTCCCCAACGCGATCGCGCCGGTCGTGGTCGGTGTCGGCGCGGCGCTGCACTCCGGCGACGTCACGTGGTGGAAGTCCGTACTCGCGCTGGCGGTGGCCGTCGCGTTCATCATCGGCGTGAACTTCGCCAACGACTACTCCGACGGCGTGCGGGGAACCGACGACGATCGGGTCGGTCCGATGCGCCTGGTCGGGTCGGGCGCCGCGTCGCCGAAGGCCGTGAAGACCGCCGCGTTCCTGTGCTTCGGGATCGGCGCGGTCTGCGGCCTCGTCCTCGCGATCGCGACGGCGTGGTGGCTCGTGCTGGTCGGCGCGATCTGTATCGCCGGCGCCTGGTTCTACACCGGCGGCAAGCGCCCCTACGGTTACGCCGGCTGGGGCGAGGTCGCGGTGTTCACCTTCTTCGGGCTCGTGGCCGTCCTCGGCACCCAGTTCGTCTCCGCCGGCCGAATCGACTGGGTCGGACTGGCCGGCGCGATCGGGATCGGCGCGATCTCGAGCAGCGTGCTGGTCGTCAACAACCTCCGAGACATCCCCAGCGACACCGAATCCGGCAAGATCACCCTCGCCGTGCGCCTCGGTGACGCCCGGACCCGGATCCTGTTCGCCGTGCTCCTGCTGACCCCGCTCGCGATGAGCGTCGTCCTGGCCTTCGCGACCCCCTGGGCGCTGCTCGGACTGGTGACGTTCCCGCTGCTGTGGCAGGCCTACGCCCCGGTCCGGACCGGGGCGGCCGGACCGGGACTGATCCCGTCGATCGGGACGACCGGGAAGGCGATGCTCGCCTGGGCGGTCGTCACTGCTGTCGCGCTCGCGCTCACCTGACGGACCTCGACGCCAGACCTGCGCCGACGATCAGACCTGCGCCTCGACGTCGGGCAGGCTCGCCACGACCGCGGCGCGGAGTTCGTCGGCGGTGGTGGCGGATTCGATCAGCGCCCGCGACGCGTCGTCGGCGGTGTCGATGATGCCCAGCAACAGGTACTCCGCGCGGAGGCGGCGGTCACCCCGTTCCCGCGCGATCTCCATGGCCCGGCCGAACACCGTCCGGGTGCCGTTCGCGAAACGCGGACGGGCACCCCGGCCCCGCGGTCCGCGCCGGCCGCGACCCGGCTCCCAAGGCCCCTCGCCGCCGAACGGTCCGCCCGGCCCGAAACCACCCGGCCCGAAACCACCCGGTCCGAAACCCTCTGGCCCGAAACCCTCTGGCCCGAGACCCTGTGGGCCGCAATCCGGCCGGGGTCCGCGACCGCGACCATGGTGCCGGTGCCCCCGACGCCCGTGACCACGTCCCCGGGGGCCACGCTCGGCGCGCTCGCCCCAGCCGTCGGACAGGTCCTCGCCGAAACGTCCGCGCACCGCTTCCCGGACCTTGTCGAGGTCGATTCCGATGCCGCGCAGGGCTTCTCGATCCTCCTCGTAGCGTTCGCGGGCCGACTCGTCGTCGGCGGTCTCCGCGGTGTCGGACCGTTCCGCGTGCTCGTCGTGGTACTTCCGGACCACCTCCCGGGCCGACGTCAGCGTCAGCCCCTGGTCGGCCAGCAGCGCGAACAACGGGCTGCGGGCGTTGCAGAGCATGCCCAGGATCAGGTGGTCGTTGCCGAGTTGCCGGTGACCCAGGTCGCCGGCCTCCTGCGTGGCGAAAGCCAGCAGCATCTTGTCATCGCGACTGATTCGCTCAAACATCTGTGTCTCCTTCTGGCCCACTCGCGCGGGCCTCACGTTGTGAGTGCTTCTGATGCACGGCCTGTCGGCTGATCTGCAGCACTTCTGCGATCGCCTGCCAGCTCCACCCGTGGGCACGGGCGTTGGCCACCTGCACGTCCTCGAGTCGGTCGGCCAGGGTGCGCAGGGCGCGTACCGCGGCCAAGCCCCTCGCCGGATCGCCGCTCGCGGCGTCTCCGGCCAGCTCGGCGCTCGGCGCGTCGGGTGCGGTGTCGGTGCTGTGGTCGTCGTGCATGATGTCAGGTTATGTTGACATCGACAATTGTGTCAAGAATTGTTGACGAGCTGGGCATGTCACATCTGCCCGACCGCGCAGCCACGACGGGACTACTCGTTCTGGATCGACTCGCTGATGTTCATCCGCCCGGCGCGGACCGCGGGGACGAAGGCACCGATCAGGCAGAGGGCCACGGCGATGGTCACGAAGAGCAGGGCCGACGGCCGTGGCGAGTACAGCACCGTCAGGGACGTCGTGATGGTCAGGATCTGGTTGCTGAGCAGATGCATGGCGGCACCGAGGACGACGCCGAGGACCGACCCGACCAGGGCGACCGCTCCCGCCTCGGCGAGCACTGTCCGCGAGACGAACCGGCGGGAGGCCCCCATCGCCCGCAGGACGCCCAGCTCACGGCGTCGTTCGAGGACTGACAGCAGCAGCGTGTTGAGCAGTGCGATCGCGGCCGCACCGGCGACGATCCACTGGATGGCGACCGCGAACGCGCCCGCCTGCTCGACGGTGGCCTGGGTGGCCGCGAGGGCCTCGGCACCGCTGTAGACACTGATGGGCTTGTTGCCCGTCGTCGGGACACCGTCGACGAGCGCCTCGAGGTCCCGGCGGACCTGTTCCGGGTCGGCATCGGGCGCGGTGATCACCTGCAGGTAGGTGTCGCCGTCGCGATCGAACCACTCCCCCAGCAACTCCTGCGACATGGCCGCCACACTGGAGTCGAGGGAGACGTAGTCGACGGTGTCACGCACGACCGTCTGCCGCGGACCGTTGGGGGTCGCGAGTTCCACCGTGTCGCCCGTGCCCACGCCCAATGCGCGGGCCAAGACGCTCGACATCAGGATGCCGTCGCCGGCGAGGACGCTCGCCACCGCTTCCGGCGACGCTTTGCGCATGAACGGTGCGCGCGAACCCGGCTCGAGCCCTTGCACATTTGCCTTGCTCTCGCCGATGTTGACCGCGGCCCACTGACCACCGACGACCTCGGTGACCCCAGGAACCGCCGCAACGCGTTCGGCCACCGAGGGCGGCAGGATCGGACCCAGGGGCAGGCTCGCGGCCGACGTCGACGACACGTAGAAGTCCGGATCCCCCAGTCCGTCGAGCGATTTCGACATCGACGAGACGAGGTTGTCCAGCGCTCCCGACGTCCCCATGCCGACCGCGATGGCCACCGCGACCGTCATCAGCGTCGCCCACGCGCGCCGCGGGGCGCGCTCGGTGTTCACCGAGGCGAGCTGTCCGGGGCCTCCGAACCAGCGCGCCACCCGAACCACCGCCCAGGCCAACGGTTTCGACAGCGCGAAGCACAGCAGCAGCGCGCCGACCAGATAGAAGACGCCGGCGACGATGGCCGGGCGGCCCGGCACGGTTGCCACGACCACCCACGACGCGATCAGGCCGGCGACCCCGAGCACCGCGGCGATCACCACCGCGGGACCACGCCGCGCGGCGGAGTCCGACACCTCGACCGGAGCCATCGCCTCCACCGGCGAGACCGCGAACACCGCCCGCGCGGCCAGCGTCGTCGCCGCGACACACGCGACCACGCAGGCGATCACCGCCGCCGCGGGCGCGTATCCGGGCAGGTGATAGTTGATGACGGTGCCGACGGAATCGGCCGGGGGTTCGGGCAGGCTGCTGATCACCGCCCGCCCGGCCAGGATTCCAAGGGGGATGCCGAGTACGCCGCCGACGAAACCCATCAGCGCGGCCTCGCCGAGCATGTCCCCGACGAGGTGAGACCGCTTGGCCCCCAACGCTCGGATCATCGCCAGCGACCTCCGCCGCGACGCCACCGCCATGTTCATCGTGTTGAACACCAGGAAGGCGGCGATCACCAGCGACACGAGCGAGACCAGCAGGGTCGCATCGCGGGTCACCGAACTCGCGACCTCGGCCTGCTTGGCGCGGAAGTCCGGATCGACCACCACCGCACGGCCGTCCACGATGCCCTGCAACTGCGAGCGCACGGCGGACAGATCGGCGCCGGGCTCGGTCACGATGAGGATCGAGTCGAGCCGGCCCTCGAGTCCGACGAGCCGCTGCGCGAGGTCGACGTAGGCGAAGAGAAAGCGGCCGTTGTTGAGACCGGCGGCCTGCTCGTTGCCGACGACCTCGAGGACCTCGACCTCGATCCCGTTGACGGTCAATCGGTCTCCGCGGTCGAGCCCGAGTCCCGGGCCGACGAACACGCCGGTGCGCAGTCGGTCCAGGTCGACGGTCCCCGGACCGGTCCCGGCCTGCCCCTGCTGCAGGGCGCCGCGCAGACTGCCCGAGAGCTGGGTGACGCGCTGATCGGAGCCGAGCAGCGGCACGGCCGAACCGTCGACGACGACCGACCCGCGGATCATCGGCACGACGGCCGCCGCCGCGTCGACGTCGCGACGGATCTCGCCGGCCAGCGACTCGTCGACGCCGGTGTCGGTGATACCGGCGACCTCGATGTCGGCGACCCCCGACACCGCATTGTTGAAGTCCCGCACCGATTCCGACGCCGACCCGTAGGTCCCGAGCACCGCGATCAGCAACGCCGACGACACGACCACCACCGCCAGCGAGGTGAGCAGGCGCAGCCGGTGGGTACGGATCTCGCGCAGGTTCAGCAGGCGGATGCGGGTGAGACCGGCGGCTAGGGCGGCGGCCCGAGAACCCCGTCCCGCCACTAGGCGATCTTCCCGTCGCGGACCGTGATGGTGGTGTCGGCGACCGCAGCGGCCTTCGGGTCATGGGTCACCATCACCACCAGCCGGTCGGGGGTGTCGTGGGCGACCTCGGAGAGCAGTTCGAGTACCGCCTCACCCGTCTTGGAGTCCAGGTTGCCGGTCGGTTCGTCGGCGAGCAGGATCGTCGGATCCATGATGAGCGAGCGGGCGATCGCGACGCGCTGCATCTGGCCGCCGGACAGCTCCGAGGGCCGATGGTCGATTCGATCGCCGAGTCCGACCCGCCGGAGCAGTTCCACGGCACGGGGTTTCGCCTTGCGGAGCGACTGGTTGTCGAGTAGTCGCGGCAGCGCGACGTTCTCCCACGCCGACATCGTCGGCACGAGGTTGAAGAACTGGAAGATGAACCCGACGCGGTTGCGCCGGAACTCGGAGGCGGCGGTGTCGTCGAGCGCCCCGAGGTCGACGCCGTCGATGCTGATCCGGCCCGACGTCGGGGTGTCGAGAGCTCCGAGTACGTGCAGCAGGGTGCTCTTGCCCGCTCCCGACGGGCCGACCACCGAGACGAACTGACCGCCGTCGATGGACAGGTTCAGACCGTCGAGGGCGCGAACCCGTTCCTCGCCCATCTGGTACTCACGCACCAGATCGACCGCTTCCACCAGGGCACTTCCGGTGCCGGGCGTCCGCCCGGGTTCCATCGACACTCCCGGATCGTAACCCACCCGCGGCGGCCGGCCCGGGTCTCAGGCGGTCCAGCGGCCGGTGGCGAGGAACTGGTCGAGCACCGTCTCGGCGGGGCCGAGGTCGAACGAACCGGCGGCGAGCCAGTCGTCGTCGAAATAGGTCGTCGCGTACCGATCCCCGGAGTCACACAGCAGGGTGACGATACTGCCGGGCGTGCGCGCGGCGACCATCTCGGCGACGAGCGAGAAGGCCCCCCACATGTTGGTGCCGGTGGAACCACCGACCCGACGACCCAGGAGGTCGCTCACGCGCCGCGCGGTCGCGATCGACGCCGCATCGGGCACCCCGATCATGCGGTCGATGACCTGCGAGATGAACGACGGCTCGACCCGCGGCCGGCCGATGCCCTCGATGCGCGAGCCGGTCTGGGCGGTCAGCGTGCCGTCCGCCGACGCGTAGGCCGGCAGGAACACCGAGTTCTCCGGGTCGACGACGGCCAGCCAGGTGTCGTGGCGCCGGTAGCGCACATACCGTCCGAGGGTCGCCGACGTACCACCGGTACCCGCCCCCACGACGATCCAGGTGGGGATCGGGTGTTCCTCCTCGGCCAGCTGGGCGAAGATCGACTCGGCGATGTTGTTGTTGCCGCGCCAATCGGTGGCCCGTTCGGCCATCGTGAACTGGTCGATGAAGTGGCCGCCGAGTTCGGACTCGAGACGCAACGCCTCGGCGTAGACCTCTCCGGGGTGCTCGACGAAATGACAACGCCCGCCGTGGCGTTCGATGAGTGCCGTCTTCGCCGGCGACGTGCTCCGTGCCATCACCGCGATGAACGGGACGCCGATCAGCTCGGCGAAGTAGGCCTCGCTCACCGCCGTCGACCCCGACGACGCCTCGATGACCGGCGTGCCCTCGACGACCCACCCGTTGCACAGTGCATAGAGGAACAGCGAACGCGCGAGCCGGTGCTTCAGCGAGCCCGTCGGATGGGTCGACTCGTCCTTGACATAGAGGTCCACGCCGACCTCGCGGCTCGTGTCGCCGTCGGCGACGGTCCAGCGCGACCATGCGGGCAGCGCGACGCGGAGGAGATGGGTGTCGGCACTGCGCCGGCCGTCGGCCTCGATGAGGCGGACGGCGTTCTGGGTCCAGGCCCGATCAGCGCGACGGTCGACGACTCGCGTGGGTTCCACGGGTCGTCGAACTCACTTCTCGCCGCGGAGCCGAGCCTGCAGGTCGTCGTGCTTGGAACGGCGACCGGCCTCCAGTGCCGCGATCTCGCTGTTGACCTTCAGACGCAGGGTCTTGAAGAGGACCATGCCGAGCGGGAGCGCGATCAGCACCCCGAACACCGCCGCCACGAGGAATGGCACCTCGACGCCCACCAGGTTGCCGCCGACCATGATGATCACCACGACCGCGGTGACGAGCAGCAGACGCGCGAACGTGTATGCGAACAGGGCGAACGCGAGGGTCATCGGGCGTCCACCCGCCTGCGGCGTGGCGTCGCCGGCCGTGGTCTCGCGGGTGGCCGCGTCGGGCGTGGCCTTCTTGCCGGGGGTGGGGTCGGGCGTTTCACTCACCCCCTCAGCGTACTGGGCGGTCTCGGCGCTCCCGCAGGTCGCGGGCCTTTGCATGCTCTTTACCTCCCACTGACGGTTCGAGTACCTGGGCGATTTGCGTGTATTCATAAGGAACTCGTCCACCACCGTGCAGAGCCGCTTCGCCATCTCGGCGCACCGACCGAGCACTCCAACACGCACAGGGGGAATCATGACCAGCATCGAGACCGCACCGCCCACGACCTACATCACCCCGGGACTGGCCAGTCAGCACACGTTGACACCCGGCCAGGTCGCCGCGATGTTCAACGTGAATCCCAAGACGGTCGCCCGCTGGGCGAGCTCCGGCATCCTCGGCTCGATCCGCACCCCGGGCGGCCACCGACGCTTCCGCGAGGAGGACGTCGTCGCCTTGCTCAACCGCCGCGCCCACTGACCCGGCGGCACTGTCGTTCTCCCGACGACCCGACGCCCGGCCGGACCTCATCCGATCGGCGGAGATGTGCGGGTCAGGTCGGCTTTCGTCCTGACCTCTCAGGCGTCTCACGTACGCTGGTCGTCGGGAGGTTGTCATGATCTATCTGTTCGCCGTTCTGGGTCTGCTGGCCATCGGTTTCCTCATGTGGCGCGCCTTCGGACCCCACTCCGACGAGTCCGGCGACACCCCTTCGCCCGGCCCGCGCCGATCCCGTCCCCGCGGCCCGCTCGGCCCCGACGACGACCCTGATTTCCTGCGCGACCTGGACAATCGCACCCGCGGCACCAACGGCACCGACGGTGACGAGATCTGAGGCGTGACGCGCCACCGAAAAGCTGAGACCAGGTTCAGAACGTCTCTGCGGAACATACCCGTGGGTAGGGTATTGTCCTCTTCACCATCGACCCCCCGATGGCTGGACCGAGAGAAGGCGCCGTTGAACCCGGGACGATCTCCGCGAGGGGCGTCGACCGATGACGACCTGAGCTTCGCCGAGAAGATCGGATACCTCTTCGAACACAGCCGTGACGAGAACGGCATCCGATATACCGGCAAGAAGATCGCCGAGAAGGCCAACCGTCTCGGCTACTCGCTGTCCGACGCGTACATCTCCCAGCTACGCACCGGCAAGGCCCGCACGCCGTCGTTCCGCACCGTCGAGGCCATCGCCCGCGCCTTCGACGTCAGTGTCACCTACTTCCTGTCCAACCCCGACGAAGACCTCGAACGCGTTCGGCAGCAACAGAATTACGTCGAGATGCTCCAGGTCACCGGGAGCCACCTGTCCGGCATCGACATGGGTTCGCTGTGCCCGGACACCATCGACGCACTCATCGACCTGCTCAAACTGGTCAAGGCCCAGGCGATCGCCAAGCGGGCCGAGGAGAACTCCCCGAGCGAGGCGTCCGGCTGACGGATTCCGTCGGCACGCATTGCGACCGGACGGTCCTCACAGGCCGGCGTAGGAGTGCAGTCCCGAGACGACCAGGTTGATGATGAACAGGTTGAACAGCATCGCCACGAATCCGGCGACGTTGATCCAGGCCGCGGCATTGCTGCGCCAGCCCGCCGTCGCGCGTGCGTGCAGATAGGCCGCGTAGATCACCCAGGCGATGAAGGACACCGTCTCCTTGGGGTCCCAGCCCCAGAATCGGCCCCAGGCCGCCTCGGCCCAGATGGCACCGCAGATCACCCCGAGGCCGAACAGCGGGAAGCCGATCACGACGCACTTGTAGGCCAGGCGGTCGAGCTGCTCGACGGACGGCAGATGGTCGACGACCCGACGGACCGCGCCGCCCAGACCCGGACGGGTCGCGGCTGTGGCGGAGTCGTCGGACGAGGTCGGAGCCCACCGCATCTTGATCAGGTAGAGGATGCTCGCCACACCAGACACCAGCAGGATGCCCGAGGACACCGAGATGATCGAGACGTGCACGGCCAGCCAGTAGGACTTCAGGGCCGGGACGACGGGTGCGGCCTGGGTGTAGAGCCAGCGGCCGGCGATGAACATCAGCAGGATGACGGGCAACAGCACGAACGAGAGCAGCGGCCGGTGCTCGCGCTTGCGCAGGATGATCAGGGCGGCGAGCACGCCCGCGGCACACGTCATCGAGATGAACTCGTACATGTTGCCCCAGGGCGCACGGTCGGTCGCGATGCCGCGGAGCACGATCGAACCGATGTGCGCGGCGAGGCCGACGATCACGACCGGCAGCGCCATGTTGCCGAGCTTCTCGCCCAGGGTCCGGCGCGACGACTCGTCGACCCGCCCGGGCACCCGCGTGTCGGTTCCGTTCGCCCCGGCGTTGACCAGCTGCTTCTGCTCGAGGCGTCGGCCGCGGACCGCGGCGAGGGCGCCCAGGAACAAGATGACCGCGACGACGTAGACCGTCATGGCCGTGCCGTAGAGCAGGTCCGAGTACCGCGCGAGCGTCTCGTCGATCGGCATCGCCGGAGCGTCGGTGTTCATGTGCTTCCTTTCGCCGGCCGCTAGAGCCGCCGGGTCGTCCGCCGCGAGGCAGGTCCGTCGGCGTCGTCGGCCACCAGCTCGGCCGCCTGCTCGTCGAAGCCCTCACCCCAACCGGCCTGATCGGTACGCGCCAGCCCGGCGATTTCTACTACAGTACGTCGTTGCCCAGTGTCCGGGCCATCGGTGTCCTGGCCATCGGTGTCCTGGCCATCGCCGTCGGCATGAGCGCTCACGGCCGGCACCGGTACCAGGCGGGCCCAGATGCGCCGGCGGCGGATCAGCAGCGACACGAGCAGACCGCCGAGCATGACGATCGAGCTCACCAGCACCCAGATCTGGGCGGGGTCGTGCGAGACCTGCACGGACACCCACCGCTCGTAGCCGTCGAAGGTCACCGTCGTGCCGTCGGCGAGGGTGTGGCTCTGGCCGACCGCGAGGTTGACCTGCGCCTGACGTTGGAGGCGGCCCTGTTCGATGAGGTCCTGGTCGAGCGAGTAGACGTTCTGCGGTCTGCCGGTGTCCAGACCGGTGTCGCCCTTGAAGATCCGGATCGCGACGAAGGGGTCGTCGGGTGTCGGCGACGACGACGTCAGCAGCGAGCCGTGGAACGACGCGGTGGGCGCGAACAGGCCCTCCAGCGCGATCTGGTTCTTCCGGCGGTCGTCGGCGTCGGGGTACAGGCCCGCCGGGGTGTCGAAGCGTGCCGCGCCCGACGAGAGCATCGTCTGGAGCTCGTCCGGCACGAACGGGGTGGTCTGCGTGCGCTTCTCCCCGTTGGGGAAGGTCACCGTGAACGTCGGCGCGAAACCGTTGCCGAGGACGTAGACCCGGTCGCCCGCGACGCGAAGCGGTTCGTTGACGCGCACCGACGCGGTGTCCCAGCCGGCGGGATCGCCGAGGTTGCCCACGCTGCCGTCACTGCCCGCGGCGTACCGGATGGTGGCGTCGTACATGTCGGGCTGACCGCTGGGCAGGAAGGTCGCCGAGAAGTCGTCGACGCGGAAGCAGAACGGCGACAGGTCGGTGCCGTCGACCAGGTTGCCGGCGCGGAACGAGTCGTAGACAGCGGTCGAGGTGTTGCACAGTCCCTGTTCGCCGTCGGCGACGAGGCTGCGGGTGCCCTCGTAGCCGTACATCTTGCCGAGCGCGATCGACACCAGCAGCGCCAGCAGCGCGAAGTGGAACACCAGGTTGCCGAACTCGCGCAGGTAGCCCTTCTCCGCCGAGACCTCGACGCACCCGTCCGGATACGCCTTGCTCGGCTCGCGGACCACGACCTCGCGACGCCACCCGCGCAACCGGCCGTCGATCCGTCGGGCGACCGTCTCCGGATCCCCGTCGACGGTGTGGGTCACGTGCCGCGGCAACCGCGACAGGTTGCGCGGTGCGGCAACGGGTTTCGCGCGCAGGCTGTGGAAGTGCTCGACCATGCGCGGCGTCAGGCAGCCGACGAGGGAGATGAACAGCAGGACGTAGATCGCGGTGAACCAGGCGCTGGAGAAGACGTCGAAGAGCTGCAGGCGGTCCATCCACACGCCGAGCTGACCGCGGGCGGCGATGTACTCCAGGGTCTTCTGCTCGTTGAGCTCGCGCTGCGGGAGCAGGGCACCCGGGATCGCGGCGAGGGCGAGCAGGAACAGCAGGATCAGCGCGGTCCGCATCGAGGTCAGCGAACGCCACAGGTTGCGCAGCGGCCACAGCACCCGGCGGCGGGCCCAGTGGGGCTTCGGGGCCGGCTCGGGGGTGTCCACCTGCGGGCGGTCGGTCACATCGGTCATCAGGACAGCACTCAGATCGGTAGTTGGGTGTCGGTGACGAAGCGGACCTGGACCCAGACGATGAACTGGTCCCACCAGCCGGTCAGGAGGGCGACGCCGACCCCGATCAGCAGGACGCCCCCGATCACCTGGATCGTGCGGGCGTTCCGGCGGAGCCAGCCGAGACTGCGCAGGGCCCAGGCCGAGGAGAACGCCAGGATCACGAAGGGCAGGCCCAGGCCGAGGCAGTACGCGACGATGAGGGTCACGCCCTTGGCCGCCGTCGACCCCTCGGTCCCGCTGACGGTCGCGATCACCGCGGCCAGGGTCGGCCCGAGGCACGGCGTCCAGCCGAGCGCGAAGACCGCTCCGAGCAGCGGCGCCCCGACGATGTTGGAGACCCGCCGCGGTTCGAAGCGGACCTCGCGCTGCAGAGCCGGGATGAGGCCGATGAACACCAGGCCCATGGCGATGGTCACGACCCCGCCGATGCGTTGCAGCAGTTCGCGATTCAACACGAAGGTACTGGTCACGCCGAGGACGGTGGCGGTGGCGGCGACGAAGACGACGGTGAAGCCGAGGACGAACAGGCCGGCGGCCAGCGCGACCCGCGACCGGCCGCTCTTGGCGCTCTCCCCCACCTTCACCGCGGGCGCCTCGGCCCCGACGAGACCCGCGAGGTAGGACAGGTAGCCCGGGACGAGGGGCACGACGCACGGGGAGGCGAAGGACACGAGCCCGGCGAGCAGGCAGGCGGCGAAGGCGAGCAGCAGCGGTCCGCTGGAGACGGTGTCGGCGAAGGTGTCGCCGATCGAGGACGCGAGCACCAGGGTGGTGGGGTCCATCACACCGACCCCGCCGGCTCGGCCGCGACGCGCTTGACGACCTCGTCGAGCTCGTTGTCGGAGACCGCCTTGAGGAACACCGCCGCCGGCCGGTGCTCACGATCGAGGACGATCGTCGTCGGCACCACCGAGGTGGGCGTGGTCAGAGCGGCCAGTGACATCCCCGGGAAGTCGTAGATCGACGGGAACCCGACCTTGCGGTCGAGCACGAAGTCCTTGGCGGACTCCCGGTCGTCGCGCAGGTTGATGCCGAGGAATTCCACCCCGTCGGCGCGATTGCGTTCGTAGACGCGCTCGAGGTCGTCGGCCTCACCGCGGCAGGGTCCGCACCATGAACCCCACACGTTGACGACGACGACCTTGTCCGCGAACCGCTCGTCGGACAGCGACAGCGGCTGCTCGGTGACGAGGTCCTCGCCGGCGAGTTCGGCGATCGGCTTGCGCTCGTCGGGCGCGTAGGTGATGACGGTCTGCCCGCCCGGTGACACGAACTGGAAGGTGTTCCCCTGCGCGACCGCGTCGTCGCCGGTGCTGCATCCGGCGACCAGCAGGATCAGGGCCGACAACATCGTCGGCAGGAGGAACTTGCGCACTACGTCAGGCTTTCTTCACGCACCGGTGGCCAGTGGGTCCGAGGACCCGGCCGGCTCGGAGTAGATGATGTCGACGAGGGCGTCGTCGTCGTAGATGAGGCTGGTCAGCGAGGCCAGCGAGCACTGGCGGCGACGCGGGTCGTGCCAGAGGCGCTGACCTTCGAGGAACCGGCGCAACGTGTACACGGGCAGCTGGTGGCTGACGCAGACGGCTTCGTGACCGCGGGCGGCGTCGCGGGCCTTGTTCGCCGCGGCCAGCATGCGGTGCGCGAGCTGGATGTAGGGCTCGCCCCAGGACGGCGTGAACGGGTCGCGGAGTTTGGGCCAGTGCCGGGGCTTGCTCAGCGCGCCGTCGCCGACGGAGACCTTGAGACCCTCGAAGACGTTGTCCGCCTCGATCAGGTCGTCGTTGGTGAGGATCGGGACGCCGTGCGCGGCGGCGATCGGGGTGGCGGTCTCCTGCGCGCGCTGCAGCGGCGAGGCGAACACGGCCTTGACGTCGTGGTCGGCGAGGGTGTCGGCGACCTTACGGGCCTGCGCCTGGCCGTCGCCGGAGAGGCGGAAGCCGGGGAGACGGCCGTAGAGGATGCCGTCGGGGTTGTCGACCTCTCCGTGGCGCATCATGTGGACGATCGTGTGCATCAGGCGTTGTCCCCCGGGGTGGCTGCGGTCGCGGCCGCCTGCGCTGCGGCGGGCAGCGCTTCGGCGATCTGCGAGAAAGCATCCTCGTCGAGCGCCGCGGACACAAACCAGACTTCGTAGGCGCTCGGCGGCGCGTACACGCCGCGCTCGAGCAGGGCGTGGAAGAACGGCGCAAACCGCCAGGTCTCGGTGGCGGCGACGCCGTCGTAGTCGAAGATCGGGATCTCCGGGTCGGTAGTGAAGAACACACTCAGCAGGCTGCCCGCCTTCTGCACGCGGTGGGCCACGCCCGCCGCGTCGAGTGAGTCGTGCAGCAGGGTCGCGAGCCGGTCGGCGTTCGCGTCGAGCGTGCGGTAGACCTCGACGTCGGCGTTGCGCAGGGTCGCGAGGCCGGCGGCGACGGCGACAGGATTCCCCGACAGCGTGCCCGCCTGGTACACCGGCCCGGTCGGCGCGAGACGTTCCATGACGTCCGCACGGCCACCGAACGCCGCCGCGGGCAGTCCCCCGCTCATGACCTTGCCGAAGGTGTAGAGGTCGCCGGCCACGCCCTCGAGTCCGTACCAGCCACTCGGGCTCACCCGGAACCCGGTCATGACCTCGTCCATGATGAGCAGCGCGCCGTGGCGGCGCGTCAGGTCGCGGAGTCCGGCGTTGAATCCCTCGACCGGCGCGACCGCGCCCATGTTCCCGGCCGCCGCCTCGGTGATGACGGCGGCGATGTCGTCGCCGAACTCGGCGAAGGCCTCGGCGACGGCGGTGAGGTCGTTGTAGGGCAGCACGAGGGTGTCGTGTGCCGACGCACCGGTGACGCCGGGGCTCGTCGGCAGGCCGAGCGTGGCGACGCCGGAGCCGGCCGCGGCCAGCAGTGCGTCGACGTGACCGTGGTAGCAGCCGGCGAACTTGATGATCTTGGACCGGCCCGTGTAGCCGCGGGCCAGGCGGATCGCCGACATCGTCGCCTCGGTGCCGGAGTTCACCAGCCGAACACGCTCGACGGGGTCGACGCGGCCGATGATCTCCTCGGCGAGTTCGATCTCGGCCTCGGTCGGGGCGCCGAACGACAGGCCGCCGGTGGCCGCCTCACGCACCGCCTCGACGACGGCCGGGTGCGCGTGCCCCAGGATCATCGGACCCCAGGAGCTCACGAGGTCGACGTAGTCGTTGCCGTCGGCGTCGGTCAGCCGGCATCCGGACGCCGAGGCGATGAAGCGAGGGGTCCCGCCGACCGCGGAGAACGCGCGCACCGGGGAGTTGACGCCGCCCGGGATGGCCTGCGTCGCGCGGGTGAACAGCGCGGCGGAGGCGGCCGTGCCGGGAGCGGGCGTGGCAGCAGCGGAAGGGGTCACGGCCTACAGTGTTCCAAACGGCACCGGGTGACCCAAATCCTCGCTGGTGGGAGGGGGTGCGACCCGGCTCGAACCGTGTCTGGTCAGCTCGCGAGCGCGGTGCGCACCTGCTCGGCGATCGCCGCCTGACCCGCCTCGTTGGGGTGCACCGCGCCGGGTCCCGAGGTGGTCATCGGCTCGATCCAGCGCTGCTCGCCGGCACACGCGTCGTGCCCCTCGGACACCTGTGACATGTCGACGAACTCGACGCCCTCGTCCTGCGCCGCGCGCCGCCCGTACGTGTTGAGCGCGGTCTGGAGCTCGCGGATCATCGGCACGTCCCCGGCGGCGAGCCGCATCTCGGGATAGCAGCCGGTGGTCGGCGGGACCAGCCAGGGATAGCCGACGAGCAGGACGCGCGCGTTCGGCGCGCGGTCCCGGACGTCGCGCAGGGCCTGGCGCACGGCGGGATAGATGTCGGTGGCGACCGGCTCGATCAGCGCCCGTCCGTAACGGTCCGTGCACGGCGAGCCGGTGCGGTCGGCGTCGGCCAGTTCGCCGCAGAGCCGGATCGCGCGACCGTAGGTCTCTTCGTCGTTGCCGCCGATCATCATCGTGACCACGTCGGTGTCGTCGTCGAGCGCGTCGAGCTGCGGCGGCACGCCCTGGTGCTGCGACTCGCCGAAGTCGTCGGTGTCGGCGCCCGCGCAGCTGACGTCGGTGAGGTCGAAGTCCTCGTCCGCCGCGACGACATGCGCGTAGTTCCTCGACGACCGCAGGCAGTAGATCGGCGAGTCCTCCTCCAGCGGCCGCACACCGGTCCCGGCGCTGAAGCTGTCGCCGAGGTTCACGTACTCCGTCGACCGGGTGTCGTTCTCCGTCGACTGGGCGGGCGTTTGCGTCGACTGGGCAGGCGTTTCCGTCGACTGGGCGTCGTTCTGCGTCGACTGGGCACAGCCGGCGAGGACCGCTCCTGCCGCGAGCAGCACGAGTCCGGACCGGATGAGCCGCCGTGGACGTCGATCGTCGAACCTGCGTGCCGTCATGCCGCCATCCTGCGTGCGGTGAAGCCCGTCGGCAACCACCGGCCGGCCGCCCGCCCGCGCGGGTAGCGTGGTTCGCCGAGGGGATCGCCGCTTCGTGCGGAGTCCCGCAGCCGAGTCACGAGGATGTGAATGCGCATGAGCGACAAGGAGATTCTCGACCCGCAGGCCGTACTCGACGGTGTGCCGACCGGGCTCTGGATCGACGGCCGGTCCACACCCGCGGCCGACGGCGGGACCTTCGAGGTCTACGACGCCGCGACCGAACAGTCGCTCGTCTCGGTCGCCGACGCGGGGGTCGCCGATGCCCGCCGGGCTCTCGATTCCGCCGTCGCGGCGTCGGCGGACTGGGCGGCCACCGCACCACGGGAGCGCGGCGAGATCCTCCGCCGGACCTTCCAGTTGCTCACCGATCGCGCCGACGACATCGCCATGCTGATGACCCTCGAGCTGGGCCGCGCCCTCCCCGACAGCCGGGCGGAGACGACGTACGGACTCGAGTTCTTGCGGTGGTTCGCCGAGGAGGCCGTCCGGATCGGCGGTCGGTTCAGTCCGTCGCCGGCCGGCAACGGGCGCATCCTGGTGGCCCACCAGCCCGTCGGGCCGTGCCTGGCGATCACCCCGTGGAACTTCCCGCTCGCGATGGGGACGCGCAAGATCGGGCCCGCGCTCGCCGCGGGCAACGTGATGCTCGTGAAGCCGGCCCGCGAGACGCCGCTGACGATGCTGGCACTGGCAGAGGCCTTCGCCGAAGCCGGTTTGCCGCCCGGCGTGCTGTCGGTGTTGCCCACCACGTCGAGCGGCGACGTGTCGTCGACGTTGATCACCGACGATCGCATCCGCAAGATCAGCTTCACCGGGTCGACGCCGGTGGGTCGCAGTTTGCTCGGTCAGGCCGCCGACCGCGTCCTGCGCACGTCGATGGAGCTCGGCGGCAACGCCCCGTTCCTGGTCTTCGACGACGCCGACGTCGACGCCGCGGTCGAGGGCGCGTTCGCCGCCAAGATGCGCAACGGGGGCGAGGCCTGCACCGCCGCGAATCGGTTCCTGGTGCAGTCCGGTGTCGCCGAGGAGTTCACCGAGAAGCTGGTGGCGAAGATGTCGGAGGTCCGGATGGGACCGGGGTACGACGACGGGGTGACCCTGGGGCCGCTGGTGAACGCCGACCAGCGGGACAAGGTCGCCGACGCGGTCGAGCAGGCGGTGGCCGACGGTGCCCGCGTGCGACTGGGCGGTGAACGTCCGGAAGGTCAGGGTTTCTTCTATCCCGCAACGGTTCTCGACAACGTCGATCCGTACGCGCCGGTCACGCGCGAGGAGATCTTCGGCCCCGTCGCGGTGATCAGCAGCTTCGACGACGAAGCCGCGGGGATCGAGGCCGCGAATTCGACCGAATACGGCCTGGCGTCGTACTTCTACAGCCGCGACCTCGAGCGCTGCATGCGCGTCGCGGGCGCCCTGGACTCCGGCATGGTCGGGGTCAATCGCGGCGTGATCTCCGACGCCGCAGCACCGTTCGGTGGCATCAAGCAGTCCGGGATCGGGCGTGAGGGCGGCAGCGAGGGCATCGACGAGTACCTCTCGGTGAAGTACATCGCGCTCACCTAGCGTGTTACGTATGTGACTAGTGATACAGGTGTTATCGATCCGATACCTGTACGACCGTACTGATCCCTACACTCGGTCACCATGCGTCGTAGAACCCTCACGACCGCGGCAGCCGCGGCCGCAATCGCAACTGCCGCCTCGGTGGCGGTCGCCGTCGCACCGTCCGAACCGGTGGCGTAGGTCGAGAACGCCGCGATCAGTACCGATTTCGGCAGCGTCGACCTCGGTAGCTCCGAACTCGGGACCCCCAACAGCAACTTCCTCTGGCAGAGTCCGGGGACCCGGTACATCGTCGTACTCGGCGCCAAGTTCGGCGTTCTCGGGCAAACTCCGGATGTCCTCAAGCGTCGTCTCGACGTCGCGGCGAACCTCGGCAAGAAGCACCCGTTCAACCGCATGATCGTCTCCGGGGGCGACACCCACTGGCTGCCCGTCACCGAGGCCCAGTTCATGAACCTCGGGCTCATCCGACGTGGAATTCCCATGTGGCAGATGGTCAACGAGGGCGCCTCCACCTCCACGGTGCAGAACGCCCAGAACACGGTGCGGATGCTGAAGCACATGGGCGCCAACGGCGCGATCATCGTGACCAACGGCTTCCACATGGAACGCGCGATGAAGAACTTCCGCGACGCGGCCCGGCAACAGGGCGCGCGCATCGAGTTCCGGTCGGCGTACGCCTAGCACCTCGCGAATACCCTTCTCGCGTCGCCATTTCCGTCCCGCTGATTCGATCCCATCAGCGGGACGGAAACGGCACCGCGAGAACGCAGCTCGCCCCGCCGGCCGAAGCCGACGGGGCGAGATCGTGTTGCTTCAGGGGCGATCAGCGCAGGAGCGCGCGGCTCATGACGACGCGCTGGATCTGGTTGGTGCCCTCGTAGATCTGGGTGATCTTGGCGTCGCGCATCATGCGCTCGACCGGGAAGTCGCGGGTGTAACCGGCACCGCCGAAGAGCTGGACGGCGTCGGTGGTGACCTCCATGGCGACGTCGGAGGCGAAGCACTTCGACGCCGAGGAGATGAAGCCCAGGTTCTTCTCGCCGCGCTCGGCGCGAGCGGCCGAGGTGTAGACCATGAGGCGAGCGGCCTCGACCTTCATCGCCATGTCGGCGATCATGAACTCGACGCCCTGGAACGAGCTGATCGGCTTGCCGAACTGCTTGCGGTCCTTGACATATGCGATGGCCTGGTCGAGCGCGCCCTGCGCGATGCCGACGGCCTGCGCGCCGATGGTCGGGCGGGTGTGGTCGAGGGTCTGCAGGGCGGTCTTGAAGCCGGTGCCCTCGTCGCCGATGATGCGGTCGAGCGGGATGGTGCAGTCCTCGAAGTACAGCTCCGCGGTCGGCGAACCCTTGATGCCGAGCTTCTTCTCCAGCGGTCCGACGGTGAAGCCGGGGTCGTCCTTGTGGACCATGAACGCGGAGATGCCGTTGGCCTTCTTCTCCGGGTCGGTCACGGCCATGACGGTGTACCAGGTCGACTTGCCGCCGTTGGTGATCCAGCACTTGGAGCCGTTGAGTACCCAGTTGTTGCCGTCCTTGCGGGCGCGGGTCTTCATGCCTGCGGCGTCGGAACCGGCCTCGCGCTCGGACAGCGCGTAGGAGGCCATGGCCTCACCGGAGGCGATGCCCGGGAGCACCTGCTGCTTGAGCTCGTCCGAGCCGTTGAGGATCAGGCCCATGGTGCCGAGCTTGTTGACGGCCGGGATCAGCGACGCCGAAGCGTCCACGCGGGCCACTTCCTCGATGACGATGCAGGCTGCGATCGAGTCGCCGCCCTGACCGCCGAACTGCTCGGGAACGTGGATGGCGTTGAAGCCCGACGCGTTGAGGGCGTTCAGCGCCTCCTCCGGGAAACGCGAGTTCTCGTCGACGTCAGCCGCGTGCGGCTCGATCTCCTTCTCGGAGAGCGCGCGGATGGCCTCGCGCAGGGCGACGTGCTCCTCCGGAAGCTGGAAGACGTCGAAGTCGGGATTTCCGAAACCCATGACAACTCCTCACGGCACAGCGAGTGCCTGTTCGTTCCCGGCACACGGGGTGCCGGCAGATGTTGACAACCAGTTCAGCACGGCACTGAGTGCCATGTCAATCGATGCAATCCCCGTCCCCGCCGATTGTCCCCGAAACCGGCGCCGATGTCCCGCAGCCCTCTGCCGGGTCAGTCCTCCCCCAGCTCTTCGGCCACCCGACGTGCGACTTCCGAGCGAGACATCCCGGCCGGATAGGCAACCACGGTGACCTGTCCGCGCGACCCGCCGCCCGGGACCGATGCGCCGCCGGCGCCCCCGGCACCGAGTGCCATCGCCACTCGGTGCAGCTCGTCCCGCAGTCGTTCGGGGGTGGCTTCGGCGTCGCCGCGGATCATCTGCCGCAGCAGGAAGTTGTGGGTGCCCGTGACCGCCGCGACGTAGGCAACCACCCGCACCGGCGACTCGCCGGGCAACCGTGCGCGCAGGAACTCCTCGAACGCACCCTGGTAGCGGTACGTCGTCACCAGCTCCCGATCCCGCAGCGCGGGCACCTCCTGCACCACCTGTGCGCGCCGCACCGCGAGTTCGCGATCCCGGACGAAGTGGGCGAAGACCAGCTCGGCCGCCGCACATACCGCCAGCCACGGATCCTCGTCGGAGGCCGCGAACCGGTCGCCGACCTGCGCGAGCAGCGACTCGTGGTCGGCGAAGATCACGTCCTCCTTCGACCCGAACTGCCGGAAGAACGTGCGACGGGACATCCCGGCGGCGGCCGCGAGCTGCTCGACGGTCGTCGACTCGTAGCCGTGCTCGCTGAACAGACGGATGGACTCGGCGACGACGCGCGTGCGGAAGGCGGCCGGATCGGTGTCCGCGACTGACATGGGACAAGTATCACCACATCGAGGCGACGAGACCCTCGGACCGTCCCGAACCCGGAGTTCGGCGCGGACCCGTGCAGCGGATCGGTGCGCATTACTCGTCAGTAGCGACCGCCACAAAAGCTGGGTCCGACGCGTGGTCACTACGTACGGTGGAGCCATGGCAACCCCCACCGCTCCCACCGAGAAGACCCCGGCTGAGAAGAGCTCGACGGAGAAGACCCCGTCGACGACGAGTCCGACACCCATCGCGACCGAACCGACCGTCGACGACCCGGTCGCCCCGACCGACGTCTCCGCCGACGACGAACTGTCCGCGGACGAGCGTGCCCTGCTCGTCGACAATCTGCGGTTCGTCCTCGACGGTCGCTGGCGCGCGACGAGGGAGACGGTGCGGGAGAACTCGAACCGCGCCGACCTCCTGCCCGACCCGTCCCGGACGCTCGACGAGGCGCGCGCCCACACCCTCGAGGTGATGCGCGAGCTCGCCTCGCAGGGTTTCGCGGCCGCCGGTTTCGCCGAGGACCACGGCGGCAGCGGCGACATCGGCGCGTCGATCACCGCCATCGAGATGCTCGGCTACGCGGACCTGTCCCTCATGGTCAAGGCGGGCGTGCAATGGGGTCTCTTCGGCGGCGCCGTCGAAAACCTCGGTACCGCACGGCATCACGAGAAGTACGTGCCCGGCATCATCGACCTGAGCGTCCTCGGGTGCTTCGCGATGACCGAGACCGGGCACGGTTCGAACGTGCAGGCCATCGAGACCACGGCGACCTACGACCGTGAGGCCCGCGAGTTCGTGATCAACTCCCCCACCCCGTCGTCCCGCAAGGACTACATCGGCGGTGCCGCCGCGCACGCCCGGTACGCCGCGGTGTTCGCCCAGCTCGTCACCGGCGGGCCCGACGAGGAGCCCGAAGGTCGTGGCGTCCACTGTTTCGTGGTGCCGATCCGCGACGAGGACGGCTCCGACCTGCCCGGCGTCACGACCAGCGACTGCGGGTACAAGGGCGGACTCGCCGGCGTCGACAACGGCCGGATCATGTTCGACAACGTCCGCATCCCCGCGGAGAACCTACTCAACCGCTACGCCGACGTCGCCGAAGACGGCAGCTACAGCTCGCCGATCGAGAACACCAACCGCCGCTTCTTCACCATGCTGGGCACCCTCATCCGCGGCCGCGTCAGCGTGGCGGCGACCGCGGGTGCCGCCGGCCGCAAGGCGCTGGCACTCTCGACCCGCTACGGATTGATCCGCAAGCAGTTCGAGGCACCCGAGGGCACCGACGAGATCACCGTGATGGACTACCTCGGTCACCAGCGAAAGCTGTTGCCGCTCATCGCGAAGTCGTACGCGATCGGATTCGCGCAGAACGAGATCGTCGACGAACTGCACGAGGTCCAGTCGGTCGCACCCGACGACTCCGACGCCGGACGCCAGCGCCAGCTCGAGGGGCAGGCCGCCGGCCTCAAGGCCTACGCCACGTGGCACGCCTCCCACGCGATCAACGTCTGCCGTGAGGCCTGCGGCGGCGCAGGCTATCTCGACGAGAACCAGCTGTCGATCATGCGGGGTGACATCGACGTCTTCACCACCTTCGAGGGCGACAACACGATCATGACGCAGCTCATCGCCAAGGAGCTGCTGTCCGCGTACTCCGAAGACGTCCAGGGCCTTTCGGCGGGCGGCTGGGTGCGCTTCATCGCGGGCATGGCCCGCGACGTGGTGGCCGAGAAGACCGCGGTCCGACAGGTCGTGCAGACCCTGCTCGACGGTTCCGACGAGGACACCGAGAAGTCGGCGCTCACCGACCGCAGCACCCAGATCCGGTTGTTCCGCAACCGCGAGGACCACCTCGTCCGGACGTGCGCGCAACGTCTACGCCGCGCGCTCGACGACGACAACGACGCTTTCGAGGTGTTCAACAACGCTCAGGACCACCTGCTGAAGGTCGGGCACGCGCACATCGAACGCGTGGTGCTCGAGGCCTTTGTCGAGGCGATCGAGAATTGCGATTCCCGTTCGGCGGCCGAGCTTCTGGGCAAGGTGTGCGACCTCTTCGTCTACTCAGCACTGGAGGACGACCTGTCCTGGTTCATGATGCACCGGCACATCTCGGTGGAGCGCGCCAAGGCGATCCGCCGCGGCGTGAACGAGCTCTGCCAGGAATTGCGGCCGCATGCCCGGTCGCTCGTCGACGCCTTCGGCGTCCCGGAAGAGTTGCTGCGCGCACCCATGCTCCAGAACGGCTGACCCCCGCTCTCGAGACCATCGCGGCCACCGTCGAACAGGCGGTGGCCGCGTTGTCGTTTCGGCACCGGTGTTTGGGCCTGCGCACCACGGGAATACTGCCGCCGACGCCGCTGTGGAGACCACGCTGCGACGCACCGACGAGATCGCGCGGGCCCGCGTCCGGGAATCGCCCGCGCCCGACTTGTCCATCTGCGCTGCGACAGCGTGCCACAAGCCGATTCGGAAAGAGAACACATGTTCCGCCACACCGATTACATGCAATTCGACGTCAAACCCGAGAAGCCCGACCCCATCTACGCCCGCAAGCTCCAGGAGTTGCTCGGCGGCGCCTATGGCGAGATGACGGTGACGATGCAGTACCTCATGCAGGGCTGGAACTGCCGCATGAAGGGCAAGTACAAGGACATGATCATGGACATCGCGACCGAGGAGATCGGTCACGTGGAGATGATCGCCACCATGGTCGCACGTCTGCTCGAAGGCGCGCCGGTCACCAACTCGACCGAGAACGCCCTCGGTGACCCGGTGGTCGCCGCCGTCCTCGGCGGCACCGACCCCACCCAGGCCATCTTCTCCGGCGGCGGCCCCCGTCTCGCCGACAGCAACGGTGTGCCCTGGAACAGCGGATACATCACGCACAGCGGCAATCTGCTCGCCGATTTCCACGCCAACGTGACCGCCGAGGCGCAGGGGCGCGTCCAGACGGCCCGCCTGTGGCACATGACCGACGATCCGGGCGTGAAGGCCATGCTGCGGTTCAACCTCGCCCGCGACACCTTCCACCAGAACCTCTGGCTGAAGGGGATCGAGGAGCTCAAGGAGGACGGCCTGGAGGGCACGATCGCCCCCGACGACCTCTTCGACGAGGAGTTCAGCGAGCACGCGAGCACCCTGTGGCACCTGTCCGACGGCGAGGACTCGGACAAGGGCGGCTGGGCCAGCGGCCCCACGCCCGACGGCGCGCACCAGTTCAAGTTCCTCGCCGACCCGCAGCCGCTGGGCGATCGGCAGTCGGGGCCGCCGCCGGACCCGAAGCTCTACGCGACCTACGACGGCGCGATGGGCACCCCGCAGAAGCCGCAGTTCGGCACCGAGAAGGGTGTCATGGGCAAGATCAAGGACGTCGTCGACCCGGACCCGTCCGGCTAGACCGACAGCATGTGCAGTGCACGCTGCCCGGCGGTGGACCCGATGTCGGGGACGCCTCCGGGCACGCGTGCGCCCACCCGACAACCGGAGTTCTCATGAGCGCACTACCCGACCTCATCACGACCCCGTTCCGCTGGCTGGCCGCCCTCAGACACGCCCGGGTGTTCCACCCCGACGGTCTGCTGTGTGGTGGCACGGCCGCGCTGTCGGCCGACCACCCACTGCCCTTTCACAGCGGTCCGGTGTCGGTGCGGGTCTCCAAGGGCATCGGCACACCCGGCGGCCTACCGGACATCGTCGGCCTGGCCATCCGCTTCCCGTCGACCGACCCCGGCACCGTCGGCGGCGGCGGGGTGTCGCCGTCGACCAACGCCACCGGCGCGTGGGATCTCCTGCTCGCCGGCCCGGCCCCGCTCGACGGCCGACTACCCGTCCCGCTGCCGACGACGCACTGGGCCACCGCGGTGTCGAGCCTGACGCCGTACCGGTACGACGGTGACCTGTACTGGATTCGGGCGCGCATCCTCGAACCGGCGGACTCGTCGGGCCTGTCGATCGAGGACCTGGCCGCCCGTCTCCGCCGCAACCAACCGATCGTCATCGTCCTGGAGGCCGGCGCCGGACGGTTCGTGCCGGTCGTCCGGATCGAAGTCGACCACGTCCTCACCGGACTCGACGTGGATTTCGACCCCATCCTGCACCGGCCCGAGGGCGTCGAGTTCGCCCCGTCGTGGCTCGGGGATCTACGACGCCGCGCCTACCGCGACAGCCGGGCGGGACGTCACTCCGTCGTGTCCTGATCCTCCGAGGACGGTTCCGTCGTCGACGTCCCCCGAGGCGGCAGCCCCAGCCGGACGGCCTCGTGCGCCTGCGTGAGCTCGCTGCGCAACCGCTCGACATCGCGGGCCCATGCCTGCGCGATCCGCCCGGAGGTCAGCTGCACGCCGATCCCCTTGCGGCGGCGCGGCACACCGTGCAGCTCGCCCAACGCGGACGCACTCTCCCAGTCCTCGGGGGTGTGGCTGTGATTGGGCGGGAAGATCTTCGCGATGTCGGCCAGCGGCGTCGTGACGGCACCCTGGCGGAGCGTGGTCTCGGTGAGCTCGACGCTGACATGCCGACGGGCTGCCGACACCTGCACGAGCGAGAACCCCAGCAGCAGCACGAAGAAGATCGCCAGCACCGGCCAGTGCACCTGACCGGGCCCGGCGATCTCCATCGCGAGGACCGCACCCACCAGGACCGGACCGATCAGCACCACCCACCAGCTGCCGCCGGACTCGGCGAACAGCACCTCACCCGCCGGCTCGACGGGGTCGGAGTCGTGACCTTCGGGATCGTCGTCGGTCATGTGCCCTACTTGCGCGACCGCGGCGTCTTGGGTTCCGGCTCCTTGCCGGTGTACCAGGTCTCGGCGGGCGGACGGTAGGCCAGCAGGGACCCGAACAGACCGACGAGGCCAGCGAGCAACGGGAACGCGAAGAAGTTCATCCCCAGGCTCAGGAACAGCAGCATGGCCACGACGACCAGGGTCAGCGCCGCCAGCGACGACCGCCACCGCGCATCGCCGGTGTAGGCCTTGCTGCCCAGCAGGATGTACCCGACACCCACGACGGCGACCATGGCGCCGAGCACCCCGGACGTGACGGTCCCGGTGTCGCTGGCCGCCGACACGACCATGACCAGTGCACCGAGCGCGATCAGCAGTGCGCCGGAGGTCAGCCAGCACCGGTAGGCCCAGACGACGAGTTTCGGACGCAGCGCCGGATCAGGACTTGTCACTGGTTCTTCGGTCCTTCGTTCTGGGTGTCGATGCCCCGGTTCTCCGGATGCGGCTTGTCGAGGTGAACGGGCTCGGATCGGGCGTCGTCGGAGTACGGGCCGGGCGCGCCGCGATGATCGCTGTCACCATACGGCCTGTTCTGGCCGTACGGGTTCTGGCCATACGGGTTCTGGCCGTATGGGTACGGGGGTGACGGCGGGTGGACCGGCTGCGGCTTCCGCGCCGCGGCCATCTCCCGGCAGTACTTTTCCGAGTCCCCGCGCATGAGGAGCACGGTCGCACCCAGCGCCGCGACGCCGCTGATCACCTGCGGGACCATCGCCCACGCCGGCGACGTGTCGCCACCGAACAGCGAGAAGAGCAGGCTGACCACGACGTAGACACCCATCGCCGACAGCACGATCCGCGCCCAGTTGTAGCCCTTACGGGTGAACCAGACGACCAAGGCCGTGATCGCGGTGAGGAACAGCGACGTCACGACCAGCACACCGACCACGAACCCCGACGAGGTCATGAAGTCGATCTGCTCGGGCGGGACCCCTTCCTGCGGAGCAGAACTCACCTGATCGCGGATCATTTCGACGAAGGTGCCGGTCTGCGCGAACATCGCCACGATCTGCCCGACGATCACCACCACCCACAGCTCGACGGCGATGGAGACGGAGTCGGGGATCTTCGGTCGCGACGGCGCGCCGGGGTCGGACGCGGGGTCGTACGGTGCGGACATGGGACCAGCCTAGTGAACGGGCAGCACGACGAGCCCTACACGCTCAGGTCAGGACAGGCGCTGCGCCACCTCGGCCGCCCAGTAGGTCAGGACGATCGACGCACCGGCCCGTCGGATGGCGGTCAGCGATTCCAGGATCGCCGCGTCGCGATCGATCCACCCGCGTTCGGCGGCGGCGGAGATCATCGAGTACTCACCGCTGATCTGGTAGGCCGCGACCGGCACGTCACTCATGTCGGCGACGTCGCGCACGATGTCGAGGTAACTCATCGCCGGCTTCACCATCACGATGTCGGCGCCCTCCTCGAGGTCGAGCCGGACCTCGCGCAGCGCCTCGACCCGGTTGGCCGCGTCCTGCTGGTACGTGCGCCGGTCGCCCTGCAACGACGAGCCGACCGCCTCGCGGAACGGGCCATAGAACGCCGAGGCGTACTTCGCGGCGTAGGCCAGGATCCCGGTGTCGGTGAAGCCCGCCGCGTCGAGGGCGGCCCGGATCGTGGCGACCTGGCCGTCCATCATCCCGCTCGGCCCGAGGAGATGCGCACCCGCCCGCGCCTGGGCCAGGGACATCGACACGTAGCGTGCGAGGGTCTCGTCGTTGTCGACGCGACCCCGACCGTCGACGACGCCACAGTGCCCGTGATCGGTGAACTCGTCGAGGCAGGTATCGGCCATCAGGACCGTGGCGTCCCCGAGATCGTCGCCGAGGGTACGCAGAGCCCGGTTGAGGACTCCGTCGTCGGCATCCGCACCCGACCCGGTGGCGTCCTTGTCCTCGGCGCGCGGCACCCCGAACAGCATGAGCCCGCCGACACCGGCGTCGACGGCCTCGGCCGCGGCGGCCCGCAGCGAATCCATCGTGTGCTGCACGACGCCCGGCATCGACGAGATCGGTACCGGGTCGTCGATGCCGTCGGCGACGAACATCGGCAGCACCAGATGTCGCGGCTCCAACGAGGTCTCGGCGACCAGCCGGCGCATGGCCGGGGTGGTGCGCAGGCGCCGGGGCCGGATCACGGGTGGCATGGGTCTCCTTCGTCTCACGGGCCCTTCGAGGCTCGTCGACCTCGACGCGCTCCTTCGTCGCTTGCTCGGCCCGGCGGCTATCGCTCCTCGCACCCTTCGAGGCTCGTCGCTGCGCTCCTCGCACCTCAGGGCGGCGCCTCAGGGAGCAGGAGCAGCTCAGGAACGCGAGCGACGAGACTTCTTGCGCGGGGGCGGAAGTGCGCCCTCGGCCCGAAGTCGGGCGGCGTGCTCGGCGAGCGCGTCGACGAGTTCGAGCACCGATGCGTTCTCCGGCTGCACATCCACCCGGAGGCCGAATTCCGTTGCGGTCTCGGCGGTCTTGGGCCCGATGCACGCGACGATGGTGCGCGCGTGCGGCTTTCCGGCGATGCCCACGAGATTGCGCACGGTCGAGCTGGAGGTGAAGCAGACCGCGTCGAAACCACCGGTCTTGATCATCTCGCGGGTCTCGGCGGGCGGCGGTGCGGCGCGCACGGTGCGGTACGCGGTGACGTCGTCGATCTCCCAGCCGCGGTCGCGCAGTCCCTCGGACAGTGTCTCGGTCGCGATGTCGGCGCGCGGCAACAGGACTCGGTTCACCGGGTCGAAGACATCGTCGTAGGGCGGGAAGTCCTCGAGGAGACCGAGCGAGCTCTGCTCACCCGACGGCACGAGTTCGGGGTTGATGCCGAAGGAGCGCACCTTCTCGGCGGTGGCCTCACCGACGCAGGCGATCTTGACGCCGGAGAACGCCCGGGCGTCCAGCCCGAACTCGGCGAACTTCTCCCACACCGCGCGCACCGCGTTGGTGGAGGTGAACACCACCCACTGGTACCGCCCGTCGACGAGACCCTTGACGGCGCGCTCCATCTGCGCGGGACTCCGCGGCGGCTCGACCGCGATGGTCGGCACCTCCTTGGGCATCGCACCGTGGCTGACGAGGCGTTCGCTCATGTCGCCGGCCTGGTCCTTCGTCCGCGGCACCAGGACGGTCCAGCCGTACAGGGCGCGCGACTCCCACCACGACAGCTTGCCGCGCGCACCCACGACCTTGCCGACCGTGACGATCAGCGGACCGGTGAGCGCGTTGCCCTGCTCGTTGAGCGTCGCGAGCGTGGCCTCGATGGTGCGCTGCGCACAGGTGGTGCCGTTGATGGTGATGGCGGCCGGGGTCTGGGGGGCCATGCCGTGCTCGGTGAGCGCGCTGGCGGTCTCGGCCAGGTGGCCCGATGTCGCGTGCAGCACCAGCGGGCCGGGGGCGGCGGCCAGCGCGGCCCAGTCGACCTCGCCGCGCACGTCGGCCTCGGTGTGGGTGGAACCGAGCGGCATGCCGGCGTAGCTCGGGACCACGGATGCGGCGGGCAGGCCCGGCAGCACCTCGAAGGTGACCGTCGTACGGGCGACGGCGTTGACCTCGGCGAGGACCGAATCGGTGGTCAGCGGGTCGCCGGCGACGACGCGCACGACGTCGTCGCCGTTGCGGGCCGCGGCCACGAGGGTCTTGGCGACCTCGGCCGGATCGCCGAGCGCCGGCCGGACCACCGATTCCTCGTCGGTCTGCCCGGCATCGGTCGCGCCGGCCTCGTCACCGGCGGCCTGCGAATCGTCGGCCGGTGCGGCGGGCGTCGACGCGGCGTCGTCAGCGGGCTTCTCGGCCTTCTTGGTGGATCGGCGAGTGTCGGCGGCGGGTTCGTCGCGATGCGCACTGCCGATCAGCGACACCACCGGCGCGGGTACATCGGGATCGATGTAGGCGGTGGTCGCGTTGGTGATCACGGTGCGTGCCCGCACGGTGAGCAGGTCTGGGTCCCCTGGACCCGACCCCACGAACAGGATCCGTCCGGGATTTGCCTTCTTCGTACGGCTCATGGGTTCGCACTCTCCTGCCCTCTCGGCGAGGGCTGCAGTTCGTTCTCTGCTAGGGAGAGTTGACGAGGTCGCCCGCTCCCAGCTCCAGCAGTTCGGCGGCGAGGTCCTTGCCCAGCTGAACGGCACGATCGACCGGACCCACCACCGAAGCGCGGATCACGTCCGACCCGTCCTCGGCCGCCACCGCCGCACGCAACGACAGTTCGGCGAAGATGCGCCCGTCCTCGTCGATCGACTCGACCACCTCGGCGATCGCACCGACCGGTGCGGTACATCCGGCTTCGAGAGCCGCGAGTACCGCCCGTTCGGCCTCGATGGCCGCGCGGGTGGACTGGTCGTCCAACTCGGCGAGAATTCTCACCAGTTCGGCATCGTCTGAGCGGCACTCCACAGCGAGTGCACCCTGCGCCGGCGCCGGCAGCATGACCACCGGTTCGAGCGCCTCGGAGACCACGTCGGTCCGTCCGATCCGCACGAGTCCGGCGCGGGCGACCACGACTGCGTCGAGTTCGCCGCTGGCGACTTTGCCCAACCGAGAGTCTAGGTTGCCTCGTAGGGGGCGGATTTCCAAACCGAGACCCAGTGCTCTAAGCTGCGCGGCCCGCCGCGGGGCCGAGGTACCGATCACCGAGCCGGGCGGCAGTTCGCCGAGCACCATTCCGTCGCGTGCGACCAGCGCATCCCGGGGATCGACGCGCGGCGGGATGGCCGCGATCGTGAGGTCGTTCTCGGGGGCGGTCGGGAGGTCCTTGTACGAGTGCACCGCGACGTCGACCTCGTTGTTCCGCAGCGCGACGCGGATCGCCGTGGTGAACACCCCGACGCCGATCTCGGTGACGGGGGCCGCCGAGGCGTCACCGGCGGTCTTGATGATGACCAGTTCGGCGGGATGTCCGGCGGCGGTCAGGGCGTCGGCGATGGTCTGCGACTGGGTCCGGGCCAGCAGCGAGCCCCGCGTACCGATCCGGATCGGCGCGGTGGAGGGTTCGCTCATCGGTCACCCAGATCGCCGGCCGCGTCGCCCGAAGGCAGGCCACCGAGATGGTCGGGAGCCGAAACCGCTTCGGCTGCACCGGGTTTGAGTTCGAACAGCTCACGCAGCGCCTCGGCGTAGTGATCCCCGTTGGGGGTCGAGGCGAGCTGCTTGACGCGCACGGTCGGTGCGTGCAGCAGCTTGTCGACGACGCGGCGGACGGTCTTGGCGACCTCGTCGCGCTGCGCGCCTTCGAGGTCGGGCAGGCGGGTCTCGAGGCGCAGGATCTCGGCCTCGACGACGTCGGCCGCGCGCTGGCGCAGGGCCGCGACGGTCGGGGTGACCTCCGCCTGACGCTGGTGCGTGAGGTAGTCGGCGAGCTCGGCGGCGACGATCGACCGGGCGGCGAGGGTGTCGTTCTCGGCGGCCTGGGTCTCGGAGTCGCCGCGCAGTCCCTCGATGTCGACGATGTGCACGCCGGGCAGGCGGGCCGCGGCGGGGTCGACGTTACGCGGGAGCCCGAGGTCGCAGATGACGAGCGGAGCTGCGTCCCCGGTACGGGCCGCGAGTGCCGAGTGCACCGATCCGACGCCGACGACCGCACCGATCGCGCCCGTACACGTGACGACGACGTCGGCGGTGGCCATCGCCTCCGGCAGGTCGTCGAGCCCGACGCCGCGGACACTGATTCCGTGGTTGGCGGCGATGTTGCCCGCGAGGTGGTCGGCCTTGTCGACGGTCCGGTTGACGACGACCATCTCGGTCACGCCCTCACGGGCCAGCTGCGCGGTCGCCAGACCGCCCATGGCGCCGGCACCGACGACCACCGCGCGGCGCAGGCGATGCGCGCCCGTCGCGGGATCGGTGAGCAGCGACTTGGCACGGTGCAGCGCGACGGAGACCACGGAGGCACCCGCGCGGTCGATCCCGGTCTCGGTGTGCACGCGCTTGCCGACCCGCAGCGCCTGCTGCGCCAGCTCGTGCAGCACTCGTCCGGCGGAGTCGTTGGCGTCGGCGCTGAGGTAGGCGTTGCGGATCTGGCCGAGGATCTGCTGCTCGCCGACGACGAGCGAGTCGAGGCCCGCCGCGACGGTGAACAGATGCTCGACGGCGGCCTCGGAGTAACGGACGTAGGCGTGGCGGGTCATCTCGTTGACGGTCATGCCGGAGTGGTCGCCGAGGACCGAGCCGACCGCCTCGAGTGCCGGGTGGAAGGCGTCGACGACGGCATAGATTTCCACGCGGTTGCACGTGGACACGAGCATGGCTTCGGAGATCGCGCGCGAGGAGAGCAGTTCGTCGATCAGTTTGGGGCGGTCGTGGTCGGAGACCGCCAACCGCTCGAGCACCTCGACGGGAGCACTGCGGTGCGATACCCCGAACAACAGAACACTCACGCTGTCACCGTTTCTTCACCCATCACATTTCCCTGGTGTCCGGCACTTCCCCGGTGCCCCCGCGTCGGCTTCGCCTCGCGCGCCTCCTTGACGTCGTCGCGCGGCCCGCGAGAGGCCTGGAAAGCCAACACCTGTAGTTCCAAGGCTAGATCAACTTGTCTGACGACAACATCCGACTCCGCCGGAAGCGACACGGGCGTGACGTTGAGCACCTGCCGGACACCCGCGGCCACGAATGCATCGAAGACGCGTCGGGCGTCGTCGTCGGCGGTGGCGATCACCGCGATCTCGACGGCCGGGACGACCTGTGCGCAGACGGCGGCGATGTCGGTCAGCGGGGCGACCCGCGGGCCGCCCGGCTCGAGAACCGCGCCGGTCAGGGCCGGATCGGCGTCGAACATCGCAGCGACCCGGAAGCCGCGTCCGAAGCCGGCGTGCGACAGCAGCGCACGGCCGAGCGAGCCGGCGCCCGCGAGCGCGACGGTGTGGATGCTGTCGGTGTGCAGCGTCATCGAGATCCGGGCGGTCAGCCTGCCCACGTCGTATCCGACGCCGCGCACGCCGTTGGCGCCGACGTAGGAGAGGTCCTTGCGCAGGATGGCCGGGTTGACCCCGGCTGCCGTCGCGAGCTCGCCGCTCGACGCCAGCAGGATGCCCCGACGACTGAACGAGCGCAGTACGTGCAGGTAGGTGGCCAACCGGGCGACCGTGGGACCGGGGATGTCGGTGGCCGGGCTGTCGACCGGGGGGACGGCAGACGCGGGAGGGTCGGCGTCAGCCGACTTCGCACGCTCCGCGCCCACACTCACTCCCGCACATTCGTCGGCGTCGACCAGACACCGAGACCCGACTCTTCCCAACGGGAACGAGGATATAACTTGCCTGTGAATCTGTTCACACGGCCCCTCGGGACCGGCCGTGCTGTGTTAGGCGGTGCGGCGCGGGATCCGGCGACTCACCGCCGGCCGGTGAGATCGGCCCGCAGGCGCGGCTCGTCGACCTCCCAGTAACTGTGCTCGTCGCCGTCGAGCAGGACGACGGGCAGCCGGTCACCGAACTCGGCGCGCAGGTCGCCCCGGCCGGCCTCGGCTGCCCGGTCGACGTCGACCTCGGTGAACTCGACGCCCAGGTCGGCGCAGATCCGGGTCAGGTCGGAGCGGGCTGCCGCGCAGGCCTGACACCCCGCACGGGTCAACAGTTCCACCGTCATGGCGACCATCCTCCCAGCGTCGTGATCGTGCGATCACCCGGGTGACCCCGCCCCGAGCGGGTGTGCGATCCGCCACCGCGCGCGGGGGTCGGACTTCGGGCCCCGGCACCACTAGGCTGTACCCGGCAAGCAGTGCTGGCGCTACGCGTGGGAGGTGGGCAGTGGGCGAGATCCCGGGCCCGGAAGACCGGCAGGACGACGAGACGCCCGACGACGCCACCGATCTCCCGCCCAATCCGATGCAGGGCGACGGCCCGACCGGCGACGACTGGGAGGCGCATGCCGCCCGCGTGGAGTTCACCGACGACTTCGACGAGGACGCCGAACTCCACGAACTCGTCGACGACGAGACCAACCGGGTCACCACCTGGATCTCCCAGCGGGCGACCGCGGCCACCGGTCGCTTCCGCCAGACCGCCCACGAACTCCGCCAGACGCTGGCCGGTGAGGCGAGCGCGAAGGCCGCCGTCGACTCGCTGCGTTCGCGCCCGACGGCCGAGATCCCGGGCGAACCGCGGCGCGACCTCACCGCGGCCGCCTTCTTCGACGTCGACAACACCCTGGTCCAGGGCGCGTCGATCGTGCACTTCGCTCGTGGTCTCGCCGCGCGGAAGTACTTCACCTACGGCGACATCATGGATTTCGCGTGGACGCAGGCGAAGTTCCGGATCACCGGCAAGGAGAATGCGCGCGATGTCGCGGAGGGCCGGGAGAAGGCGTTGTCGTTCATCGCGGGCAAGCCGACCTCCGAACTCGTCGAGCTCGGCGAGGAGATCTTCGACGACTACATCGCCGACAAGATCTGGCCGGGTACGCGGGCTTTGGCCCAGCGTCACCTCGATGCCGGACAGCAGGTCTGGCTGGTGACCGCGACACCCGTCGAACTCGCGCAGACCATCGCCGACCGGCTGGGGTTGACCGGTGCGCTGGGCACCGTCGCCGAGAGCGTCGACGGGGTCTTCACCGGGCGGCTCGTCGGCGACATCCTGCACGGCCCTGGTAAGGCCCATGCGGTGCGCGCGCTCGCGATCCGCGAGGGGCTCAACCTGAAACGCTGTACGGCGTACTCGGATTCGCACAACGACGTACCGATGCTGTCGCTCGTCGGCCGCGCGGTGGCGATCAACCCCGACACCGACCTGCGCGACGTCGCCAAGGTCCGCGGCTGGGAGATGTACGACTTCCGCACCGCGCGCAAGGCCGCCAAGTACGGCGCCGGTACCGCCATCGTGCTCGGCGCCGCGGGCGGTGGGGCCGCAGCCGCGGCGCGGTTCCTGCGGCAGCGCTGACCGTTCGACGCCGACGGCCCTGGCTCCCCGGATCAGAAGGGCGGTGGGTCGAGGCGGTCGAGTTCTTCGCGGGCTCGTTTGTTGCGGGCGCGTTCTTGTCGCCGGCGGGCCAGTTTGGCGTCCAGTCGGCTGTGCGTGCGCTCCGGATTGTCGGAGGCGATGACGCGTGGTGTGGGTGGGGCTTGGGCGGCTTGTTCGAACCGGATCCGCCGCAGGTTGGGGAAGGTGTCTTCCAGCGTTTCGGCGTCGCCGGACAGGGTGACCCCTTCGGGGGTCTCGTACTCGGTGACCAGGCGACCGTCGTCGTCGCGGTACTGCACATCGACCCAGTCCCCGTGGGTTTTGAACAGGTGACCGGGACGGCATTTGGCGTTGAGGTTCTCACTCGCGGTCGCCCCACCCCGGGCGGGGTCGGTGTGGTCGTATTCGGTGACGTGGTCGAGATCGCACGCGAACGCTGAACGGGTGCAGCCGGGTTCGGTGCAGTAGCCGTCGCGTACGCGTACGAAGTCAGCGCACGACGTGGTGGGCCGGTACCCGTTGCCGGGATGGGTCGCCGGATACACCACCGCTACGCCCGAGGCGAGGCCACCGGTCCCGCCGACATCACCGGGTTCGGCCGCCTCGACATCAGTGCCGCCGTGAACAGTCGACTCGACTGTGTCAGCCGGCGCGGGGCGATGGGCAGTTCGCTGTGCTGCATCGTCGGCGGTATCGGCGGTGTCGGCGACGTAGGTGGGTTGGGTGCGGGCGGGGGTGACCGGGGTGAGGGTGGCGTCGGGGCGGGCGGCGAGGTCACGGACGTGTTCGTCGCTGATGATGCCGTGCTCGTCGAGGAATCCGACCCCGGGTGCTCCGGCGAGGGTGGTGGCATCGGTGACGACATGGATCACGACTTCGGCGCGGACGGCGTCGAGGACGCTTTGCGGGTCGGGGATGTCGGCGGTGCACTCCTGCTCGTTGTCGTCGCATTGGCACTCGAATGGCGTGCGGGTCAGCAGGGCGAACATCGCATCGGATCGTCGTATCCCTTGGGTGCGGCCGTCTCGTTTGCAGACGGAGTCGGCGAGGATGGCGACGGCTTTGGCCGAGATCCGCACGTTCTCCGCCGACATCACCGCGGTGAGTTCGGCGGTGCCGTCGGGCAGTTCGTGGGTCCACACCCCACGCTGATCCATCGCGTCTTTGCGGCGTTGCCGTACCGCATCCGGATCGTGGCGGAAGACCAGGCGGTCGACCATGTCCCGCAACCGCGCCCGATCCCACACACCTGTGCGGCGGCGCACAGTGTCGGCGATCTCGGCATCCAACGCGGGGGTGATCGGGTCATCGGTGGGGATCAGTTCGGTGCGGGAGATGACCAACCGGATCTGCCACTGCGACAAGACCCCGTCACGCAGCGTGTCAGCAACCTCGGGGAGCCGATCCCGTAGTGCGATGGCCTCGTCTATGAGGGTTTCGGCATGCCGGCGGGACACCCCGGCTTGGCGGGCGATGCGGGCGGCGCAGTCCGCGTGGCCGTCCATGACGAACCCGGACGCGCTGGTGGTGATCAGGCGGTCGGTCATCGCCGCGATCGTCTGATACTGGTGCCAGGCAAGGTAGGACTCGCCTCGTCGGGTGGCGTCGAGGCCGGCCATCAACAACACCATGTCGGTCTCGGCGGCGTGGGCAGGATCGACCCCGGCGACGAACTCGCCCGGTAGATCGGTCCACGCCTTCACCACGCCCCCCGACGCCTGTCCGACCCACCCCTTTTCCGGGGCGTGTTCTGATACCAACCAATCTAAACCCGACCACCGACAATTCCGGATGAGCCTCCACAGCGCGTCACCGTCGTAGACGAAATAGACTCTGAGCGTTGCGGTCTGAGGTCGGCGAGGTTCGCCGATAGCTGAGTTGTGCGGGTCGCCAGGTGGTTTCGACACGGCGACTCGCCTAACGGCTCGTTGCCGGCTCAACCAGCGGGGGTGGGCGACTCGCCCAGCGGCTCGGGCCGGCTCAACCAGCGGGCCGGGGCCGCACCGTCGACGGACTTCGAGCACCGTCAACAACTTACTGCGACAACCGGATTCGGCCACCGCACCGCGTCGCCCCGGTCCTACAGCGAGTCCACCTCACTCATCGGGTCGATGAGGACCTTGGCGTGGTGTTCGGCGCGGCCGAGGGCATCGAATGCCGCTCCCACGCCTTCGAGGCCGACCGTCGCGGTGATCAGCGGTGCGACGTCGACCTTGCCGTCGGCCATCATGTGCAGCGTGTCGTGGAACTCGGCGGGGTCGTAGGCGAACACGAACCGCAACTCGTGTTCCTTGTTGAGCGCCATCGCCGGGCGGAAGGTGTCGGGTTCCATGCACACCCCGACCACGACGATCCGCGACCGGAACGGCGCCTCGGTCACGACGTGCTCGATCATCCCGGGCGTCCCCACACATTCGAAGACGACGGGGCCCTTCGGTGTGGCACCCAGGCGGTCGGCCATGCGGAAGACCGAGGACCATGGCGCCAGCGGAATCCGCCGCAGGGTCCGCATGGCATCGAACGCCGCGCCCAGCAGATCCTGGGCGCGAGTGATGTACTTGCCGACCTCGGCACATCGCTCGAACGGCAACGACACCGTCGGGTCGACGACGATGTCGGCCCCCACGCGATGAGCCAGCACCCGGCGGCCGGGTGACGGGTCGCTCGCGATGACCGTGCGAACTCCGTCGGCCTTCAGCATCGTGATGACGGCCAGCCCGATCGGGCCGCAACCCACGACGACCGCGACATCCCGGCGTCCCACCTCCCCGCGTCGGACCGCGTGATGGGCGACGGCCATCGGCTCGGTCAGCGCAGCATGCTCGGCGGGCAGGTTCTCCGGGATCTCGAAGGTCATGTCCTCCGACACCAGGACGAACTGGGCGTACCCGCCCGGCGCGGACTCCGACAGTCCGGTCAGGTGGGCGTCGGCGCCGTGCCGGATCATCGGGACCGACACCACCGGGGTCCCGGGAGACCAGCGTTTACGGCAACCGGGCCCGTAGGAGACCACCTCGCCGGCGAACTCGTGTCCCATGACCACCGACTGCCCGGATCGCATGAATGCGTCGTAGCCGACCTCGGCGGACACCTGCGCCGTGGCATCGGCATGGACCCGGGCGTGCAGGTCCGAACCACAGATGCCCGCGCGGAGAACGCGGAGCAGTACCTGACCCTTGCCGGGCTCGGGGGTGGGGATCTCCTCGACCGTCAGCTCGCCCTGCCGGCACACGACTGCACGCATGCTCCATGAGTATCAGCTGACGGACCGGAACGGGCGTCGAACGCGCGCCACGCCCCCGCGCGACACCGAGCTCAGCCGAAGTAGACGCTTCCGCGTCGGCTCAGCATCCGAAAGAGGGTCTGCTGGATCTCCTCGCGCACGTGGTCGGTGAGGTCGAAGACCACCATCGGGTCGTCGGCGGACGCCTCGTCGTAGGAGCCGGTCTCGATGGGCCGGCCGAAGTGGATGTGCCACTTCGACGGCAACGGCACCATGCCCAGCGGCCCGAGCCACGGGAACAGCGGGGTCACCGGGAAATACGGCAGACCGAGGATCTTGGCGAGCGGCTTGAGGTCGGCGAGCATCGGGTAGATCTCCTCGGAGCCGACGATCGACACCGGGATGATCGGCGCGGCGTTGCGCAGCGCGGTCGTCACGAACCCGCCGCGGCCGAACCGCTGGAGCTTGTAGCGGTCCTTGTACAGCTTGCCGATGCCCTTGTACCCCTCGGGCCAGACCGCGGTCAGCTCACCCGCGCGCAGCAGACGGTCGGCGTCGGAGTTGCACGCCAGCGTCGCACCGATCCGCCGCGCGACCTCACTGACGCCTGGCGTGTCGAAGGCCATGTCGGCGGCCAGGACCCGCAGGTACCGGCCCTCCGGGTGGTTGTCGCGCACGGCCAGCGAGGTGATCACGGCGTCGACCGGGATCGTGCCCGCGTGGTTGGCGACCAGGAGCGCCCCACCCTCGCGCGGCAGGTTCTCCACACCGGTGACCTCGACGCGGAACCACTTCTCGTAGACCTGCCGGATCGCCGGGAACCACACCGATTCGGTGAAGTGGGGATCGAATCCGAACTCGTCGACCTCGTACTCCCCCGCCATCCGTTCCCGGATGAACCCGGCGGTCGAGGTGAGGGTGTCGGCGACCGCGCCGCGCAGACCGCCCAGGCTGAACAGCGGACTCGATTTCGACGGACCGCGATGTTCGACGCCCAGCGCCTCGTCGGGAAGGGTGATCTCGTCGCTGATCGGGGTCACCTGCGCGGGCGCGCGGCCGAACCCATCGGTGTTGGGGTGTCCGAGCGTCGACGATCCCCGTTGCGCCGCTGCGCTTTTCGATCGTTCACGACCGACCTGCTGACTCGGATGGCGTCGGCGACCCGATTCCCGGACACCCCGGGCATCGGGACCCGTCGGCGATGTGTAGAGCTGAATGACTTTCGCGGTACGTGCATCTGTCGCTCCGCCACCTGCCAAAGTGCTCACCCCTAGCTGAGTCCTGGGTTCGAAATCCGGGCCGGGTCTGGGCTCGGGTTGCTGCCGGCACTCGGACCGCCGGGGCGAACGAGTCGCGGCGTAGGAGCGCTGGGCGCGATGTGGGTCTGGCGTCCAAGTCTAGAGGTTGCACCCACGTTGCGCATGCTCACGGCGACTTCACCGCCATCATGACCCTGAATTTCACTGCAACTGGTGGGCGGCCGACACGACCCGTCGCTCGAACGATCTCCACGAATCGGACCCGATCACCGGCGTCACCCCGCTGCGTTCGATGAAGTCGTCCAACGTCTCCAGCGTCGTGTACCGCGGGACGAAGCCGAGTTCGGTCCGCATGCGGGTCGTGTCGAGCACCCGGCCGTAGGTGAGGAACTCCGTCTGCGACGACCGCAGCTTCGCCGACCGCAGGTCCTGGAACACCCCCGCGATCGGCGCCAGCAGACTGCTCGGAACAGGCAGTTCGATGTGCCCGACGCGTCGGATCGCCTGCGTGAGCGTCACCACGCCCTCGCCCGAGATGTTGTAGGTGCCGACCTTCCCGGCGAGGGTGACGTGCTCCATCGCCGCGAGCGCATCCTCCTCGTGCAGGAACTGCAGGCGCGGCTGGAATCCGATCACCGTCGGCACGACCGGCAGGGAGAGGTACGAACTCATCCGGGTGGTGATGCGCGGACCCAACATGGCCTGCGGGCGGACGATGGTGATGTCGATGTCCTGACGCCGCCGACCGAGGCCGCGGACGTAACCCTCGACGTCGAGTAGATCTCGACCGTATCCCCGCTTCGGCTCCCGGGGAGCGCGCGTCTCCTCGGCGAAGTGCGACGGATCGCGGCTGCCCGCGCCGTACACCATGGCGGTGGAACGCAGCACGAGACGCTTCACCGATGGTGTGCGCTGGCAGGCCGCGCACACCTGCATCGCCCCGACGAGGTTGAACTCCTTGATCGCAGCGGAGTGCGGGGCGGTGTCGGCGATCGACGTCGCGGCGTGGACGACCGTGTCCACGTCATAGGCGGCGAGCGCCTTCGCGATCGTGGGACGCCGGATGTCCACCCGGAGGAACTCCGCTCGCCCCATCCGGCGAAGGAGATCCTTGCGCGGCACCCGCGAGTCCACGGCGAGCACCTTCTCGATGTCCGGATTGGCCGCGAGACGGGCCACCAGGTAGCCGCCGAGGAAGGTCGACGCCCCGGTGACCAGGACCACCCTGGGGGGTGCGGAGGTGGATTCGGCCATGCCCCGAGGCTATCGCCAGTCGGGCGTTCCGGCGCACCGAGGAATCCCGGAACGACAAAAGGACCCGCCGTGGCGGGTCCTGATGCCGAAGAAAAGCCTATTTACCGAGTTTGCGACGCTGCACCCGGGTCCGACGCAGCAACTTGCGGTGCTTCTTCTTCGACATGCGCTTGCGGCGCTTCTTGATCACTGAACCCATCGGGGCGCTTCCTCACGATTGACACTGATGTACTTGTTCGGCCCTGGTCAGCACTTCAGCCGGGTACGGCGCCGGGAGCGAAGCGACGAGCGGCGGTGCGTCACGTAGGGCTCACCGGCGCATCCAGGTACGCGACCACCGAGCCTACCGGGCGGCACGCCGGATCGGGAAATCGCGATGGCCGACGAGCGGTGGCCGAGGACGCCCACACGCAAAAGGCCCCGTGACCGGCGTGGGCCGGTCACGGAGACCTTTCGAAGAAACTGCTGTTCAGGCGTGGTGCGAAAGCCGGATCAGCCGGCGTCGAAGTACGACGTCTCCAGGTAGTCGTGGACCGCTTTCGCGTGCACACGGAACGAGCGTCCGACCCGAACCGCGGGCAGTTCGCCGTTGTGGACGAGACGGTAGACGGTCATCTTCGAAACGCGCATCAACGATGCAACCTCGGCGACGGTGAGGAACTGCGACGCCGAAGCCGCGTTGCTCACTGCGCCTGTCCTGTCACCAGGAGTGTCTGCAGGTGCCATGGATCACTCATACCTCCGGTGCACGCGTCGCGGCCGCAGGCTTCCCCTCCTGCGGACATCAGACACGCACGTGCTTAAAGAAGCTTAGCGTGGCAGATGTGAAAAAAGCGACGTGAGAGACCGGTATTTCTGAGATTCCTGTGACTCGACCCCAACATGCTGGGGTTTGTCGGCCGTTCGACCACAATTCATGGGGTGTCCGTGACGGCGTGTCCCTGCGCCAAACCCTCGACTTCCACTCGACGTCCGCCGCGGGCGCTGGCCGCCGCGCAGGCACGAGTCGCCTGGTAGACCGCGTGCCGCAGACCGTTGGCCTCGAACTCCCGGATCGCCTCGGCGGTGGTTCCGCCGGGCGAGGTGACGGCCGCACGCAGGTCGACCGCGGACAGCCCCGAGTCGCTCAGCAGGATGCCCGCGCCGCGAATGGTCTGCACCGCCATCTCCGAGGCCTGGGCACGGGTGAGCCCCAGGCCGACGCCGGCGTCGATCATCGCCTCGGCGAGCAGGAAGACGTAGGCCGGACCGGAACCGGACACCGCGGTGACCGCGTCCATCTGCTTCTCCGGCACAACCGTCACCCGGCCGACCGTCTGCAGGATCTTGACCACCGCCTGCAGCTGTTCGTCGCCGACGTACCGGCCGGCCGAGACCGCCGACATCGCCTCGTTGACGAGCATCGGGGTGTTGGGCATGACCCGGATGACGGGCGACCCGGCCTGCAGCGCGCTCTCGTAGCGCGACAGGGGCAGGCCGGCCACCAGGGTCACGGTCACTCGCTCGGATTCCGCGTTGTCCTCCGCCGAGGCGAGGATGCGCAGGATCGAGTCGACGTCGTCGGGCTTGATCGCCAGGAACACATACTGCGCCGACTCGGCCGCGCTCTTGACGTCGGTGACCAGCACGCCGTACTCCTCGGCGATCTCGGCGGCGCGGCTCTCCACCCGCTCGGCGACGACGAGGTCCTTGGTGGGGGTGCCTGCACCGATCAGACCGGCGAGCAGTGCCTCACCGATCTTGCCTCCGCCGATGATGGCGATGCGTTCGGACACGGATGTCTACCTTCCTGCGGGGATGAGGGCGAGCTGACGGGACTGTGCGACGACGGTCCCGGTCGAGTCCACCACGAGGTGGTCCTCCTCGAACATTCCGGGGCCGACCTCGGAACTCGTCGCGGCGAAACGCAGCCAGCCGGGCGCGGGATGGCGCCGGACGTAGGTGGTCAGCTGCACCGTGGGCGCCCATCCGAACAGCGCCAGGTTCATGACGACCGGGGGCGAGATGTCACCGACCAGGACCGTGAAGTACTCGTCGGGTTCGACGCCCTTCGGCCGGATCCACCCGCGGACGAGCGGCTCGCCGGTCTCGCCGCGGACGACGGGGAACGTCTCCGAGTCGAGGACCAGGTCGATGGCGGCGCCGAGGTGGTTGACCTCGGCGATGGGCGAACCGTCGAGCGGGATGCCGGTCGACGACGGTTCCACGGGCACGGAGTCGAGGACCGTGGGGCCGGAGTGGTGCGGCCGGCCGCTGTCGGGACGGGCCATCGTCACCGACGAGGACACCACGGTCCGACCGAGTTGCACGGCGTCGACCGACAGGACCGTGACGGTGCGCCCGCGCTTGCGCACACTGATCACCAGGTCGACGTCCGCGGCATCGGGAGCGGTGAGGTAGTCGCTGGAGATCGCCACCGGGATCATCGCGGCCGCCGACTCGGCGAGCCGGTCGCCGTCCGGCGTGAGCGCGGTCAGCGCGGTCCGGGCCGCCTTCGCGACCACCATCTGCAGCGTGCCGCCGTGCACCTTGGGGCCGATCGTGAACGTCTCGTCGATGTGCGCCCGCAGGGTGATCGAGTCCGGACCGCCACGGTCGACCTCGGTCAGCTCCTGCACCTGGGTGATCTTGCTGGTCATCGTCCCGCCTTCGTCGAGGAGACCCGTCCCCCGACGAATCAGCTGCTCAACTGGCCGGTGGGCTCGGGGTGCAGCTCCCGTTTGAGATGCCGCCGCGCAAAATCTAGCGAACGGGCCAGCAGCGCGCTGCGCTCGGGTTTGGTGCGCGCGCTCCCCGTGGTGACCTCGAGCACAACCGCCCCGGCGAAGTCGCTCGCCGCGATGCGCCGGCACACCTCGGCGCAAGGCTGCGCCCCGTCACCGGGGATCAGGTGCTCGTCGGTGGCGGCACCGTTGCCGTCGGCGAGATGCAGGTGGTTGAGGCGCGAGCCCATCCGGTCGAGAAGAGCGAGGGCGTCGACGCCGGCGGTCGCGGTGTGCGAGAGATCGAGCGTGTAGTGCGCGTAGCCGTCATCGGTCGGATCGATCGACTTGCCGAACGCCGATGCCGCCAGACCGGGACCACCGCCGCGCTTGCTGAGTCGCCGGACCGAGGGCTCCCCTGCGCCGAACAGCCGGTCGGCGCGCATGGGGAACATGTTCTCCACGGCGACCGCGACCCCGCTGTCCGCCTCGAGTTCGTCGACGAGATCGTCGAAGGCGGCGACGTAGCCACGCTGCCACCGGAACGGCGGATGCACGACGACGGTCGACGCACCGAGATCCTCGGCCGCCTCCACCGCACGGGCCAGCTTCACGACCGGGTCGCGTCCCCACACCCGCTGGGTGATGAGCAGACACGGGGCGTGGATCGACAGCACCGGAACCTGGTAGTGGTCCGACAGGTACTCGACCCGCCGGATGTCCTGGCTCAGAGCGTCACCCCACACCATCAACTCGACGCCGTCGAAGCCCAGTTCGGCGGCGTAGGCGAAGGCCGCCTCGGTGTTCTGGGGATAGACCGACGCCGTCGACAGACCGATCGGGATCTCGGCGGACGGACGCGGGAGGTCGGGTCTCATCCGGTCCGCCCGCTTCGCTCCGCTCCCGACGGGTTCATCGGTTCACACCGGCTCACGCGGCCAACAACACCAGCGGCCCGATGGTGACCAGCAGACCCACGCCGAGCGCGAGCAGCGTCGTCGGCAGGTCCTTGGTGCGCCGGACCACATGCGACAGCGTCACGATGCCGAAGATCACCAGGACCGCGAGCACCAGCGCGAAGTACGGATTCCATCGCCACAGTTCGGTGAAACCCCAGAACAGGCCGACGCCGACCGCGAGGCCGACGATCGCCTGTCCGAACAACACCAGCCAGGCCTTCACCGGCGACTCCTCGGCGTCGTCGGTCGCCCGACCGTCCGGTGCCGGTGTGTCGACGGTGCCGGTCCGCTCGGCGGACTCCGCGTCCGCGGCCGAATGCACGACGTCCTGGCCGGCGTGCTCCGCCGTGGCGGCTGCCGAGTCGGGATCGGCGTCGTCATCGGAGGTCTCGTCGATGTCCGTGGTGTCGTTCAGGGCATCGAACTCCGCCGGGCCCTCGGGCTCGGCGGGACCCTCCGGCTCGCGCTCCTTCACCAGGTCGACCCGGTCCTCGTCGCCCTCGGAAGTGGACTCGATCGGTTCGATGGCCTCGGTCGGGTGGTCGTCGGTGGGGCGGCCTGCGGTCTGGAGACTCTCGGTCTCGTCCGAGCCGGTCCACCGACCGTCGGCGTCATGGGTCTCGGGGTGCGCCGCGGCGATCGCCGCCGTCGTCCCACCCGCGGTCGCGGCGGCGGCCGCGGTGGCTGCCCAGTCGTGCGTCGACTCGTCGCCGTCGGTGTGTGCGTCCGGGTGGTCGTCGGTGTGGCGATCGGGGTCGTTCCGGTCCCGGTTCTTGCCGCCGAAGAGCTTTCGCGCGAACCCGACGACACCCGACGGCCCCGTCTTCTTCGACGCCCCGATCTTGCGGGCCGGGCCCCCGGACCGGCCCTTGCCCCCCGGCCCGTCGTTCCCACTCTCCACGTCGGCGAAGTTGCGATAGGCGTCGAAGTCCATGACCTCGGAGAACCCGCCGTCGCCGCGCTCGCGGGGGCCGTCGGTTCCCGCATCGACCTCGGTCAGGTCGTAGGTGACCACGTCGTCGGAGTCGACGACCGAAAGATCCGACCCGTTCTCACCCACCACCGGGATGATGCCGGTGACGGCGTTCGCCGACTCCTGGTCGACGGGAGCGGAATCTCGCGGCGGCGTCTGCCCGAGGCGACGTGCCACCGCCTCGGAACTGAAGTCGCGCGTCGACATCGGCGGGACGGCGCCCTGGCCGTAACCGGGCATCCCGCTGGCGGTGCGGTTACCCGGCCGTGCCTGGTGTTGCTGGTCGGCGCGCGGCCGGTCGACGACGGGCTGATCGTCGGCCGGGCGGCGCGGGACCGGGTTCGTCGAACGCGGGAACGGCGCGGCGGCCGCGGCCGGACGGTTCCGCGGGGTCGTGTCCCGCTCCGGGGCACCGTTCTCCGCAGCAGTCTTCTCCGGAGCTGCCTTCTCCGGGTCCGCCGTCTCCGGGGCCGCCGTCTTTGCAGGCGCGGTGCTCGCTGGCGGGGCAGCCGGCTCGGGCCGGGTTGCGGGTTCGGGCCGGGTTGCCGGCTCGGGCCGGGCCGCGGGCGCCGCGGAACCCTCTCCCGCGTCGGCGACCTTGGGGATCTCGCCGGTCAGCTCGGACACCGAGAACGATCCGTCCCGGCCGGCGCGTCGGCGGCCGCGGCCGTCACGGGTACGTGCCGGCGAGTCCCCCTGGGACCCCTGCGAGCGGGCGAGAAGTTCCGACACCGAGATGGGTCGGGATTCGGGCTCCGAATCCTTCGGCATGTAGTGGCTCTCCGTCCTCGTTCTCGAACGTTTGGGTCCGGGTCTACCAGGGTGTCAGCCGACGCCCTCGCGAACGCCCTGCACCGGTGTCGGCTCCAGCGCGTCGGCCTGCTCCGCGTCGAGTCGGCGCAGGATCACACCTTCCCGGAGTGCCCACGGACAGATTTCCAGTGTATCGACTTGCAACGCGCGCATCGCCGCCTCGGCGACCAGCGCCCCGGCGACCAGCTGGCCCGCCCGATCCGAGCTGACGCCCTCGAGTTCGGCGCGATCGGCCTTGGTCATGCGGGAGATGAAGGAGATGAGCTGACGAAGCCCGCTCGTCGTCAGTTCGCGGCGCACCCGCGGTCCGGCACTCGACGGCGCCGCGCCGGTCAGCCGGGCCAGGCTCCGGAAGGTCTTCGACGTGCCGACGCACAGATCCGGCGCACCGGGTGCGAGCAGTTGGGCCGCCGGTGCGCGGAGTTCGGCGTCGAGCCAGTCGCGCAGCACGCCGACCCGCCGCCGGTCCGGCGGATCGTCGGGCAGCCACTCGCGGGTGAGTCGTCCGGCCCCCAGCGGCAGTGACAGTGCGACGTCGGGTTCCTCGTCGACGCCGTTCGACATCTCCAGGGAGCCGCCGCCGATGTCGAGAGCGAGGATGCGGCCGGCGCTCCAGCCACGCCAGCGGCGCACCGCCAACGACGTCAACCGGGCCTCGTCGCGCCCCGACAGGACGAGCACGCGCACCCCGGTCCGCTGCTCGATCTCGTCGAGCAGGTCGTCGGAGTTCGTCGCATCGCGCACGGCCGACGTCGCGAACGCCATCATCTGCTCGCAACCGGACGTCCGGGCGATGTGGGTGAACTCGTCGATCGACTCGATGAGCTTGGCGACGGCGCGATCGCTCATCCGGCCGTCGGCGTCTATCTGTTCGGCCAGGCGCAGGACCGCCTTGGTCGAACTCATCGGGGTGGGGTGACCGCCACGATGGGCGTCGACCACCAGGAGGTGGACTGTGTTGCTGCCCACGTCGAGGACTCCTAAGCGCACGGGTCAACGGTAGTGCAGCCGCATGCACCGCCCGATCCCGGCTACCGTGTAAAGGTGACCGCCATTTCGCCGTCCGCGCCTCGCATCGATCCCGCGCCGGAGGTCGAACTCGACTTTCCGCGCGAATGGTACGAATTCGCCGATCCCGCCGACCCCGAGCACGTCATCCGGGCCGATCTCACCTGGCTGCTCTCGCACTGGACATGCGTGTTCGGCACACCCGCATGTCAGGGCATCCTCCCGGGCCGGGAGACCGACGGCTGCTGCAGTCACGGCGCATACCTGTCCGACAAGGACGATCGCAAAACCCTCGCCCGCGGCGTCGCGATGCTGACGCCCGAGGACTGGCAGTTCTACAAAAAGGGCTCCGGCAAGGACCCGGTCGGCCCGAAGGGGTACCTCGAGGAGAGCGACCTCGACGACGAGCCCGCCTTGAAGACGCGACTCCACAAGGGCGCGTGCATCTTTCTGAACCGACCCGGTTTCTCCGGCGGCGTCGGATGCGCGCTGCACTCGATGGCGCTGCGCAAGGGACTCGAACCGCTCACGGTCAAACCCGACGTGTGCTGGCAGCTGCCCATCCGTCGTGAGCAGGACTGGATCGAACGCCCCGACGGCACCCAGGTGCTCCAGACGACGATCACCGAATTCGACCGGCGTGGCTGGGGCGAGGGTGGCCACGATCTGAAGTGGTACTGCTCGGGTTCCCCCGACGTCCACATCGGGGCCAAGCAGGTGTGGGAGTCGTACGCACCCGAGCTCACCGCGCTGCTCGGCGAGGCCGCCTATGCGGCGCTGGCAGCCGCCTGCCGGCGCCGGAACGGGCTGGGGCTCATCGCGATCCACCCGGCGACGCAGGCCGCGACCGAGCGCCGCGAGACCGACGTCAAATACGAGCTGCAGCCCCCGGAGTAACCCCCCGGGGCGCCGCGGCCCGGCCGGCTCACGCCTCGAGCTTGTACCCGAGGCCGCGGACGGTGATGAGGTGCTTCGGATTCGCCGGGTCGGGCTCGATCTTCGAGCGCAGGCGCTTGACGTGTACGTCGAGTGTCTTGGTGTCGCCGACGTAGTCGACGCCCCACACCCGGTCGATGAGCTGACCCCGGGTCAGGACGCGGCCGGAGTTGCGCAACAGATACTCGAGGAGGTCGAACTCCTTGAGCGGCAGGGTGATCGACGTTCCGTTGACCGACACGGTGTGTCGCTCGACGTCCATCCGGACCGGCCCGGCCTCCAGGATCCCGATCTCCAGACCGTCGTCGGGCACCTCCCCGCCGCGTCGCAGCACCGCGCGGATGCGGGCGATCAGCTCACGCGCCGAATACGGCTTGGTCACATAGTCATCCGCGCCGAGTTCGAGGCCGACGACCTTGTCGATCTCACTGTCGCGCGCGGTCACCATGATCACCGGGACATTCGACCGGGTGCGCAAGGCCTTGCAGATCTCGGTTCCGGACATCCCGGGCAGCATGAGATCGAGGAGCACGATGTCGGGACTGACCCGATCGAAGGTCGGCAACGCCTGCGCGCCATCGGTGATGACGCTGGCCTCGAAGCCCTCTTTGCGCAGCAGGAAGGCCAGCGGATCCGCCAGCGATTCCTCGTCCTCGACGATCAGAACGTGGGTCAACTCTTGTTTCCTTCGGTGGGTCGGACAGATGGGTCGTCACCCTCCGCGGAGGGAAGTGCGCGGGGCGGCGCATCGGGATCCGACAGCGCCTGCTGGGCGGCCGGCGGCCAGCCGGCGTCGGACAGGTCCTCCGGGATGCACAGCGTGAAGGTCGAGCCGGTGCCGGGTTTGCTCCACAGGTTGATGGTCCCGCCGTGATTGGCGGCCACGTGCTTGACGATGGCCAGTCCGAGTCCGGTGCCGCCGGTCATCCGGGACCGGGCCTTGTCGACCCGGAAGAACCGCTCGAAGACCCGCTGCTGATCCTCCGGCTCGATCCCGATCCCCCGGTCGGTCACCGCGATGGCGACCATCGGCCGCCCGTCGATCTTGATCACGCGGCGGCTGATCGAGACCACGGTGTCCGACGCCGAGTACGAGATGGCGTTCGAGATGAGGTTGTTCAGTGCGGTGAGCAGCAGCGGACGGTCGCCGCGGATGATGACGCCGATCGGACCGTCGGCGCGCAGTTCGATGGCCGCCGCCTCGGCGGCGAGCGTCGCCGCGGTCAGCGCGTCGTCGATGAGCGAGTCTACGTCGATGCAGGTGAACTCCGGTGTGACGCCGTCCTGGAGTCGGGACAACGCCAGCAACTCGCTCACCATGTTGCCCATGCGCTTGGTCTCGCCGACGACGCGGCGACCGAAGTGCTGCACCGAATCGGTGTCGTCGGCCGACTCGAGCAACGCCTCGGCGAGCAGCCCGATCGCGCCGACGGGGGTCTTGAGTTCGTGCGAGACGTTGGCGACGAAGTCGCGCCGGGTGGCCTCCACGCGTTTGTGTTCGGTGTCGTCGAGTCCGTACGCGACGACATAGCGTTCCTCGCCCTGCGCGACGATCCGCGCGTGACAGCGCACGTGCTCGACACTGGGCCGGGGCGTCCGGCCGGTAGAGACGAAACCGAGACTCGACATCGGCGGGCTGAACTCGAAGCGCCGTTCGACGCCGGTGTCGAGCACTTCCTTCACGGCCTCCCACACCGGGTCGGCCAGCAGCATCTCGCGTACGAGCCCGAGTTCGACGGCCCGCTGGTTGTACAGCACGACGTCGCGGAACTCGTCGACCACGGCGATGGCGGTCTCGGTGTTACGCACGACCATGCTCAACAGACCGGCCTTGGTCATGCGGCCGTCGTCGGTGGTCGCCTGCACGTCGGAGTCACGGACCTCGGCCGAGGCCGGCACCTCACGGGGACCGAGGGTCGCCTCGGGAACGAATTCGGCGGCGGTGGATGCGGAACGACGCGGGATGCGATCGAGGAACGCGAACCCTCGGGACCGGTCCCGGTCCCGGGTGCGTCGACCGATCACGACACCGAGGCAGAGCGCGAGTACGAACGCGATCGTCGCGGCGAAGATTGCGGCGGTCACAGGGGCAGCTTACGGCTCGACCAACACCGAACGCACATCTGACGAAGGTGTTCGACAGTTGTTCACGCGGAGTTGGCCGGAGTCCCTGCCGACGCGGCGGCGCGCTTCCCCGGTACCGTGGCGGCCGTGTCCGGACCGGTCATTGCGGAACCGGAACCGCCATGTCCGCGAACTCGGGGTGACGTTCGATGAAGCGCTGCACGTAGGAGCAGACCGGCACGACCTGCTTGCCGCCGCGCCGGATGTCCTCGAGGACCGCCTTGACCAGTTGGCCCGCGTACCCGTGACCGCTGAACTGCTCGCGGATCACGGTGTGCGTGATGACCACCTGGTAGGGCTCGGAGACGTAGTCGAGGTAGCCGACGATCTCGTCGTCGCCCTGGGAATCGGCGACGAGGATCGCCTCGTACCGCTCCTGGGCAGGTGAGTGCTCGATTCGCAGGGTGCCCATGTCCGCCATGCCGTCTAATGTAGCGCGCGCCACACCGTCGACGCCATGGCGAAACGTGTCACGTCTGGATGTCCGAACGGACCCCGTCGGCTACTTCTGCCCCTGGGCGGCCACCGCGGCGGCACCCGCGGCTGCCGCCTCGGGGTCCAGGTAGGTACCACCCGGGTTGAGCGGTTTCAGGTCGTCGTCGAGGTCGTAACGAAGCGGGTTGCCGGTGGGAATGTTGAGTCCGGCGATGTCGTCGTCGGAGATGCCGTCGAGGTGCTTGACGAGCGCGCGCAGCGAGTTGCCGTGTGCCGCGAGCAGCACGTTCTTCCCCGCCCGGACGTCGGCGACGATCGTCTCGAGGTAGTACGGGATGAACCGCTCGACGACGTCCTTGAGGCACTCGGTCAGCGGCACCTCGGGGAGATCGGCGTACCGCGCGTCGCCCACCTGGCTGTATTCGGCATCGGGTTCGATCGCCGGCGGCGGGGTGTCGTAACTGCGACGCCACAGCATGAACTGCTCGTCGCCGAACTTCTCCTTGGTCTCGGCCTTGTTCAGGCCCTGCAGCGCGCCGTAGTGGCGCTCGTTGAGGCGCCAGTCGCGGATCACCGGGATCCAGAGCCGGTCGGCCCGGTCGAGGGCGATGTGCGCGGTCGTGATCGCGCGGCGCAGCAGCGACGTGTAGACGACGTCGGGCAGCAGGTCGTGCTCGACGAGGAGCTCGCCCCCGCGTTCGGCCTCGGCCCTGCCCTTGTCGGTGAGCGCCACATCGACCCAGCCGGTGAACTGGTTGGACGCATTCCATTCGCTCTCGCCGTGCCGCATCAGGATCAGGGTGCCGTTGCTCATGGCCGATAGTTTTCCACAGTCGGTGCGCACCCTCTCCTCACCGGCGCCGGAACCCCCGGGCGGACCCCGGCGCGCACCGGCGAACGACGAAATGGTAATGAACCGGTCGATTCGCCGCGCGAACGGCCATGGGCGGGTCTAGCGTTAGCGCATGACAGCCAGTACAGACGCCGGCGCGACCGGCCAGAATGCGGAGAAGCAGCCCGAGCTCAAACGCGTGTTGGGCTGGAAGCTGTTGTTGCTGTTCATCATCGGCGACATCCTGGGCACCGGCGTCTACGCACTCACCGGCCAGGTCGCCGGCGAGGTCGGGGGCGCGGCGTGGCTGCCGTTCCTGATCGCGTTCGCGGTGGCGACGCTGACGGCGTTCTCCTACCTGGAGCTGGTCACCAAATATCCCCAGGCCGCCGGCGCTGCCCTGTACGTGCACAAGGCTTTCGGCGTCCACTTCATCACCTTCATCGTGCTGTTCACCGTGATGTGTTCGGGTATCACCTCGGCGACCACCGCGTCCCGCGCGTTCGCGGTGAACATGCTGACCGGGATCAACGGCGGCGAGTCGCCGGACGCGACGCACCCAGCGCTGGTGTTCATCTCGATCGGCTTCCTGCTGCTGGTGATGTTCATCAATTTCCGCGGCGTCGCCGAGGGCGTCGGCACCAACGTGGTGTTGACCCTGGTGGAGCTGACGGGCCTCCTGCTGGTCATCTTCATCGCCTTGTTCTTCGTCTTCGGCGGCAACGCAGATCACTGGGATGCGGTGGTGGTTTTCGAATCGCCGGAGGAGAGGAACATCCTCATCGCGGTGTCAGCGGCGACGGCGCTGGCGTTCTTCGCACTGGTCGGATTCGAGGATTCGGTCAACATGGCCGAGGAGTGCAAGGAACCGACCAGGATCTTCCCCAAGGTTATGCTCAGTGGTCTGGGGATCACCGCGGTGGTGTACGTGCTCATCGCGATCCTCGCGGTCGCGATCGTGCCCGTGGGGGTGCTCGCCGAAAGCGAGACCCCGCTCGTGGACGTCGTGCAGACCGCCGCCCCGGATTTCCCGATGACCGAGCTGTTGCCGTGGATCTCGATGTTCGCGGTGGCGAACACGGCCCTGATCAACATGATGATGGCCAGCCGTCTGCTGTATGGCATGTCCAAGCAGGGGGTACTGCCCAAGTTCCTGTCCTACGTCCATCCCGGACGCCGCACCCCGTTCGCCGCGATCGTGTTCACCACAGCCATCGCACTGTGCCTGCTGGTCTACGTCAGCGCCGACCCGAAGGGTTCCATCGTCGGACTGCTCGGCGGCACCACCGCGCTGCTGCTGCTCGCGGTGTTCACCGTCGTCAATGTCTCGGTCTTGGTGTTGCGCAAGGATCACGTGGGGCACAACCACTTCCGCACCTATACGCCGGTTGCGGTGCTCGGCGCCGTGACCTCCGGGGCACTCACCCTCCCGTTCGCCCGCGCCGACAACCAGCAGTACGTGATCGCGGCCTGGCTACTCCTGCTCGGCGTCGTGCTGTGGGCGTTCACCTACTGGCATCAGAAGCGAACCGGCGCCGAAGCGGCCTCCTACGACGACATCCCGCCCCACGAGATCCCGTGACGCACAAAAAGCCGTATGACGTTGTGCCCGGTTTCCGGGCACAACGTCATACGGATGCCGCAGAGACTACTTGCGGAGGTCCTTGCGCAGGATCTTGCCCGAGGCCGACTTGGGGATCGTCTCGATGAACTCGACGGCCCGGACCTTCTTGTGCGGGGCCACCTTCGACGCCACGAACTCGATGACCTCGTCGGCGGTGATCTCCGCATCGGGCTGGCGCACGACGAAGGCCTTGGGGATCTCCTCGCCCGACTCCGCCTCGATCACGCCGATGACCGCGGCGTCGGCGATCTTGTCGTTGGTGAGCAGCAGCGCCTCGAGCTCGGCGGGCGGCACCTGGTAGCCCTTGTACTTGATGAGCTCCTTGAGCCGGTCGACGATGTAGACGCAGCCGGTCGGATCGACCTGCGCCATGTCGCCGGTGTGCAGGTAGCCGTCGGCGTCGATGGTGTCGGCGGTCGCCTGATCGTTGTTGAGGTAGCCCAGCATCACGTTCGGCCCCTTGACCCACAGCTCGCCCGGCTCGGACAGTCCCTCGCTCGGCAGCTCGATCTCCGCCCCCGATGCGGGGTCGACGATCTTGTTCTCGGAGTTCGGCACCGCCCACCCGGTCGAGGACAGCGGGGGGTCCTGCTGACCCAGCAGGCCGGGTGTGTCGGCCGGGATGATGTGACTCACCGGCGACAGCTCACTCATGCCGTAGCCCTGCAGCATGTGCAGGTCGAGACGTTTGGCGACGGCCTGGCCCAGCTCGTCGTCCAGCGGCGCCGCGCCCGACATCATCGTGTGCAGCGAGGACAGGTCGTAGTTGTCGATGATCGGGTGCTTGGCGAGTGCCACGGCCACCGGCGGTGCGATGTAGGCCATGGTGACCTTGTGGTTCTGGATGTTCTCGAGGAACTCGACGAGGTCGAACCGCGGCATCACGACCAGCGACGCCCGGTTGTACAGCGCCGCGTTCAGCAGCACCGTCATCCCGTAGATGTGGAAGAACGGCAGCACCGCGATCACCACGTCGTCGGCGCCCATGCCCTGCAACGGTCGGATCTGCGCGACATTGGCGACCAGGTTGCGATGCGAGAGCGCGACGCCCTTCGGATTCCCGGTGGTACCGGAGGAATACGGCAGGACCGCGACGTGCGTGGCCGGATCGAACGACACCTCCGGTGCGGCCAGTCCGGCGCCCAGGAGGTCCGCCGCATTCGGGTGGCCGGAGGCGTCCTGGCCCTCGCCGTCGAGGACGATCAGGTCGGCATCCGCCAGCCCGACCTCGTCGGCGGCGGCCTTGGCCTGCTCCAGCATCGGCGAGATGGTCACCAGCATCTTGGCGCCGGAATCCCGCAGCTGCTTGGCGATCTCGGGCCCGGTGAAGAGTGCGTTGATCGTCGTCGCGGTGCCGCCGGCCCGCAGAATCCCGTGGAACACCGTCGCGAACGCCGGGATGTTGGGCGACAGGATGCCCACCACGTCGCCCACGCCGATCCCCCGCGACGCCAACGCGCCCGCCGCCGCCTCGATCTGCGAGATCAGCTGCGCATAGGTGGTCGTCGCCCCCGACTTCGGGTCCACCAGCGCGGTACGGGCGAGGTCCTCCTCGGCCACCGCGCCGAACAGGAACTCGAACACACTCACGTCCGGGATCTCGACGTCGGGGAACGGACTCGTGAAGCTCATGACACCTCCATTGGGGAATTTCTCGACCACATCGTATCAACGCACGTTGATACGATGTGACGTGGACCTCTCTCGAGAGAGTCTACGATTCGTCCGATTCGGCGGTCGACGGATCCTCGGTGACGCTCTGCGCACCGTCGACGACCGACTCACCCGGTACGTAGCGGCCTTCGAGCGGCTTCCCCGCCTCCGGCAGGGACTCCTTGTCGATGAGGTGCTCGAAGGCGAGCAGGTTGCGCAGCGATTCGCCGCGGGACACCCGCCACGCCCACTCCCGCTGGATCGAGGTCAGGAACCCGAGTTCGAGCAGGGTGTTGAAATCCCCGTCCGCGGCCTCGAGGACCTGCCCCAGGATCCGGTCGACCTCGCCGGAACTCAACCCGTCGGCGGAGATCCGGCCGACGAGGTAGATGTCACCGGTGTTGTCGATGGTGTAGGCGACGCCGTACAGCCGGCGGTTGCGCTTCAGCAGGTACTTGTACACGCCGGCGTGGTTCTCGTCGGGCCGGCGGCACACGAAGGCCTCCACCCGGACGCCGTGCTCGCTCGCCGTCAGCAGCACGGTGGTCTTCAGTTTGCGTTCGCCGGGCAGCTCGACGACCACGTGATCGACGTCGGCCCCGCCGCCGCTCTTGCGTGCGAAGGCGATCTCGTTCTCGCCCAGCGTCTTCTCCAGCAGGTCGACGACCTCGTTGCGACTCACGGCATCCTCTCGTCGGTGGTATCGGGAACCCTTGCGCAGCGGGCGATTTCGGCGCAGCGTCAGACGGTGACCCGGTTGCGCCGACGACGCCAGCGGCGTCGAAGGCGCGCCGAGGCCGCGGCCGTAGCGGACACCTCGGGCGACGCCGGACGCTGGTGCGCGGCGAACGACCGCATCGCCCGGCCGTAACTCTCGAGGAGCTGATCGACCGTGTGTTCCCAGGAGAACTGCTCGGCGTGGGCGCGGGCGTGCTGTCCGAGCTCGACGAGTCGATCGGGTTGCGCGAGAAGCTTTTCCAGCGCATTCGTCCAGTCCCCGACCCGATGCCCGTTGACCAGCACTCCGGTCCGGCCGTCGTCGACCGCCACCCCGAGGCCACCCACATTCGCGGCGATGACGGGCGTCCCGCAGGCCTGCGCCTCGATCGCGACCAGTCCGAAACTCTCCGAATGACTGGGCACGGCAACCACATCCGACGCCCGGTAGACCTGCACCAGACGGTTCGCCGGCTGGGGCGGCAGGAACGTGACCGAATCGGCGATCCCGAGTTCGGCGACCTGATCCATCAGCGCGGTGGGCCGTTGCAGCCCCGACCCCGACGGCCCGCCCACGATGAGCACCCGCAGCCTCCGCCCGGTCGCGGCGGACTCCCCGATGAGCGGCGCGACCGCGGCGACCAGGAGGTCCGGGGCCTTCAGCGGTTGGATGCGCCCGACGAACGTCACGATCATCTCGTCGGGGTCGAGGCCGAGCTCCGCGCGGGCGGCCGCGGCGGAACCCGGTGTGTAACAGTCGAGATCGGCACCAGGGGTCACCACGTCGATACGGTCGGCGGCGGCACCGTACATCGAGAGCAATTCGGTCGCCTCGGTCTGGGTGTTCGCGACCAGGCGATCGGCCTCCCCGACCACCTGCTGCTCCCCGATGACCCGCAGCTGCGGCTCGGCGGTGTCGCCCTCGGCCAGCGATGCGTTCTTGACCGCGGCCAGGGTGTGCGCGGTGTGCACCAGCGGTACGCCCCACCGGTCGCGGGCGAGCCACCCCACCTGGCCGGAGAGCCAGTAGTGCGAGTGGATGACGTCGTAGTGACCGGGCGCCTGCGCGGCCTCGGCCCGCAGGACCCCGGCCGTGAACGCACACAGCTGGGCGGGCAGGTCGCGCTTGTCGAGGCCCTCGAACGGGCCGGCGACGACGTTGCGCACCGTCACCCCCGGCGCTGCGGCGACCGACGCCGGGTCGGCCGACGACGTCGCGCGGGTGAAGATCTCGACCTCGACTCCCCGACGGGCCAGCCGCGTCGCGGTCTGCCAGACGTAGACGTTCATCCCGCCGGCGTCGCCGGTGCCCGGTTGCGCCAGCGGCGAGGTGTGCACGGAGATCAGCGCGACACGCCGCGGGGACGGGCTCGAGGTCATGGTCTCCACCATAGAGAAACGCCGTGTCGGGCGAGGAGTCCCCCGGCCTGCGGACACCCTGCACGCCCGTCGCCGCGATCACCTAGACTGCTTTCGGTAACGATTGTCATTTGCGTGAAGGTTGTCGATGAAGAAATCCCTGCTGGCCACGGCCGGTGTGCTGTCCGCCGCCGCCCTGGTGTTGTCCGCCTGCTCCAGCGACTCCGGCGGGACCGACGGCCCCCCGACCGTGGTCGCGTCCACGAACGTCTGGGGTTCGGTGGCGGCCGCGGTCGCCGGCGACAACGCCGAGGTGACCGCGCTGTACACCAACGCCGACGGTGATCCGCACGAGTTCGAGCCCTCGGCAGCGGACACCGCGACGATCGCCGATGCCGACATCCTCGTGTTCAACGGCGGCCACTACGACTCCTACATGGAGGAGGCGGCGGCCAACTCGGACGCGACGGCGGTCGACGCCTACGCCCTGCTCGGCAGCGACGAGCATGCCGACGAGGCCGGTGGCGAGCACACCGACCACGGCGACGAGCACGCGTCCGGCGATCACTCCGACGGTGCTCACGACCACGCGCACGGCGACCAGAACGAGCACGTCTTCTACGACCTCCCCGTCGTCGCCCAGGTGGCCGACAAGGTCGCCGACGCGCTGGCCGAGAAGGACCCGGGCAACGCGGAGTCCTACCGCGCCAACGCCGAGACCTTCACCACCGGCATCGACGGTCTGCGCGCGAAGCTCAGCACCATCCGGGAACAGCACGCCGACACCGAGGTCGCCCAGACCGAGCCGCTCGCGGGCTACATGCTGACCGAGGCCGGGCTCGTCGACATCGCGCCGGCCGGTTTCACCCAGGCCGTCGAGGAGGGCCAGTCACCCGCGGCCGCCGACCGTGCGGCACTGCAGGACATCCTGGCCGACCGTCGGACGAAGGTGCTGATCTACAACACCCAGGCCGTGGACCCGGTGACACAGGCCATGCTCGACGTCGCGCGCTCCGCGGGCGTCCCGGTCGTGGAGTTCACCGAGACCCTGCCCGACGGCGTCACCGACTACGTCGTGTGGCAGGGCGCCCAGATCGACGCCCTGACCGCGGCGCTGGGTTCCGGCTCCAATTGACCGGGGCAGGCGACTCGACCGGGGTAGGCAAGGGCAGGCCGGTCGTGGACTTCACCGGCGCCCGGCTAGCGTTCGGCGACCGGGTTCTCTGGGACGACCTCGACCTGACGATCGAACCGGGTGAGTTCGTCGCGGTCCTGGGGCCCAACGGCTCCGGCAAGACGTCGTTCCTGCGGGTTCTGTTGCACCAGTACGCGCTCGACCGCGGCACCGTGACCACCACCGACGCGGTGGGCTACATCCCCCAGCAGCACGCCGAGGACGACGCCGACCCGATGGCCATCCGCGGCCGGGACCTCGTCGGGTTCGGTGTCGACGGCGGCCGCTGGGGTGTCGGACTCCGGGGCCGGGCACGACGCCGCGCACTCGTCGACACCGCGCTCGGTTCGGTGGACGCCCTGCCGTACGCCGACGCCCCGCTGGGCGTCCTGTCCGGCGGCGAGCAGCAACGGCTACGCGTCGCCCAGGCGGTGGTGAGCGATCCCGCGCTGCTGCTCTGCGACGAGCCGCTCGCCAGTCTCGATCCGACCAACCAGCAGGTGGTCGTGGACCTCATCGATCGCCGGCGCCGGGACGCCGGGACGGCCGTCGTGTTCGTGACCCACGAGATCAACCCGATCCTGCCCTTTGTCGACCGCGTCCTGTACCTCGTCGACGGCCGGTTCCGCATCGGCGAGCCGCATGAGGTGATGACGACGGAGACGCTGAGCGAGCTGTACGGCAGCGACGTCGAGGTGCTGCGCGTCAACGGCCGTCTGGTCGTGATCGGTGGCGAGGACGCGCACCACTGCGCCGCCGACAGCGAACCGGGTGTCGCGAGGCGAGGCGGTCCGGCGTGAGCGTCACCCACCTCTCCGTCGACCGTTCGTTGAGCGACCTCTGGGATTTCTCCACCACCATCGACCTGCTGGGTTATGACTTCATGCAGCAGGCACTGCTCGCGATGGTGCTGCTCGGCCTCCTGGGCGGCCTGCTGGGCCCGCTCATCGTCGCCCGGCAGATGTCCTTCGCGGTGCACGGCGCCAGCGAACTGTCGGTGACCGGTGCCGCGGCGGCCCTGCTGATCGGGTTCAGCGTGAACCTCGGCGGCGTCATCGGCGCGGTCATCGCCGCGGCGGTGTTCGGCTTCCTCGGCAACAAGGCGCGGGAGCGCGACTCGGTGATCGGCGTCGTGATGGCGTTCGGCCTCGGCATCGGCGTCCTGTTCCTGGCCTTGTACGGCCGGATCGGGACCGGCTTCGCGTTGCTGACCGGTCAGGTCGTGAGCGTCGGCATCAACGGCCTGGTCGCGATCGCCATCACCACGGGCATCGTCGTCGTCGTGCTGGCCGTCATCTACCGGCCACTGCTGTTCGCCTCCACCGATCCCCGGGTCGCGCAGGCGCGGGGGGTACCCATCCGCACCCTGTCGGTGGTGTTCGCGATCATCATGGGCCTGGCGGCCGCGCAGGGCGTGCAGATCATCGGCGCGCTGCTGGTGATGTCGCTGATGATCACCCCGGGCGCCGCCGCCGCCCGCGTCACGTCGAATCCGACGCGCACGCTGGTGTTGTCGGTCGTGTTCGCCGAGGTCGCGGCGGTCGGCGGGCTGCTGATGTCGCTCGCTCCCAAGCTGCCCGTGTCGGTCTTCGTCACGATCATCTCGTTCGCGATCTACGTCGTGTGCCGGATCATCGGCAACCGCCGCGTGCATTCCACGCGCTGATCCGACAGAACACAACCACTTCCGGGCCGCCTCGCTCACACCGCAGTACGTTTCATTCCTCGGCGAAGCCGGGGTTGCAGCCGGCGCCGACCATGTCCTCCTCGGCGACGACCGGCCGGCCGGGTTCGAGGTTCCAGCTGGGCTTCTCGGGTTCGACGATGCGGGCGAACCGCCAGTGGCAATCGAACTGGGCCTGCATTCCGGGGGTGTCGGCGGTGGGGTCGAGAGCGACGACCTCCGCCCACGCGGCGGCCATCGCGCCGGGGTCGGTGGTGTAGCGCCCGGAATTCGTGGGGAACACCGAGAGGCTCGGACCGACGTCGGTGTCGGTCCACTCGGTCCGCTCGATGTACGGCGGGCGGTAGACGATCGTCGGCGCGCTCTCGGTGGGCGAGTACGGGCCCGATGAATACGGGGTGGGCGACGGGCTCGTCGTGCTCGAGCCGATCGTGGTCGGACCCGGTGCTGCGGGCTCGACCGTGTCTGTCCCGCACGCGGACAGGACCGCGGCGACGGCCAGCGCGCCGGCCGCGGCGCGCCACCGCCGCCGCCCTCCGTCGGCCACTCCCGCACCCGCCCTGCGCAACCCCGTCGACATACCGACACCCTAGGTGACGGGTAGCCTGCACCTTGTGGTCCGCCGGCGCACGCACAAGCGGGCGGTCGGGTTGTTCGTCACCGCGATCGCCGTCGTCGTGCTGTGCCTCGCGGGGTGTGCGCGCACCCCCGATCCGGGACCTCCCCAGATCACCCAGTCGCATCGGGCCTCGACCACTCCCACCGGCCTGGTACTCGACGGAAAACCCTGGTGGCCCGCGGGTTTCAATGCGTATCAGCTCAGCACCGACTGGTCGGTCAATCGCGGCTGCGGCGCCCAGGTCGACGCCGACGGGTACTTCGACAGACTCCCGCCCCGCGCGCTGACCCGCTTCAACCTGTACTCGGTGTTCGCCGTCGACAAGCGCAGCGGGCTCATCGATTTCGGGCCGATCGACCGGGTCTTCCAGGCCGCGGCGCGGCATCACCAGATGGTCCTGCCGGTCCTCACCGGAGGCTCGGGCGACTGTGAGGACGAGCGGTTCGAGGAGCGCGACTTCTACGTCGACGGTTGGCAGACCGAGGAGATCGTCGGCGGGCTGACGTATACGGAGTGGGTCGAGATCGCGGTGACCCGCTGGCACGACGAGCAGTCGATCGCCGGCTGGGAACTCGTCGGGGAGCCCGAGGCGAGCGAATGCGGTCCGGCCTCGTGCGACTGGGAGGCGCGAACGTGTCCCGACGACGCCACGGCCGTGTTGCGCTCGTTCTTCGACCGCGCCGGCGCCCATCTCCGGGCCTACGACGCCGACCGTCCGATCTTCTCGGGAGTGGTGGGCGGCGACCAGTGCGGCCTCGCGGGCGCGGGTTATGCCGAGGTCCTGGGCTCGGCCGGCGTGGACGTGCTCGACTTCCACGACTACCGCTCCGATGTCGATCCCGAATCGGGGCCCGCGGGCAGCAATCTGCGCGCACGACTGGCGCAGGCTCGCGAGCTCGGAAAACCGCTCGTGGTCAACGAGATCGGGATACACGCCGGCTCCTGTGGCTCGATCGCGAACCGGGCCGAACAGTTCGAGACCATCATCGCGCGCCACCGCGACGCCGGGGTCGCCGGCGCGCTGCTGTGGTCCTTCGTCCCGGATCCGCGCGGCGCGCAGTGCACGTACGACATCGGGTTGCATGACCCGGCCTGGAATGTGGTGCGCGAGTACGCCTCCTGATCGCGTGCGACGGGCCGCTCGGGCTCACACCAGCTGATACAGCCGCCAGTCCGGCAGATCCGCGCCCTGGTTGCGCGCCTCGAGGACGAGAACCCCGATCTGAGCGCCGTTCTCGTAGATGGTCGGATACCGCTGGTTGACCGCGTCGGAGAGTCCCCGACCTTCCGGTGGGACGGTGAGGAAGTAGCGCACACCGCCGCCGACCGGGTCGTTGAGCAGCTGCGCGAAGTCGCGATCCGACGGGATGACGAACTGGCGCGGCCGCTCGGACTGGACCACCACCGCGAAGCCGTACACGGTGTCGCACAACACCGCGCCGTCGGGCAGGTCCAGACCGTCGAGATACTGCGCCAGCGCCCGCTCGGTGGAGAACGACCGCACGATGCGCTGCTCGCCGAGGTACTTCTGGTCCACCGAGTCCGGGCGCGGATCGACCACCGATCCGAGCGCGAACTCCTGCGGCGCGTACTTGGGTGACGTCATCCCGGCGGCGGTGACCGGGATCGCGGTGGCGACCACGACGATCACGATCGTCGCGGCGATCTTGTTACTCCAACGCGAGGCATAGGGGCGGGGCGGCAGAATGTCCGAATGCCTGCCCTCGCGACGCATCGGAACCTGCTGCCGCAGGGGCACAGACAACAGGGCGATGACCGCGGCGAGCAGGACCACGGTCATGTAGAACCGAAGAAAGCCGAACGTCGAACCGCGTGAGTAACCGAAGACCTGAAACGCCAGCACGGCCACGATCAGCAGTGCGGGCAACATCGCCGCAAGCCGATGACGTCGGGCACGGACCCCGATGACTCCGAGAATGAGTATCGGAAGCAGTGGCGCGAGGATGAAGATCTCGGTGAGGGAGAACCCGATCGCATCCCCGGTCGTCGACGACCCGCTACCGCCGGACTGCGCGATGATCGCGGCGTTGCCGTACTCAGAGGTGAACTGCGCGAACGCGTCACCCGTGATGAGCCAGCCCGCCGCCGCCCAGGCGAGAAAGGCCAGGGCGCTGGGCGCCACCACCAGGGTGATGTCGAGGAGCGTGCGCGACACCCGTTTTCGGCGGTCGCGGCGTGTGTAGGTCACCCATCCGACCACGAAGGCCGCGGCCAATGCGGCGGCACCGCCGTCGTAGCGGGTGAGATAGGACAGGCCGAGCGCGATCCCGGCCACCACGAGCTCGTGGACGTCGTCTGAGGAGACCCACCGGATCAGACGACGGGTGGCCCAGGCCAAGAAGAAGAGGTACGGCGCCTCGCTCATCCCATTCGCGGCATAGAGGACGATCATCGGATTGATCGCGTAGAAGATCGTGAAAGTGCCTGCCACGAGCGGACGCAGGCCCTGGTCGCGCGCGATCCCCGACGCCTGCACCACCGATCCGGCCATGAACGCCGACGACATGATCACCGCCGAGAGCGCCTGCGTCGTCATCTCCGGGATCCACGGGGTGAGCGCGGTCAGCGGCAGCTGGACGATGGCGGTCAGCGGGGTGAAGATGAATCCGATCGCCGCGAGATGCGGTGTCCGACTGAACAGCACGCTCTGTGCCGACTGCACCCTCGACAGCGCGTCGCCGAAGAACAGCTGCACCTCGCTGACGAGGTAGACCCCGATGACGAGGTACGGGATCCACGTCGCGAGGAAGATCAGTACCGAGGCCGGGACACGGCGGGTCACGTCGTCTCCTGCCCGTCGGGATCGGTGTCCGGCGAACTGCTCGTCGACAGACCGTGAAAGGTCTTCTCCCAGTACGACGGATTGACCAGGATCTGCCACATGCCCTTGATGGCGGCGACACTCATCATCAGCCAGTACAGCGGGATGAGAAGGGCCGAACCGAGCAGTTCGCTGCGATCGTCCTCGCGGATCGCGACGAGGTTCATGTACAGCGCCGCCCCGTTGCCCAGCAGCAGCGAGATCAGCGACAGGTAGTAGATGGGTCCGGGGAACAGCTCGGCGACGACCGGTGGCTGTCCGCCGATCCACAGCGCCAGGATCAGCCAGAACACCATGTTCAGGCAGGCGATCACCGGGGTCCCGGCGATCAGCAGCGTGAAGCGCACGAACGCGACGGGCCCGAGGATGTGCCAGAGCTTGACCGGGTGCCGCATGTGGACGAGCCACGTCTGCATATAGCCCTTGTACCAACGGGAACGCTGGCGGACCCAGTTGATGGCATCGACATTGGCCTCTTCCATCGTGACCGAGTCGAGCACCAGGGTGCGGTATCCGTGGTCGGCGATGCGGACCCCGAGGTCGGCGTCCTCGGTCACGTTGTAGGGGTCCCAGGCGCCGATCGTGTCGAGGACATCGCGCCGGAAGTGATTCGACGTGCCGCCCAACGGGATCGGCGCGCGACTGACCATCATGCCCGGCAGCAGGAAGCCGAACCAGATGCCGTAGTCGGCCGTGAACCACTCGGTCAGCATGTTGTCGCGCACGTTGTGGAAGCTGAGCTTGCCCTGCACGCAGACCACCGAGTCGTCGCCGGAGTTGTTCAGCACGTACACCGCCCGACGCAACTGCAACGGGTCGGGTTTGTCCTCGGCGTCGAAGATGGTGACGATGTCGCCGGTGGCGAAGTGCATGCCGTAGTTGCAGGCCTTCGGTTTGGTCCGCGGCTGCGCCGGGGGTGTCAGGACAACCGTGACGATCCCGTTCTCCTCCACCCCGCGCGCCGCCTCGATCGTCGGCTCGTCGTCCTCTTCCAGCAGCAGCAGGACCTGGAGCTTGTCCCGTGGGTACTCGATCGTCTCCATCGCGGCCACCAGTTGACCCACCACCTCCGGCTCCCCGTAGGCCGGGACGAACACGGTGTAGGCGGGCAACTCGTCGTCGGGGATGGACCGGGCGTCCTCGTCGGAGACGCGGATGGCACCGTTGACCAGCCCCCGCCGGAAGATCACCAGGCGGTCGGCGAGGGTCACCACGTATCCGATCGTGGCGATCGAGACCAGGGTGGCGCAGGTCCCGACCGGTTCGATCACCATCGCGACGGCGATGATGCCGAGCAGCGCGAACCCGATGATCTTCTGAATCCGGCTGAAGGCCACCGAGGCCGACATGTCCTCGTCGGCGTTGCGAAGGCGGTTCACGGCGTCTTCGAGGGCCTGCGCCCGGTAGTCCGGGTCGGCGAGCAGTTCGGCCACCGGACGCGTCGGTCTCGTACTGCGCGCGACCCCCGGCTTGTCGGCGGCTGCGGCGTGCCCGGGGCCGGCCTCGTCGATGCTCATGCACCGGCCCCCCGAGCGGCCCCGAGCTGGGCCCGGATGAGCTCCCCGGCCAAGCCGATGAGCAGGGCCTCGTCCTTGAGTTGCGGGTCGGTGTCCAGCAGGACCGAGTTGCCCCGCAGCAGGATCGTCATCAGTGAGTTCATGTTCGCCAGGATCGTGATGCGCGGCTCCGGGAAGTAGGCCTCCGGCTCGTGGTTGTCGACCGCCCACAGCATGACCTGCTGGGTGCGGTTGCCGTTGTTCCACCGCCAGGACAGCACCGTGTAGGTCAGGTAGCGCTCGTCGTCGACGACACTCCACACCCGACCCCGGACCCCGTTCGACAGGTCCACCTCGATCGGAAGGCTCGTGCGTTCGCTGGACAGGTCGTAGCGGAAGATGTCCGGGTAGACGTCGAGGACGAGTGGCCGCCTGCTGTCGACGCTGTCGACGACCACCCGCCGGGGACGCGCGAACTTGTCGTAGGCCCGGTTGCCGCGGGTCTGCACCAGGACCTGGCGGATCAGCACGGACCCCGGCCCGTAGAGGCGTGACACCCACCCGTAGACACCCAGGGACTCCTGCCGCCAGCCGACCGGGACCACGAGCGGCTCACCGATACCGAGCTGCGGATAGCGATTGCTCTGGTAGTTGCTACCCACCGGCGGGGTGGGGCACAGCGCCAGCAGAACCGCCACGAGCAGCACCACCAGACCCGGCCGGCCCACAAACGGGACTTTCGGCGGACTGATCCGGCCGGCCTCGGGCGGCGACCACTGCCGGCCGCCGCGCCGCCGATAGTCGACCAGCATGTAGGCCGACGTCGCGAGGGCCGCGATCAGGCCCGGATAGGGCACGACGATGTTCCGGGGCGCGCCGAGCGCGTCGAGCACGAACAGCGCGACCAGGCCCACCGCACCGGCCAGCAGCGCCGCGACCAGCTTCCGCCGCCAGGTCCGACCCACCGCGATCGCGGTCGCGGCGACGGCCATCAGCACCACCACGAAACCGGCGGCGAGCGACGTCCCACCCATGATCAGCACGACGGCGCGGACCGGCGGCGGGAAGATGAGCACCAACAGCAGCCACACCCACCGGTAGCGGGCGACCGGACGCAGCCCGAAGAGCAGAACCGCGGCGCCGAAGACGAACAACCACAGGGCGAGCAGATCCATGTGGGTGGTGAGGTACGCGCGCGCATAGCGCGGGTTGACCAGATACTTCATCGCCAGCGCGAGGATCAGCACCACGATGCCGACGATGACGTCGGTCTGCCGGTCGTAGATCGGCAGTTCGTCGACGGTGCGCCACGACACCCCGATGACGGCGATCAGCGCGAGGACGACCAGCACCGGGACGTAGAGGATGAGCGTCTGCGCCATCAACTCGTCGACGATCGCGACGACCGTGTTCCAGAACCCCAGGGCCGTGCACCCGATCAGGAACAGCCACCGGGCCGCCACCAGCCACTCCGGGTCATCGACGAATGCGGGGTGCGGCGTCTCGGGCTTGCGGCGCGTGACGACGCCGACGAGCGTGGCGACCGCACTCGTCGTGCCGGCCGACCCCGAATCCGGGGTCGACGGTTCCGGGTTCTGCGCCGTGGTCGTCGCGGGAGCCTCGGGCACGCCGGTCAGCTCTCGGCGGTCCGTTGCCGTCGACGGCGCAGGATGAGGGTCGCCGCGACGGCCGCCACCACCACGATGCCGACCCCGACGACCGCGAACGCCACCCACGACGTGTCGCCGGTCGACGACTCCGGCTGCTGCGCATCGTCATCGACCACGAGCACCGGCTCCTGGCCGGACACCTGCAACAAGGCGTCGCCGTTCAGCGACGGCCAGCGATCGGGATCGGCGGCCAGCCAGTCGAGCAGGGCGTCGAGATCAGCGGCGTCGTTCGTCGAGGTCGCGACCAACACCGACCGGCCGGCATCACGGGCCACCTGCAGCGAACCGAAGCGCACGGTCGGCGACAGCAGCACCTCGGCACGCCGACCGTCCGGATTGAGCAGCGAGACCGTGCCGCCGTCGGCGGTCACCGGCAGCGACAGCTCGGGCAATCCCTGGCCGTCCGCGGCGATGACGACCGCGGGGGCCGAGGCCGACATGGCGTCGTCGAGCGGTACGACGTCGACTCCGAGACGCACCGCCGACAGTCGCTGCAGGCCCGACATCAGCGCCACCGCGCGGGCGACGTCGGCGACGTCACCGCGGGTCCAGGCCAACGAGTTCCGCGGCATCAACGCCTGCGGCAACGAGGCGAACCCGGATGGTGTCGGCGGGTCGGCGACCTCGGATCGCACCTCAAAGGACGAGTCCAGGCTCAGCGAACTCCGCACTCCCGCACCGCACTGTTCACCGACGTCGCCGTGGTTGTAGGTGACGGTGACCTCGGTGAAACGCGTCAGCAGATCGCCGGGGATGTCGACCCAGGAGTTGTAGCTGCCGGAGGAGTCGGCGGGCCAGGAGGCGATGACCCGGTCCCCGACGGACACCGCGATCTGGCCGCCCATCGGGGTGTAGGTGCCCTTCAGCTGCATTCGCACGTTCTGAGACGGCCGTCCCAGGCGCGTCTGGTCGACCCCGAACGAGATGGTCGGCCAGCCGGTCGCCGAGACGCGCTGATCCCCCACGCCCAGTTCGGCGAGCGTGGTGACCTCCGGCGCGAGTTGCGGTGCGGCGAAGGGCGGTCCGGCCACGGCCGCGGAGCTGACGGCGATCGACGAGAGATCAGAGGTGAGGAACTCGACCTGGGTCTCCAGGTCGTCCTCACTGCCGCCTATCCGCAACACCGGCCAGCCTGCACCCGGCCCCAGGCTGAGTCCGTCGGGCAGAGCCGAGTTGATGACGATCTGCCGTTCGAGCGGTTCGATCTCCTCGTCGGGTGCGGCATCGCCGCGCGGCAGCGAGTCCGTCTCGATCTCCACTGTCGCCGCACCGTAATTCGCGATCACGGCGGTCGCGAGCGACACGGCCGCAGCGCCCTCGGCGGGCCGCACGTCGTCGGGGACGAAGATGGTCAGCTTGCGCAGGACCGGCGGCAGGAACTCGGCGACGCTGTTCGGCGCGGCTTCCCGGCCACCGTATGTGACGGTCGCATTCTGGATGCGCAACCCCGAATCGGGGTCGAACAGACACGATCCGGCCGTGCGCAGATAGGTCCGCAGGACGATGTCGGCGGCGTTGCGTTCGACCCGCACGCCGCGTAGCGACAGCGAGATCGGCGAATTCACAGCCGGATTGATCGGCGTCCGCGAGATCAGCCGGCCTTCCTGCAGGACGTCGATGTTGCCGCCGGTGACGAAAGCGGGATACTGCGTGACGCCGCGCAATTCGGTGGGGGCGAGATCCGGCGGTACCGCGAGGGACAGACTCACCTCGCCCTGCTGTCCCGGGAACGCGATGGTCGGCGACGAACCGAGATCGCGAAGGTTCAGCGGCGCAGGCGGATCCCCCGGCGCCGCCTGCGCGGCCGGTGTCGACGGCGCCCCGATCGAGGCGATGCCGGCCAACAGCAGGCCCACCAGCAACAACGCCGGCCCACGGCTACGTCGACAACGCGACTCGCCGCGGGTTTTCCCGGACACGTGCATTCGCCACCCTTCGAGTGACCCCCGTCCCCACCCTCAAACGCCCCGAAGAGAACCTATCCCACGACACGGCTCGGCACATATTTTCACGCGATCGGACCGGTGGGCCGCCCGGTGCGAGTCATCCGTGCCATCTCGATTCGCCAACGATGCCCCGAACCGGCACCCGACTCTGCGACCATGTCCTGCAGGTCGACACGTCCGGCGAGATTCGAGGGAGCGCGATGCGACAGGTTCACGCCGGCGAACGCGTCGACGGCGGCGTCTACGTGGACATCGCCGACGCGACGATCTGGCACTTCACCGCCGGCGAGTCATACGGCCCGCCGATGGTCCTGCTCCACGGGCTGTTCGCGTCGGCGTCGACGTGGGGAACGCAGATCCCCGCCTTCCTCGACGCCGGTCAGCAGGTGTTCGTACCCGAACGGCCCGGTCACGGCCACAGTCCCGACCTCCCCGGCGAGTTCCACCTCGACCGGATCGTGGCACGCACGATCGTCTATCTCGAGACCGTCGTGCGCCGGCCGGCCAATCTGGTGGGATGGGCCGACGGCGGCACCGTCGCCCTGCTCGTCGCCCGGGACCGCCCGGACCTCGTCCATCGGCTGGTGTTCGTCGGCGGATACCTGAACCGTGCCGGCCGGATGGCCGACGAGTTCATCTCCCGGGTGTCCCGCCGCGACCCGGTGACGATGGACTACCTGCGCATCTACTACGACACCACGTCACCGGACGGGCCCGAGCATTTCGAGACGGTCTTCGACAAGGCGGTCCGGATGCTCGCCGCCGAACCGGAATGCGAGGTCGCCGAATTCACCCACGTCGAGGTACCGACGCTGGTGGTGGTCGGCGATCGCGGGCTCGTCCGCCTCGAGCACGCGCTCGAGCTGTCGCGGACGCTGCCGGCGGCCCGGCTGGCCGTGATCCCGGGCACCCACATCCTGCCGGTCGAATCGCCCGAGCTGTTCAACCCGCTCGTCCTGTCGTTCCTGGCCGCCGACCCCCCGTCGGTCTGGGAGTTCGGCTGACCCGCTCCCCGACCGAAAGCACGACCTGCCCCTGCTCCCTGATCCGAGAGAACGACATACCCATTGCCCCCTGAGGTGTGAGGAGCGTCAGCGATTGCCCCTTTGATCCTTGAGGTGTGAGGAGCGATAGCGACGAGCCTCGAAGGGCCTGGTGAGACGCGTCTCGGAGCCCTTCGTGGCTCGCTGCGCTCGCACCTCAGGGAGCATAGATGTGGACGCTCACTGTTCTTTCGTGGTCCACGACGGCCGCCAGGCCGCAGTTACTGAGGTGCGAGGAGCGTCAGCGACTGCCCCTTTGCTCCCTGAGGTGTGAGGAGCGTAAGCGACGAGCCACGAAGGGCCTGGTGAGACACGTTGCGAAGCCCTTCGTGGCTCGCTTCGCTCGCACCTCAGGGAGCAGAGATGTGGATGCTGAGGAGTGTTCTCTCGTTGTGCACGACGGCCGCCTAGGCCGGCGAATGCACCCGGTACCACGCCTGGCGCCGCAGGGTGTCCGGGTCGGCCTCGACGTGGTCGGGGTCGTCGAGGACGAGGACCTTGCGGTCGGCGGTGGTGTAGGCGGGCCAGCCGAAACCGGGGTCGCCGGTGCGGGCGAACCCGCCCCAGCGGGTCTGGACGTTCTTGGTGACCCGGCCGGTGGCGGGCCAGTCGGCAAGGGCGAGACCGGCACCCATCGGGGCCCGGTAGGCACCGAACACGCTGAACAGCTCGGTGGCGTGCGTGGCCCCGAAGCCCGTGGCCTCGAGCACCTTCGTCTGGTAGTCGTAGCGGTACACGTAGGTCGGGGCGACGGCGCTGTGCCCGTCGGCGAAGGCGCTCATCGGTGCCCAGAAGATCGAGTCGCCGGCCAGCCGGATGCGGTCGCGGTCCCCGTCCTCGTAGTGCGAGGCGATCTCGCGCCGGACCTCCTCGTCCTCGACGCGCATCAGGGTGCGTTCGGCGTCGGGCAGGACGTTCCAGAGTTTGGCGAACAGCTTGCCCTCGTCGCGGTTGCTGCCGATCACGAGCGGCACCGGCTGCGTGAGCCCACCCGCGGCGGCGGCGAGCGGCGACCGCGGCAGCAGATCGCCGTCGACGACGGGCGCGAACGGGATCGCACCACCGGCGGTCTTGGTGGCGAATCGCATCAGCCGGTTCCCCGCCGCCAGCAGCAACGCCGGGTTGGGCGAGGTGAGCAGACGCTGGGCGTGGACCGTGTCGACGGGCGGCTCGTCCCGTTCGAGGGAGGTCGCCCGACGTTGCGGGTCGCGCAACAGCCGGACGAACTCGTCCGCGTAGATCTTCGCCGCGTCCTGCTCGACGATCAGTTCCGGGGCGGGACTCTGCGCGATGGCCTGGTGATAGAGACCGGTCGTCGACGGGGCGGACAGCAGCGAGAGCACCGACGACCCGCCGGCGCTCTCGCCGAAGATCGTGACGTTCTCCGCGTCACCGCCGAACGCCTCGATGTTGTCCTGGACCCACTGCAGGGCCGCGATCTGGTCACGCAGGCCGACGTTGGAGTCGAACGGACGGTCCTCGGTGGCGAACTGACCGAGGTCGAGGAAGCCGAACGGACCGAACCGGTACTGGATGGTGACGACGACGACGTCCTGGGCACGCGCGAGGAAGGCGCCGTCGTAGAGCGGGGTGGCGGCCGTGCCGAGGATGAACGCACCGCCGTGGATGAACACCATCACCGGTCGCGGCGTCGAGGACACCACATCCGGCGAGTAGACGTTCAGCGTGAGGCAGTCCTCGGCCATCGGCGCGAACTTGCCCGGTGCGATGGCCGTGAACCGCTTCTCCTGGATGGCCGCCTTGGCCACCTTGGTGCAGTCGCGGACGCCGGGCCAGTCGTGGGCGGGCTCCGGTGCACGGAACCGGCGATGGGCCACCGGCGGTGCCGCGAACGGGATGCCTCGCCAGCTGATGGTCCCCTTGCGCAGCCGCTTCCCCCGGGCGCCCTCGACCACGCCGTTACGGGTGGTCACCTTACTGTCGAGTAATGCCATACCCACCACCGTAGACGAAACGACGAGTTCGTCTACCCGCCGCCGCACACTTTAATCGGGCGGTCCCCGCTGGTCGGCCACCACTACGATGCGCTCATGGGTTCCGGCGCGGCACGCATCGACCTCAACGCCGACCTCGGTGAGGGCATCGGCGACGACGCGGCGATGCTGGGGATCGTCACCAGCGCCAACGTGGCGTGCGGCTTTCACGCCGGCACCCCCGCGCAGTTGCTCGCCACCTGCCGGGCCGCGGTCGACGCCGGGGTCCGGATCGGCGCCCAGGTGTCCTACCCCGATCGCAGCGGCTTCGGGCGCCGGTTCATGGAGATGACGACTTCGGACCTCGTCGCCGACCTGGTGTACCAGATCGGCGCGCTCGACGCCCTTGCCCGATCGGTCGGCGGTGCCGTCACCTACGTGAAACCGCATGGCGCGCTGTACAACACCGTCGTCCATCACGAGCAGCAGGCCGAGGCCGTGGTCACCGCGGTCCACGATGTCGACGCCGGATTGGCGGTCATGGGGCTACCGGGGTCGGAGGTGCTGTCGCGCGCCCGACGCGCGGGACTCGACACCATCTCCGAGGCGTTCGCCGACCGCGCCTACACCCCGGAGGGCACCCTCGTGCCGCGCGGAACCGACGGCGCGGTGTTGTCGGACAGCGCCGAGATCGCGCGACGGGTGGTCGAACTCGTCACGACGGGCCGGATCGGCGCGATCGACGGAACCCTGATCGACGTCGACGCCGGATCGGTCTGCCTCCATGGCGACACCCCGGGCGCGGTCGGACACGCGCAGGCCGTGCGCGACGCACTCACCGCCGCCGGAATCGTCATCGGCGCGCCACCGGCCTGACCGGCCGGGAGGGATGCTGCCTAGCCGCGTCGCTGGCGGGCGAACTCGGCGAGGACCACACCCGCGGCGACCGAGGCGTTGAGGCTCTCGACGTCGCCGGCCATCGGGATGGACAGGATCGAGTCGCAGCTCTCGCGGACGAGGCGGGAGAGCCCCTTGCCCTCCGAACCGACCACGATCACGGTGGGGCCGCTGCCGTCGTAGTCGTCGAGGGTGACGTCACCGTCTGCATCGAGACCGACCAGTTGCGCCCCGGCGTCGGCCCAATCCTTCAATGTGCGAGTCAGATTGGTCGCGCGGGCGACCGGCAGGCGCGCCGCGGCACCGGCGCTGGTCCGCCAGGCGACGGCCGTCACGCTCGCGCTGCGTCGTGCGGGGATGACCACGCCGTGCCCGCCGAAGGCCGCGACCGAGCGGATCACCGCGCCCAGGTTGCGCGGATCGGTGATGTTGTCGAGGGCGACGAGCAGCGGCGGGGTGCCGCTGGCCTTGGCCTCCGCCATCAGGTCGTCCGGGTGGGTGTACTCGAACTCCGGCACCTGCAGCGCGATGCCCTGGTGCATTCCGTTGGTGGACAGGCGATCGAGTTCGGGTTTGCCGACCTCGAGGATGGAGATCGCCGAGTCGCCGGCGATCTTCACCGCCTCGGCGACCCGCTCGTCGGGCTCGGAGTTGGTGGCGATGTACAGCGCGGTGGCCGGCACGCCGGCGCGCAGGCATTCCACAACCGGATTGCGGCCGAGGACATACTCGGGGCCTTCGTCCCGGGCCCGCGCCCCGCCGCGGCCGGCCGCCGACTTCGACGCCGCCTTGGCTCGCTTGTGGGCCGGATGATACGGCCGGTCAACCGCTTTCGGTGTCGCGCCACGGGCCTCGAGGCCGCGGCGACGCTGACCACCCGACCCGACGGTCTGTCCTTTCTTGGTGCCGTCCTTGCGAATCGCGCCTCTGCGCTTGGAATTCCCTGCCATCACGCCTCACCCTTCAATGCCCATTGCGCACCGTCGGGGGTGTCGGTGACCTCGATACCGGCCTGCGCCAGCCGATCCCGCACCGCGTCCGCGGTCGCCCAGTCCTTGGCGACGCGCGCGTCGGCGCGTCGCTGCAATTCCGCCTGCACCAGCACGTCGAGTGCGGAGGTGGTGGCCGACTCGTCGGCGGCACCCGCCCACCGGTCGTCCAGCGGGTCGACGCCCAGAATCCCCATCATCGCGCGGACCGTGGATGCCGCCGCCAGCGCGGCGGCTCCGTCACCGGACTCCAACGCGGTGTTGCCCTGCCGAACCACGTTGTGCACGACCGCGAGTGCGGCCGGGACGCCGAGGTCGTCGTCGAGCGCGGCGGCGAACTCGGGGTCGACATCCCCGACGACCACCTCGCCCACGCGCGCGCCGACCCGGGCCACGAACGACTCGACGCGCCGATAGCCGGCGGCGGCCTCGGTGAGCGCGCCAGACGAGTACTCCAGCATCGATCGGTAGTGCGCGCTGCCGAGGTAGTAGCGGAGCTCGACCGCCCGGACCCGTTGCAGCATCGCGGGGATCGACACCACGTTGCCCAGCGACTTGCTCATCTTCTCGCCACCCATGGTGACCCAGCCGTTGTGTAACCAGTAGCGCGCGAACGCATCTCCCGCACCGTGTGCCTGCGCGATCTCGTTCTCGTGGTGCGGGAAGATGAGATCCATTCCGCCGCAGTGGATGTCGAACTCAGCGCCGAGCAGCGAGGTGGCCATCGCCGAGCACTCGAGGTGCCAGCCGGGACGGCCGGGGCCCCAGGGCGTCGGCCAGGACGGCTCGTCGGGCTTGGCCGCCTTCCACAGGGTGAAGTCGCGGGGATCGCGTTTGCCGGTCCCCGCGCTCTCGCCCTGATGCACGTCGTCGAGCCGGTGTCCGGACAGCGACCCGTACTCCGGCAGGCTCAGGACGTCGAAGTACACGTTGCCGTCGGCGACGTAGGCGTGTCCGCGGTCGATCAGTCGCTCCATGTATTCGATCATCTGGGTGACGAACCCCGTGGCCCGCGGCTCGGCCGACGGCGGCAGGACCCCCAGCGCGCGGTAGGCGTCGTCGAACGCACGCTCGTGGGTGGCCGCCCATTCCCACCACGGCCGTCCCGCGTCCGCGGCCTTCCGCAGGATCTTGTCGTCGATGTCGGTCACGTTGCGCACGAACAGCACGTCGAGGCCCTGGTGGGTCAGCCAGCGCCGCAGGATGTCGAAGGCGATACCGCTGCGGACGTGCCCGATGTGCGGAACTCCCTGGACCGTCGCCCCGCACAGGTACACCGACGCCTGGCCTGGGTGCAGCGGCACGAAGTCGCGCACCTCTCGGGAGTCGGTGTCATACAGGCGCAGGGTCACGACCGGCAATCCTACCGGACCCTGACCTGGCCACCGACGGCCCGAGCCGCAGGTGCGCGCACCTCACGCACCCTCACCGGGGACGCCGACCGGGCCGGCCGGCTCCGCGGCGACGGCGGCGGCGGTCGCCCTCATCTCCGCGATGGTCGCGGACAGGACTGCGACCGCCCGCTCGGTGGCGGGATGCCGCACGCGGACGTGGATCCCGTCCGCATCGCGCCAGAACCACCATTGCGCGGTGTCGGTCGGTTTGGCACTGGAGACCTGTTCGGCCCGTACCCCCCGATGCGGACCCGGCAGTCGCGTGTAGTCGACGTAGGACATCATGAAGACGTCCGACCGGCGCTGACGGAGCCGGTTGCCGAAGGCGAGGTAGACCGGGGTCAGCCCGATCTCGGCCAGCGGCAGGGCGGCGGCGAGCCGGACCGTGTTGATCTCCGCCGCCCCGAACAGATCGTCGCCGCCGGTGATCCGCAGGGGCGCGTTGCCCACCGACCAGCCCACACAGCCGGGGCCCGCGCCGGTGCCGGTGGGCACCACGGTGGCGAGCTCATCGGGCCCGCCGAGCGACTTGACGGCCATTGCCGCGCAGGTGAGCACCGCGGGGTACGTCCGCCCGCCGTGTCGGTGGACCGCCGAACTGAATGCCCGCGCCGTATCGCCCGGCAGGAGGGTCTCGACGATCGTGCGCATCTCCACGGATTCGCCCGCCGGGACACCGAGGTCGACGGGGAACTCCGGGACCTGCCAGTCGGTCGCGGCCAGGAATCGTCCCCACTCGCCCAGTCGCGGGTCGTCGGGGGTCACCGCCGCCTCGTCGCCCGCGACCCGACGCAGCGCGTCCAGCCCGGACTCCGCGGGAGCGAGGGCCGCTCCGGCGAGCAGATCGCAGATCTCGGAGGACAGCAGCGCCATCGAGCGCGCGTCGACGTAGCAGTGGTCGAACCCGCAGACGAGGGTCGTGCTCGACCGTCTGCGGACGGCGGCCAGGAAGTGCGGCACCGGCTCGAACGGGTTACACGTGGCGGTGATCCGTCCGGACAGGTCGGCCGCGAATCCCGCGGGCCCGAGCCCGGCGTCGGGTTCGGGCGAGTCCTCTTTGACGTCGACGCCGCCGTGCAGCACTCGCTGGTATCCGGTGTCGGTCGCCACGTAGTGGCTGCGCAGGACGTCGTGCCGCGCGATGACGGTGGACACCACCTCGCCCAGACGCGCGAGCTCGAGCCGCTCGGGGAAGTCGAGCGTGAGCGCGATCCAGCCGGGCTGCCCCTGCGCGATCGAGTCCAGGTGGAATCGCTCGTTCTCCGACACCGGCGCGCTCGACGACGCCGCGCAGCCGCCGGGTATCGGGAGCCATCGGATCAGCTCCCCCGGCTCGACCTCCCAGGTCTCTGAACTCGAGAGCTTCACCGCTGCGGCCTCCCGCTCGCGTAGTCGTCGAGGATGCCGCCGACACGTGCGAGGTGGTCGGCGACCGATGTGCGTGCCGCCTCGTTGTCGGGGAGATGACACCGGACGACGAGGCCCGCGGGGGTCCGCGTGAACCACAGGTTGGCGTTGCGCGTGGGGCCGACGCCACTCGAGGTCTGCATCGTCGTCAGAGCCGGGTCGTCGCCGATCGGTAGTCGCGCCAGATCGGTATAGGACACCATGTACGGGCTGCCGTCCAGGCCCCGGAAGACGCCTTCGGCGGCCAGCAACGCCAGGACCCCGTGTGCGGGCGCCGAACTCGCGCGGCGCGCGGCGCGCACGCTGCGCCCGGCCGCGCGCACCACGTCGTCGAAGGGCACCGGCTCGGCGGGGAGCTCCACGGCGATCGGGGCGAAGTTGCACAGCCAGCCCTGGGTCCACGCGGTCCCGGCGTCGCGGGTGGCGAGCACCGTGGAGACGAAGAACCGCGACTCACCGGTGATCTCGCGGTGACGCACCGCCAGGGCGGCGTACAGGAGACCGGCGAATCCCCCGCCGGTCCGGTCCAGTCGGGCGTCGCAGCGCGCGAGCGCATCCGGATCGAGCAACCACTGCTCCACCGCGACCGCCGGGGCCGGGGCGTCGTCGGTGAGGCCCAGGTCGAGCGGGCACCGCGGTGCGCGACCGTCGTTGGCCAGCAACACCTCTCGCCACATCGCCACCCGCTCGTCGTCGGGCGGGAGCGCGGCCGCCGCGGACCGTTCGGCGAGCACGGCTTTGCCGAACGCGCCCGGCGCCGGCGGTGTGGGTGTCCTCCCCGCGCAGTGTGCACGGTAGAGCGCGGTGATCTCGGTCAGTGCGAGCACCGACGAATATCCGTCGCCGTGTGCGTGATCCGTGGCCACGAAGAACGTGAAACCGCCGTCGCCGACGGTCGCCGCCCACCAGGACCCCGGAACCAGTTCCGCGCGAGCCTTTTCCGATGCCCGACGCCCGACCCAGGTGCCGAGATCGGCCCCGTCCACGACGACGGATTCGGAGTCGGCGACCTCGATCACGTACTCCTCGGGCGGCGCCACCCACCGCTGGGGACCGTCCGGTCCGGGGCGGTAGTGCGCGCGCAGTTCTTCGTGCCGACGCACGAAGTCGGTGAGCGCCGCGGCCATCGCGCCCTCGTCGAGGRCGGTGTCGAAACGCATGGCGGCGAGCAGGAATCCGGTGTGCACCTCGCCGCGACGCCGCTTGTCGCCCATCGTCGCCAGGTGGTCGGACTGCAGGAACGAGACCCCGCTCCCCCACTGCTGCGCGGCACGGCCCACTCGATCGGCTTCGCGCAGTTCCCATTCGACGGTCCGACCGCCGATCAGGTGGTCGCGCAGCGGGACCACCACCGAGCCCGGCGCACCGAACCGGGGCGTGGCGAAGACGGTCCGCACGGCGCCGGTCATCAGCTGCCGAGTGCGGCCGTCGACCCTCCGGTGTGCGCTCCGGCCGGCACGGATTCGACCGCACGGTAGGTGTACTCGCAGTCACCGTCGGCGACGATCGTCGTCAGGATCTCACGGAACGTGGAGAGGAAGACCTCGACGGCGGCGGCGTTCTCGTCGGCGGGGAATCGCGCGGACACGTTGAGCCCGGTCGGAATCCGGTTGATCCAGAAGTAGACCTCGTCGGCGTCGCGCGTCGCGCTGCGCAGCACCCGCGCCTGGCGAGGTGTCCAGTCGGCCGCACCCTCGGCATGACGGAGGTCGATGTAGGACACCGCGAAGCCGGGCGGGGTCACGTCGCCGCCGATGAGTTCGGCCACCGGCGCGAACGGGGCCGCACCCACGCTCTTGTACTGCGTGGAGGTCGCCGCCACGGCCGTCAGCGCGTCGGTGAACTTCGCCGGCCGGCCGGGCCGGACCGCGACGGGGATGATGCCGACGAACCAGCCGACGGCTTCGCCCCACTCGATGGCGTTACGGGTGTGCACCGGGCCGATGAATCGCAGATCCGCACTGCCCGACAGCGCGGCCGAGGTCATGGACAGCGCGGTGTAGATCCCCGCCGTCATCGACGATCCGGCACCCTTGCACACCGCGTCGAAGCGCTTGGTGTCCGCGGCGTCGAGCAGCCAGTGCGACAAGGTCGCCTGGAACCCGTTGTCCGGCAAGCGTTCCGACACGATGGTGCGCGGCGAACCGGCCGGCACCTCGAACCGCGGGAAACGTGGGACGGGTTCGGGCTGCACGGCGGTCGGGGTGTCGTCGAAGAAGTCCCGCCACTGACTGACCGCGACGTTGTTCGCGTCGATCTGCTCACCGAGTCGACGCTCGGCGTCGCTGAAGTCGAGGTAGCTGCCGAACTGGTTCAGCGCGTGGGGTTCACCGGTCACCTCGGCGGCGTAGAGCGCGGTGAGCTCGCGGATGGCGAACACCTGGGTGTAGGCGTCCATCACGGTGTGGTCGGCCGCGAACACGAGCAGGAATCCGGTGTCGTCACCGGTCGGCTCCACGGTCACGGCGATGCAGTGCGGCCAGCTCAACGGCGTGACCGTGCGATTGAAGTAGTCGGTGACCAGGCCGGAGACCTCATCGGCAGCCAGGTCCGACCCGAAGTCGCGCTGGCGGACGGTGATCGAATCGGCCGAGATGGTGATCCGGGTCAGGTCGCCCTGCGGATGCTCCGGTTCGTGGACGCGTACCGAGGTCCGAAAGGCCTCGTGCCGGCGATACCACGCGATGATGGTGCGGGAGAGAGCTTCCCGGTCGAGCGGATGCTCGATCCGGAAGGCGGTGCCGATCCACTGGCTGTACCACTCCGACCCCTCGCGGACCGCCCGGCGGGCGTGTTCGAGGTGCATGTAGGACAGCTGTCGGGAGTCCGTCTGCCACTCGGTGGCGTCGACCTGCGGCTCCCAGGCGGTGACGGTGCCGCCGGGCATCGAATAGTCGGTCAGCTCGGTGTATTCCACAACTTCCTCCGTGTTCGACACGCGTTCGAGCACCTCGGTGGACGTCCTCAACGACACCACCGCAGACCCCGACACCACAGCCGATCGCACCAACGTGGTTAGGACGCCCTTATCAACGGTCAAGACAGTAACCCGGATCCGCCTTGATTGATAGTTTGGCGAGCAAAATGAATGCGAGGCTATGCGGTGGCAAGCGTCGGCCGACAACCTGAACTCGAACGTCCGTAGGTCCGACTAACGTGCTCGTATGGCTCTGACCCTTAGTTTTGAGGTCGCCGGAGCGCTTTTCTGCCGTAGCAATGACCGCTGGGCGCGCGGGAGTCGCCCGTTGGTCCCTGACTCGGTGTGAAAGATCTCATCGTCAGAACCCCTACCGAACCGCGGTTTCCCTCTCGTGTCTCCCGGAGAGGCGTCCGGTAGTGTGCGCGTCCTGCGGTGAAGAGTGCGGAGTCCGTACCGGCAATCACCTGACCCGATCAACCAACGGCAAGGCAAGCATGAATTTTGCATCCCTGGTCCGCCCCGACCGCACGTCGGCACCGGAGTCCGTCGACCGCCTGACCGCCGATGACGACCTGTTCGTCCGGATGGACGTCGTCCTCGGCCTCCCCGTCGTGAACCAGACGCTCTGGCGGTTCCCGGGCACGGTCGACGTCGACACCATCACCGCACTCGGCCAGAAGTTGCGTTACGGGCGCCTGAGCAGGCTCGTCACCCGACACCGTGGACCCGGCCGCGCGTACTGGCGCTACACCCCGGAGGCGGGCGCGGTCTCGGTGCAGACCGAACCGGTACCGGCCGGCGACGAGGAGGCCTGGGGGCGGGCACAGGCGGACGCCCCACTCGACTTCGAGAACGGGCCGGCGTGGCGGCTCGTCGTCGCCCGCGCGGCCGCCGACGACTCGGTGCTGGTCTCGCTGGTCATCTCCCATGTCATCGCCGACGGCGGCACCGGAGCGGTCGCGGTCATCGAGGCCATCCACGGCCTCGACTACGTGCCCGGCGCCGAACCCGGCCTCGTCTCCGACGTCCGCGATGCGGCGGACCTGCTGTGGACCGCKGGCACGACCGCGGCGCGGATCTGGCGGGCGAGCCGGTCCACCCCGCCGCCCTCCCCCGTGCGGGTGACCGGCCGGCCCACACCCGACACCGACGTCTCGAGCGCCGAGACCGCGCCGAATGTCACGGTCCTGATCCCGCAGGCGGACTACACCGGGGCGGCGGAGTCCCGCGGGGGCACCGACAACAGTCTCTTCGCCGCCCTGATGGTCGGCATCCTCGAGCGCAGCGGCCGCGTGTCGGAAGGGGACGTCGTCCCGGTCTCGCTGCCGGTCTCCTCCCGCACGCTCGACGACCGGCGGGCCAACGCCAGCTCGGGCGCAACGGCTTTCGTGGAGGTCGTCCCCGGGCGCTACGACGACCTCACCGCGGTGCGCACCGCATGCAAGGACGCCTACGGCAGACTCGCCGCGAACTCGGGCGCCGTCGCGCAACGAGCCGTCGTGTTGCAGGCGCTGAGCCCGTCGATCACGCGGCGCCTGGCGTCCAAGGTGACCACACCGCTGTGCCTGGCGTCGAACGTCGGCCAGGCCCCCGACGAGTTCGCGACGCTCGGCACCGGAACCGCTGGTGCACTGTCGATCCGGGCCATCACCGCGACCGGCGACCCGGTGCGGTTGCGCGACCGCAAAGGCGGTGTCAGCGGCTGGCTCGCGATCAACGACGGCCACGTGATGTTCAGCGTCAGTTCCCTCGACCCGGTCCGCATCCCCGACGCCGCGTCCCTGCGGTCCCTCGTCGACGACGAGCTCGCCGCCTGGGGGATCTCGGGAAAGCCCTGGGGCGCATGAGGTTCGCATTCGCGGTCCACGGCAGCCGGGGTGACATCCAGCCGGCGATCGCGCTCGGCGCCGAGCTCACCCGGCGCGGACACGGGGTACGTCTGGCCGTACCGGAGGATCTGGTCGACATGACCGCCGCGACGGGTCTGCCGACCGAGGTGCTGGCACCGTCGACCGCCGAGCTCCTCGCGAGCCCTCTGGTGAAAGAACGCCTCAAATCGAAGAACCCGCGCGTACGTCTGCGTGCACTCGGCGAGGTCGCCGAACACGGGCGCGCGACCTCCGAGCGCGTGATGCGCGAGCTCGCCGACTCCTCGGATCTGCTCGTGACCGGTCCGCTCGCCCAGGACCGCGGCGAGGCGATCGCACAGAGTCGTGGAATCCCGTTCGTGCCGTTGCACTTCTGTCCGCTGCGGCCCAACGCGAGCCTCGACGTCCGCTACCGCCGCTACCCCCGGCCCGTCTCGCGAGCGATGTGGCTGCTCGCCGACCGCACCTATTGGCTGACGGTGCGCGGGGCGGACCGTCGACTCCGCCACGAACTCGACCTACCGGCCGCGAAAGGCCCACTCGGGAGCCGACTCCGGGCGCGGGGCGTGCCGGAGATCCAGGCCTACGACGCCGCGCTCTTCCCCGGTCTCGACGAGGAGTGGGGCGCGCAGCGTCCGCTGGTCGGATTCCTGTTGCCCGACAAAGCGTCCCGGAGTGCGATGGCGACCGGGAACGACGCGACGGCCGCCGCGCTGGACTGGATCGGCGGGGGCGAACCACCCGTCTATGTCGGTTTCGGCAGCATGAAGATCAGCAGCGAGCAGATCACCGCCATCGTGTCCACTCTGCTCGCCCGCGGCCTGCGCGTCATCGGGCACACCGAACACCCGCTGCCACACCACGACCGGCTGCTGCACATCGATGGGCCCGTCGACCACGAGCTCCTGTTGCCGCAGTGCGGCGGTGCCGTTCACCACGGTGGCGCCGGCACCACGGCGGCCGTGGCGCGCGCCGGGATCCCGTCGGTGGTCGCGTGGTTGAGCGCCGATCAGCCGATGTGGGCGGCCGCCCTGCGCAGAGCCGGCGCCGGAGCGGGCAACCGTCTCGCCCGGTTCGGCCCGGACGATCTGGCCCCCCTCACCGATCCCGCGGTGGCGGCGGGCGCGGCCGGTCTCGCCGCGCGTCTCACCCCGCCGGCCGAGGCCACCGGCCGGGCCTGCGACATCCTGCTGAGCTCGGGGAATTAGCCCGCGGCGTCCAGCAGCGCGGTGGCCACCGCGGCGATCCCCTCGCCGCGGCCGGTCATGCCCAGGCCGTCGGTCGTTGTCGCCGACACCGACACCGGGCCGCCCAGCACGTCGGACAGCACCTGCTGCGCCTCCGCACGGCGCGGTCCGATCTTGGGCCGATTGCCCACCACCTGTACGGCCGCGTTCACCACGCGGAGCCCGTCGGCCTCGATGAGAGTCCGTACGTGCGAGAGCATCTGGACTCCCGAGACACCCTCCCACTCCGGGCGACCGGTGCCGAACACGGAACCCACGTCACCCAGACCCGCCGCCGACAGCACCGCATCGCACAGCGCGTGGGCGCCGACGTCGCCGTCGGAGTGGCCTTCACACCCCGGTTCGTCGGGAAAATACAGACCGACCATCCAGCACTCGGCGGACGCGTCGACGCGATGGGCATCGGTACCGATGCCGACCCTCATCGACCACCGACCATGTCGCGCACGATACGCAGGTCCCAGGGCGTGGTGATCTTCATGGCAAGCGGGTCTCCGGGGACGAGGTGGACATCGATTCCGCATCTCTCGACGAGGCCGGCGTCGTCGGTCGCGATACCGGCGTCATCGGCGTGCGCGCGGAGGAGGGCGTCACGGGCGAAACCCTGGGGGGTCTGCACGGCGCGCAACTCCTCGCGGTCGACGGTCCGCGTCACGCGCTCGAGACCGGCCGGGCCGGGCTCGACCTGTTTGAGGGTGTCGACGACGGGAACGGCGGGGACGACCGCCTGATGCCCGGCGCGGATCGCGGCGACGACGTCGGTGAACACCCGCGCGGGGGTGAGTGGTCGCGCGGCGTCGTGCACGAGCAGGATGCCGGCGTGGCCGGCGGCGGCGATGCCGGCGCGCACCGAATCCGACCGGTGAGCGCCACCGGCGACGACGCGCACGCCGGTCAGCAACGCCGATGCCCGCTCGACGAGGTCGGCGGGCACCACGACGACCACGGTCGCCCCCAGCGAGGCGGGGATGTTGTCGACGCATCGCTCGAGGATCGTCCGTCCACCCACGTCCACGAAGGCCTTGGGCACCGGCTCACCGAGCCGGGTTCCCGACCCGGCGGCCGGGATGATGACACAGACTTCTGCGCCGGAAAGCTCCGGCGTAGGGGTCACGAAGAGTCCTGAACCWGGTACGACCGGCGGTCAGGAAGCGGCGGCGAGGACCTCGTCCAGCATGCTGGTGGCCTTCTCGTCGTCGGTGTTCTGGGCGAGTGACAACTCSTCGACCAGAACGCGACGGGCTCGGGTCAGCATCCGCTTCTCACCGGCCGACAACCCACGATCCTGTTCGCGACGCCAGAGGTCGCGGACGATCTCGGCGACCTTGATGATGTCGCCCGAGATCAGCTTCTCCTGGTTCGCCTTGAACCGGCGCGCCCAGTTGGTCGGCTCCTCGGTGTGCGGGGCCCGCAGAACCTGGAAGACCTGATCGAGACCTTCCTGCCCGACGACGTCGCGAACGCCCACGTACTCGAGCTTCGTCGAGGGAATCTGAACGGTCATGTCACCGTCGGCAACCTTGAGAACAAGGTATTCGATCTGCTCACCCTTGATGGTCCGGGTCACGATGTCTTCGACCCGGGCAGCACCGTGATGGGGGTAAACGACGGTGTCGCCAACTTTGAAATTCAATGTTCCTTGCCCCTTTCGAGTGAAGCCAGTCTAGCACGGGCGTTCCGAGGCACCCACCCAACGGTGCAGGTCAACGCGGTGAACAGGTTTCATGACAGGCTCTTGCGAGGTCGCGAGGGGTGCGCGGTGAGGGTGGGCTACCCCACCGGAGCTCCCCGTCGGCCTGGCGCGGGGTACGCCCCACCACGGTGTCGACCGGGCTCCCCGGCACCGCCCGCCGACCCCTGGGACGACGTGGGCTCGACCACCCGGCGACCGCTGCGGGGCCGTGGCGCCGGCGACGGCGACAGACCAATCGGGTACCCGGCCGGACTTTTCCGCACCGCGCCCACTACGCTGCGTAGTGCAGGGTTTCGCGCGCTGCATGTCGGCTTCGTTTGACCTGGGAGGATCGGGTGTCAGTGCTATCACTTTCCGCGCGGCGGTCGGCGGTTCGGCCATCTCGCATGGTGACCGCGGTTGCCGCGATCGGCATCGCCGTCGCCCTCGGCACCACCGGCTGCGGTGCGGGTCAGATCTCGCAGACCGCCAATCAGCTGCCCGCGATCAACGGCGCGAACGTCAACTACGACGAACTCGAGCTCCGCGACGTGCAGATCCTCTACCCCGAGAACGACGCATCGACGGTCTTCGGCGACGGCGGACCGTTCGAGCTGGCGTTCGTCATCGCCAATTCCGATCCGCTGGTCTACTACCGCCTCAAGGGGATCAACCCCGAGGAGGGGCAGGTCACCTTCATCGAGGGCGCCGAGGCCGATGACCGCGTCATTCCGCCCAACGGCGCGCTGCGCGGCGGCACCCCGGTCGGCGCCAACCCCGAGTTCGAGAAGCGCCTCAGCGTCGAGCTCGACAACACCGGTGACACGGTCGCGGCGGGTCTGACGACCGAGCTGACGTTCGTGTTCGAGAAGCGCGAGGCCGACGGCCGCTGGGTCGATGCCGGCCAGACCACCGTCGACGCCCCGGTCGACGGCGGCGCCGAGCTCGAGCGCCAGGACGTGGCACGTAACGCCGAGCCGACGTTCTACAACCAGCATCACGGCGACGAGGGCCACGGCGAAGAGGGCTCCGGGGCCGGCACCGGCGAACACGGCGCCGACGGCGAGGGTCACGGCGAAGGCGGCCACTGACCACCGGTCGAACCACTTCCACGAGCGAGGCCCGGCACACGCCGGGCCTCGCTCGTTCTGTCGGCCCCGCCCCCTAGGCTGACCGGGTGGCCAGAACCAAGACGTCCTTCCGCTGCACCGCGTGTGGCCATCAGGTGCCCAAGTGGGTGGGCCGCTGCCCCGAGTGCGGCGAATGGGGCACGATCGGCGAGGTGGCCGGGCCGGCACCGTCGGCGCGCTCGACCGCGGCGGTCGCACCGTCGAGCCCCGCTCTGCGCATCACCGAGGTCGACGCCGAATCGTCCGCCGCGATCCCCACGGGCATCGGCGAGCTCGACCGGGTGCTGGGCCGCGGCGTCGTCCCGGGCTCGGTCATCCTGCTGGCCGGTGAGCCCGGCGTCGGCAAGTCGACGCTGCTGCTCGAAGCCGTCAAACACTGGGCGGCACAGGACCGCACGGCGCTCTACATCACCGGCGAGGAATCTGCCGGGCAGGTCCGCATGCGGGCCGAGCGCACCGGCGCGGTGCACCCGAACGTCTACCTGGCCGCCGAGACCGACCTCGCGACGATCCTCGGCCACGTCGACTCCGTCGCGCCGTCACTCATGATCGTCGACTCGGTCCAGACCCTCGTCGCCTCCGGGGCCGACGGCGTCACCGGCGGCGTGACCCAGATCCGGGCGGTCACGACCGCACTGGTCTCGCTCGCCAAGAACCGCGGGGTCGCGGTCATCCTCGTCGGCCACGTCACCAAGGAGGGCGCGGTCGCCGGGCCGCGGTCGCTGGAGCACCTCGTCGACGTCGTACTCGCGTTCGAGGGTGACCGGCACTCGACGCTACGCATGGTCCGCGGTGTCAAGAACCGGTTCGGGGCGGCCGACGAGGTGGGGTGTTTCGAACAGCGCGACGACGGCATCCATCAGGTCCCGGATCCCTCCGGAATCTTTCTGCATCAACGTGATTCGGATGTGAGCGGCAGCGCGACCCTGGTGACCATGGACGGCAAACGCGCACTGGTGGGCGAGGTCCAGGCGCTGGCGAACGGCACCGAGATGAACATTCCGCGCCGGGCGGTCTCCGGCCTGGACATGAACCGCGTCTCGATGGTGCTCGCGGTACTGCAGGCACGCGGGGGTCTGAAACAGATCGCGAAGAGCGAGGTGTATCTCTCCACGGTGGGCGGCATGCGCGTGACCGAGCCGGCCGCCGATCTCGCGATCGCGCTCGCCGTGTACTCCACGGTGAAGAACCAGCCGATCCCGCAGTCGACGGTGGTCGTCGGCGAGGTCGGGCTCGGCGGTGAGGTCCGTCGTGTCTCGGCCGTCGCGCGCCGACTCGCAGAGGCGAAGCGACTCGGCTTCCGGGAGGCGATCATCCCCGCGGCCACCGACGAGGAACTGCCGACGGGCATCCGGATCCTGCGTGTGGCGAACCTCGGCGACGCCGTCGGTCTCCGCGACGCCGATCCGGTGGACGCGCCCTTCTGACCCGTCCCCCTGGCCGCTGCGCCTAGGGGTACATCCGGCGTTTGTACTCCTCCGCCCGGGCGCTCTTCTCGACATGGGCGGCGAAGTGCTTCCGCACATCGATCGTCACGAAGATCGCGTGTGCGCTGGCCACCGGCTCGTCCGGATTACCGATGTGGGCGACCGCCTCGGTGAAGATCTTGCGGCGCTGTCGGCCCAGCAAGGTGCCGGTGAACTGCAGCGTCGAGCCCACCGGGATGGGCCGGATGTAATCAACCTCGAGATGCACCGTCACCCCGGAGGGCCCGATCAGGAGCGGGATCGTGCCCATCACCTCGTCGAACGCGGTGCTCAGGATGCCGCCGTGGATGACGCCGGGGCCGCCCTCCATCCGGGTCTCGACCTCCATCGACGCGTCGACGGTGAACCCCTCACCCGCATGCACCACCAGATGCAGGCCCTGCGGGGAGTCCGGTCCACAGCCATAGCAGGTCGGGTTGTGCATGCGGACGGGTTCGCCCGGCTTGGCCGCCTTCGGGTGGCGTTCCACCTCGTCCAGGTCGTCGGGCACCACGAAACTGCTGCTCTTCACACCCCGGTACCCTAGTCACCATCAGAACGGCCGATGTCGCTGGCATCCGGCCTTGCGCGGGTGGGCGCCGTCCCCGCGGGGACGGACGGGTCACTGGAGGGAAGTCATGGTTGCCGAGGTGGTCAGATCCGAGCTGACGCGCGACACGGTGGCGCGCGTCGCGCCCGGCACGCCGCTTCGTGACGGCCTCGAACGCATCCTGCGCGGCGGCACCGGCGCCCTCATCGTGCTGGGGCACGACTCCGACGTCGAGAAGATCTGCGACGGCGGTTTCCACCTCGACGTGGAGTTCGCGCCGACGCGACTGCGCGAACTCGCCAAGATGGACGGCGCAGTCGTGCTCTCCACCGACGGCAAGCGCATCGTGCGGGCCAACGTCCAGCTGGTCCCCGATCCCTCCATCCCGACCGAGGAGTCGGGCACCCGTCACCGCGCGGCGGAGCGGACCGCCATCCAGACCGGGCATCCGGTGATCTCGGTGAGCGCGTCGATGTCGATCGTGAGCGTCTACGTCGACGGCGCCCGCCGGGTCGTCGAGAGCCCGGACCCGATCCTGTCCCGCGCCAACGTCGCGCTGGCCACCCTCGAGCGGTACAAGGCCCGGCTCGACGAGGTGATCTCGGCGCTGTCGCGCGCGGAGATCGAGGACTACGTGCTGCTGCGCGACGCGATGTCGACCGCCCAGCGCATGGAGATGGTCCGTCGTGTGTCGGCCGAGATCGAGGAGTACGTCCTCGAACTCGGTGTGAACGGCCGGCAGGTCAGCCTGCAGCTCGAGGAGCTGATCAGCGACAACGACACCATGCGCGAACTGCTCGTCCGCGACTACTACGCCAGCCCCGAACCGGCGACCGCCGAGGATGTCCGCCAGGCGCTCGAGGTCGTCGAGAACCTCAGCGACGCAGACCTTCTCGACCTCACCCTGCTCGCCGGGGCCTTCGGGTACCCGACGACGATCGAGGCCCAGGACACGGCGATGAGTCCCCGCGGTTACCGTCTGCTCGCCCGGATCTCGCGGCTGCAGTTCGCCCACGTGGACCGGCTCGTGCGCAGCTTCGGGACCCTACAGGCGCTGCTCGCGAGCTCGTCGGCCGATCTGCAGGCGGTCGAGGGTATCGGCAGCATCTGGGCCCGCCACATCCGTGAGGGACTGTCCCGCCTGGCCGAGACCAGCATCGAGCGCTACGACTGATCGCGCGTATTCGGGCGACTGGTACCTCGATCACGGCAACGGCCGCGAGGCCGCTAGTTGGACAGCAGTGCTCGTTCGATCATCTGCGCGTCATCGTTCGCGTCCGCCGACCACGCATACCAGTTGTGTCCGCCGTTCCGATAGTTGAACGAGATCGGCAGTCCGAGACGTGCCGATACGGCCTGGAGGGCCACCGTCGAGAACATAGCGCCAGACTCCAGCGCAACTCCCAGAGCTAGCGCGGTTGCCGCCTGCTGCACGAGCTTCGGACCCGATCCGGGATCAGCAGCCAATCGTTCCTGAAGGACCTGGTTGGCTTCGCGGAGTTCATTGCTGGTCGGAATTCCGTTCCCGGAGGAAACAATCACGGTCTGGCGAGTTCGCGCGACTTCGCCGATACGGGACAGGACGTCGTTCTGTGCCCAGCGGTTACCCGGCGCCTCAGGGTCTCCCCACATCGCGGTGCGTCCGTTCTCGATGTCGGCACGCTCACGCTGGATGGCAGGTATTCCCAACCACCCGAGCGGGTTGTCAGTCGGATAGTAGCCGGAGTAGGAACGGGCCACTTTGAACACCGTTGGATGGTCCAGCGCAAGGACGATCGCCGGACCCGCGGACATCGATACCCCGACGATGCCGTTGCCCGATCTCGGCACATCGAAGTTCCGCTGCAGATACTTCGGCAGTTCGACCCCGATGAACGAGCTCCATTGCGGCGGAATCGACTGACCGGTGGGCGCTTTCTCCCAGTCTGTCATCCACTCACCTGCACCACCGGCCGGAAAGACGAGAGTGTTGACGGAATCGTAGGCAGCGACGGTTTCAGGCTCCGCTGTCCACGTACTGAACTCCGGATTCGACCCCAATCCGTCCAGGAAGTAGATTCCGCGCCCTGCCTGGCGCTCTCGTGTGTCTGCGGCTCGGATCTGGACCGTGGCCTCTCGCCCGAGCGCAGTCGAGTCGAAGGTACATGTCTGTAGGTTCTGAGCGCGCTCGGCCGGCGTTCTCCAGACGCAACCCGCGTCAGCCCTGAGCATCTCCGGGTCGGATGCCACTGCGGGCCCGCTGCCCCACACCAGCGTTGATGATGCGCACGTCACCGCAACGCCCGCGGCAACCACACAGCGACGCATGAACGCCTTGAATCCGACTCGGATGAGAGACCTCCCCGCCAGACGAGACCGAGGTAGGAGATCTCATCATTGATACTCAACGAGTCGGTACTTTACCTAGCGAACGAATAGTTCGCGGTACCCGCCTGGCCGAGACCAGCATCGAGCGCTACGACTAGTCGCCTGGCCCGGCGAACGTGACCGTCGCTCAGGGCTGTTGGGCCGGGGCGACCATGTTGAACGTGATCGGGAACGATTCGCGTTCGCCGATCTTGCCGATGGCGGAGTAGGAGCCGGCGGGCACCTGGGTCCGCGGGCGCTCGCAACCGGGGCTGCTGGTGGTGCCCGACCAGGTGATCGTGTCCTTGACCTGCTGCGCAGGCTTGAGCACCACGTTGTTGACGGTGTTCAGCGGCGAGCAGTCGCGCGCCGACCACAGCGTCCGGGTGCCGTCCAGGGTGCGGACGATGACGTTCTGCACGGCCTTCCCGACGTCGCGGGTGCACTCGGACAGTCCGGCGTTGGTGGTCACGATGGTGAACACCGGGTTCTGCCCGATCGTGTAGGTGGGCTTGTCGGTGTAGAGGACCACCGAGATCGCCTGATCCGGGCACAGGGCCGGCCCGCCTGCCGCTCCGGGAACGCCTGCTGGACTTGCCGATTCGACCGGGGTCGCGGACCCCGCGGGCGGCCCCGCCGGAGCACCCGCCCCGCCGCCGGCGCCGCCCCCCGCATCCGGTTCACCCGAGGCGCCACCCGCCTGCGGTTCCGACGCGGCTGGCGCGGATGCCGTCGACGACGCCGACGAGCTCGACGGCACGCTCGCGGAGGCTGCGGTGTTCTGCGGATCCCCGCTTCCCGACGTCATCCACACGATCAGTGCGACGACCAGACCGACCACGACCAGCGCACCACCCGCGGCGACGACGCGGCGTCGCCAGTAGATCTCGGGTGGCAGCGGGCCCTGGGGTTCGATCACGACCACAACGCTAACGGCCGGGTCTTGACTTCTGGTTCATCAGGTGCGGCGTGTCGCAGCGGGAAAGCGGTCCCGAGCAGGCAAAGTCTAGAGTTCGCCTTCAGGTCCACCGCATGCGGAGACGAATACGACGTCAGGCAGACTCGGCCGCCACCGCGGTGGGCGCCGGGCGTTCACCGATGTCCCCGTACACGCCCTGGACGTTCACCTGACCCTCGCTGAGCTGGTAGGTCAGGCCGACGATCGCCAGGCGGCCGGTACTGATCCGGTCGGCGATGATCCGGCTGCGCTGCATGAGCAGCTGCCCGGTCTCCACCACATGGCGGGCCTCGAACTCGTCGACTCGTGTCAGGCCCTCGCTACGGCCGGCGAGGATGCTGGGGGTGACCCGTTCCACGACGTCGCGGATGTAACCGCCGGGGATCTGGTTGTCGTCGAGCGCGTCGAGGGTGGCCTTCACCGCCCCGCAGCTGTCGTGTCCGAGGATCACGATGAGCGGCACCTGCAACACCTCGACGGCGTACTCGAGCGAACCGAGGACCGCCGAGTCGATGACCTGACCGGCCGTGCGGACGACGAACATGTCGCCGAGACCCTGGTCGAAGATGATCTCGGCCGCCAGCCGCGAGTCGGCGCAACCGAAGAGCGCGACGTGCGGATGCTGGCCCCCGGCGAGTCGCGCCCGGTCCTCGATACCCTGGCTGGGATGCCGAGATTCACCTGTCACAAATCGGTTGTTGCCGTCGCGCAGGATGCGCCAGGCCTGCCGTGGTGTCGTTGCGGTCATGCCCAATAGTGTGCCATCGGGCCATCTGCTCGGTTGGTTCGATATGCATGAACGGGATCTTCCGTGGCGTGACCCGTCGTGTAGCGGCTGGCAGATCCTCATCAGCGAGATCATGTTGCAGCAGACGCCGGTGTCCCGGGTGGTCGAACCCTGGCGGGAGTGGGTCCGGCGGTGGCCGGTCCCCTCGGCGATGGCGGTCGAACCGGCCGGGGAGGTCCTGCGGGCGTGGGGCAAGCTCGGCTACCCCCGACGCGCGCTCCGCCTTCACGAGTGCGCCAAGGTGCTGGCCGCCGACCACGGCGATCGGGTTCCCGAGGATGTCGAGACCATGCTGGGACTGCCCGGTATCGGGGACTACACCGCACGGGCGGTCGCCTGCTTCGCCTATGGACAGGCCGTGCCGGTGGTCGACACCAACGTCCGGCGGGTCATCGTCCGCGCGGTTCACGGGCGCGAACAACCGGCGAATCCGTCGCGGCGGGATCTCGCCGACGCGCAGGCGCTGCTCCCCCGGTCCGTCGACGGCACCTACGCCGCGTCGGCACCACGCTTCTCGGCGGCGCTGATGGAACTCGGCGCGCTCGTCTGCACGGCTCGAAACCCCAAGTGCGACAAGTGCCCTCTCGTCGACGGTTGCACCTGGGTCGGCCGCGGCCGGCCGGCGCACGCCGGACCGCCGCGCCGGGTGCAGAAGTTCGCCGGCACCGATCGTCAGGTGCGCGGGCTGCTCCTCGATGTCCTGCGCAACACGAGCGGCGCCGTCGACCGCGCCGCACTCGACGTCGTGTGGACCTCCGACACCGCCCAGCGTGACCGGGCCCTGGATTCGCTGCTCGTCGACGGACTCGTGGAGATCACCGCGAGCGGACGCTACTGCCTCGCCGGCGAGGCATAGTCCGCCGGGACTCCGCCGAACGGCACCGAGACGGCTGTACCGGAACTCCGCTCGAGCCGGCGATGACAGACCTCATAATCCGTGCCGGGTTCATTGACCAGTCGTTTGATCGTTCGGAGATAGTCTCCCACCACGCCCGGATCGTTGCTAATGTCCCGATCCATGAGTCAGCCGCCGTATCCCCCTGTCCCGCCGCCGGACCCGCAGCAACCGGGCGGCTTCCCCGGGCAGCAGCCGCCCCAATACGGGCAGCAGCCGCCGCAGTACGGGCAGCAGCCTCCTCAGCAACCGCCGTACGGCCAGCAGCCGCCGCCGCAGCCGCAGTACGGCCAGGCCCCGCCTCCGCCGCCTCCGGGCGGGCCGCAGTACGGTGACGCCGGGGCCTATCCCGGAGCCCCGGATCCCTACGGCGCGCCGGGAGATTCGGGCAAGATCGACGTGGGCACCGCGTTCTCGTGGGCCTTCGGCAAGTTCAAGAACAACGTCGGCGCGATGATCCTGCCGGGCCTCGCGGTGTTCCTGTTGGGCGCAGCACTCATCGCGGTGGGGTTCTCCGCGGTGTCGATCTTCGGCACCACCGAGACCGTCGACTACGGCAATGGCTTCTACTACGAGGAGACGTCGCTCGGCCTCGGCGGCGGCATCCTCCTCGGCCTGGTGTACCTCGTTTTCATCCTGGGCCTCCTCTACATCCAGGCGAGCATCATCTCGGGCGCGGTCCGGGTGGCCAACGGCGAACCGGTGACGGCGAAGTCGTTCCTGACCCCGATCCGCTTCGGGCCGGTCATCGGAACCGCGATCCTCGTCGGCCTCATCACGGGTATCGGCTACGCGCTGTGCATCATCCCGGGCATCATCGCGATGTTCTTCCTGATGTTCTCGGTGGTCGCGACCATCGACAAGAGTCTGTCGCCGATCAACGCGATGAAGGCGTCCTTCGAGTTGACCAAGTCGAAGGTCGGCGACTCGATCCTGACCCTGCTGGTCACCTACGCCATCAACCTCGTCGGTGTGCTCCTCTGCTACGTGGGACTCATCGTCGCGGCTCCGGTGGCCCAGTTGTTCCTAGTGCACTGCTGGCGCCGGCTCAACGGCGCGCCCATCGCGCCGGCCGACCCGGCCTGACGCCACCCGTTCCTTCTCGGGGCGTACACGATTCGTCGTGTACGCCCCGAATTACGTTGCGCAGCAGCCTCAGCGGTCGAGGCCGGACAGAAATGCCTCCACCGCACCGCGATAGACATGCGGCGCGTCGTCGTGGATCAGATGTCCGGCACCCGGCACGCGGAGGTATCGGGCGTGGTCGTTGACCGCGCACATCGTCCGCATCTGCCCCGGCGGGGTGACCCCGTGCTCGGCCTCGATCAGCAGCGCCGGCACGTCGACCGAACGCCATTGCGTCCAGAAGTCGCGTCGGCCCCATTCCTCGGCGATCGCGGTCCACAACGGAATCCGGCCGTGTAACCGGCCGTCGTCGAAGGCCTCGAAGAAGTAGCGGCCGGCCACCGGCCCGAACATCTCGACGGCTTCGGCCTCGGAGGCGAATCGGTCCGGCCAGGACTCGAACCACGGGGTCCAGCTCGTGGTGGTCCGGCCGCGGAAGTCGGGGGCCATGTCCTCGACGACCAGTGCCGCGACGAGTTCGGGGTACTCCGCCGCCGCGCACCAGGCGTGCAGGGCTCCCATCGAATGCCCGATGAGGACCGCAGGCCCGCGGTCGATCCAGGTGAGGACCTCGGCGAGGTCGGCGACGAACCGCTCCGTCGCGAGTTCGCCGCCGTCGCAGGGTTCTTCGGCGTCGGCGCCGGTGTGGAACGCGGCGTCGTAGGTGAACACCCGGCCGTACCGGCGCAGCCACGGGACCTGGCGGCGCCATGTCCGTCCGCGGCCCATCAGGCCGTGCAGCAACACGATGGGCGGCGCCGCGCGCTCGACTGTGGCCGACGATCCGTTCGCGTCGTCCGCGACTTCGGGACCACCGTGGTCGCGAAGTCCGGTCTCCTGCGGAACCTCACCGTCGAACATGCCAGAACTGTAGTCGCAGAACCGCAGTGCCACCGACGACCGGCACGGGGCCCGACCGCCGTGTCGTCGTTCCCCAGACGACCGGCCCCGCGCAGCGCCTATGGTGGACGCATGTCTGTTGTGAAGATCAATGCCATCTCCGTCCCCGAGGGCGCGGGCCCCGAACTGGAGAAGCGGTTCGCCAATCGCGCCCACTCGGTCGACGGGTCCAAGGGGTTCCTCGGATTCCAGCTGCTGCGTCCGGTCAAGGGCGACGACCGCTACTTCGTCGTCACCGAGTGGGAGTCCGAAGAGGACTTCCAGGCCTGGTCGGCGGGACCGGCCCGCGAGGCGCACTCCGGTGAGCGCGCGAAGCCGGTCGCCTCGGGTGCGGATCTGCTCGAGTTCGAGGTCGTGCTCGACGCGCGACCCAAGTCCTGAGACGAGCACGCCCTGACCTCTGAACCGGCGGCGGGCGAAACGCTCGTCGCGCCCATGTTCCCGCTCGGCACCGCCCTGGTGCCGAGCGCGGAACTGCCGTTGCGCATCTTCGAGCCACGCTATCGGCAGATGCTGGACGACCATGCCGACACCTCGACCGACCCGCCCACGGTCAGATTCGGCGTGGTACTCATCGAGCGCGGTTCCGAGGTCGGCGGCGGCGAATCACGCTGCCGGGTCGGCACCTTGGCACACGCCGAGATCACCGGCCGGCTGCCGGGCGGCCGCGCGGCGCTGACCGCAATCGGCCGTCGCCGGTTCCGGGTCGAGGAGTGGCTGCCCGACGATCCATATCCCCGCGCCCGCATCACGGTGTTGCCCGAACGGACCCCGAGCCGCTCCGATCTGGCCCGTCTGCGCGACCTCGCCGAACGACACCGCGAGCTGATCCGGCGAAAGTTCCGCGCCGCCGGCGAGGACCCCGAGCCGATCATCGCCGCCTTCGCGCTCATCGACTCCGATCCCCGGGCCGCAGACCTCTCGCCCATCCACCGGTGGGCGGCGCAGACGGCGGGACAACCGCATGACCAGCAACGACTCCTCGAGGCCGAGGACCCGTCCGACCAGATCGAGATCCTCCACGACGTGCTGCAGGGGATGGAGGCCCGGGTGGCCTTCGGCAGTTCCTGACGACCACCCCTGGCATCAGAGTTAGAACGTGTTCTAGTATTGCGTGTGCCGTAGTTCACACCTGTCCATCGGCGGCTGTCGGCCGCCCTCGCCCGGGCAGGGCCCCGTCCTCTGAGGAGCACACGCGTAATGACCGAGACCGTGGAGTCCCAACCCGCCACCCTCATCGGCGGGGGCGATCAACCCCAGTTGCTCATCGGCGGCCGATGGGCCGATCCCCATTCCACCGAGACCCTCGAGGTCCACTCCCCCGCCACCGGTGAGCGCGTCGGTTCGGTACCGCTCGCCGATGCCACCGACGTCGACGCCGCGGTCCGCGCGGCGCGCGCGGCCTTCGACTCCGGGGTCTGGAGTTCGACGCCGCCCGCACAGCGCGCCGACATCATCGCGAAGGTCGCTGATCTGATCGACGAGCGGGGCGACGAGATCACCGCGCTCGTATCCGCCGAGATGGGCGCGCCGCCGAGCGCGGTCAGCACCCTCCAACAGCTCCCCGGCACCGGTGTCCTGCGCGCCTACGCCAACGCGGCCCGTGACTATCAGTGGGAGGAATACCGCACCGGCCTGTTCGGCACCACCAGGATCACCCGCGAACCGGTGGGCGTCGTCGGCGCGATCTGTGCCTGGAACGTCCCGCTGTTCATCACCTGCAACAAGATGGGTGCCGCGCTGGCCGCAGGCTGCTCGGTGGTGCTCAAACCCGCACCCGAGACCCCCATGACCGGCAACTACGTCGCGCAGCTGTTCATCGAGGCGGGCGTTCCCGCCGAGGCGATCTCGGTGGTCACCGGTGGCACCGAGACCGGGCAGGCGCTCGTCGCGCATCCCGACGTCGACAAGATCACCTTCACCGGTTCGACCGCGGCCGGCAAGGCGATCGGCGCGGCCTGCGCCCAGACCCTCAAGCGGTGTTCGCTCGAGCTGGGCGGCAAGTCGGCCGCCATCGTCCTCGACGACGTCGACCTCGCCGCGAACGCCTTCATGCTGACGTTCCTCGGCCTGTTCAACACGGGCCAGGCATGCGTCGCGCAGACGCGAATCCTGGTGCCGCGCAGCCGACAGGACGAGATCGTGGCCGCGATGGTCGAGGCCGCGAAGGCGATGAAGGTCGGGCTGCCGTCCGATCCGGAGGCCCAGCTCGGACCGCTGATCACCGAGAACCAGCGGAACAAGGTCGAGGAGTATGTCGAACTCGGCAAGAAGGCCGGCGCCACCGCGGTTCTCGAGAGCGAGCGGCCCGCCGGACTCGACTCCGGCTACTTCCTCACCCCCACGATCTTCACCGGCGTCACCAACGACATGGCCATCGCGCAGGAGGAGATCTTCGGGCCGGTGCTGTCGGTGATCGCCTACGACGACGTCGACGAGGCCATCGCCATCGCCAACGACTCGAGCTACGGACTCGCCGGCACGGTGTGGACGAACGACGTCGAGCGCGGTATCGAGATCTCCACCAAGATCCGCACCGGAACCTTCGGGATCAACTGGTACGCCATCGATCCCGAGTCACCGTTCGGCGGTTACAAGAACTCGGGCATCGGCCGTGAGAACGGCCGAGAAGGTCTCGAGTCCTTCCTCGAGCACAAGTCGACGATGCTGCCGATGGGCTACGAGGTGTCCACGGGTTAGACCTCCCGCCTCTCACAGGGGGGAACCGGGGCCGGACGACGCGTACGTCCGGCCCCGGTTCTTGTTTCGTGCCCGCCCACAGGCAGAGAGCCGCTGACTATTGCTCCCTGAGGTGCGAGGAGCGATAGCGACGAGCCACGAAGGGCCTGGTGAGGCACGCTGCGGAGCCCTTCGTGGCTCGCTTCGCTCGCACCTCAGGGAGCAGAAAGGGGCCCGCCCGCCAACTCGAGGACCGCTGCCGCACCGGTGTCGACCGGCGGCTGGTGGGTGACCACGACGACGATGCGGTCGGGCCCGAACAGGTCCCGCTCGATCCCCAGGAGGCGCCGCAACAGCTCGTCGGAGTCCGCCTCGTCGAGATGCTCGGTCGGTTCGTCGAGCAGGACGACCGGCGCGGGATGCAGCAGTGCGCGGGCGAGCAGCAGTCGCCGCCGCTGCCCGCCGCTCATCGCATCGGCCCCACCGGTGAGGACGGTGTCCAGACCGTCGGGAAGTGCTGCGGCCCAGCGGTGCAACCCGGCTGCCGCCAGCGCGGCATCGATCTCCTCGTCGGTGATGTCACCGCGGGCGACGCGCAGGTTCTCGCGGACCGACGTCGAGAAGATGTGTGCCTCCTCGGCAAAATAGCATCCCGCCGAACGTAACCCGACGATCGAACCGTCGCCGACATCGACCGCCTCGACGTCCCCGGCCATCGGCGGCAACAAACCTGCGAGGGTGAGGAGCAGCGTCGACTTCCCCGCCCCGCTCGGGCCGGTGACCACCAGACGCGAACCAGGTCGCAGGTCGAGATCCACGCCCGCCGCGGGACCGAGGATCTCCCGACCTCGGTGTCCCCAGCGCAACCCCGTGGTCCTCAGGCGCACCGGAGACCGATACACCTCGGCGTCGGCCACATCGACCGTTCCGTCGGCGTGCGCCCCGTCGACCAGCGCCATGAGCCGGGCGGCACTCTGTCGGCTCCGCTCGATCTGCAGCCCGGCCTCGGTGAGCGGCGCGGTGGATTCGAAGGCCGACAGCGGCAGCAGGACGAGCACACCGAGGATCATCGGCGTCAGTCCAGCCCCCGAACTCACCCCGGCGAGCGAACCCGAAGTCGCCGAGGCCAATTCGACGGCGATGACGCATGCCGCGATCAGCGACGCACCCAATGCCAGCGGGGTCGCCGCCGCGGCGGATGCCTGCCACCGGATACCCCGGTCCGTGGCGTCGAGATGCCGCCGGTCGGCGGATGCGGACGCGGCCAGCACGTCGCGACGCCGACGCGCGACGACGAGTTCGGGCGCGTGCCACAGCGCCGTCGTGGCGGCCTCCGTCGCCTCGGACGCGGCCTGCGCGCCGTCGCGGATCGACCGGGCACCACCGCGTGCGGCCAGCCACGGCGCCACACCGCCGCTGACGGCCAGCGCGAGTGCGAGCACCACGGCCGCGGGCACCGAGACCAGCGCCATCACCACTACTGCCGCAAGCGATGTCGTGGCACCGATGCCGATCGGGATGAGGCCGCGGATGAGGGCGTTGCCGATCTCGTCGACGTCGTCACCGGTCCGGTTGAGCAGTTCACTCCGCCGCAACGTGACCGAGTAACCCGGTGCGCCCGACGCCAACGCCGTGTACACGCGCTGCCGCGCGGTGGCCATGGCCTGCAGGGCGAGATCGTGGGTCGCCAGCCGTTCCAGATAGCGGAACACTCCGCGCGAGATACCCAGCGCCCGGACCGCGGTGATCGCGACCGACAGGTACAGCACCGGCGGCATCTGCCACGCACGGGTGATGAGCCAGGCCGACAGCGCCGCCAGGAAGAGGGCCGAGAGCGAGCCGCCGACACCGAGCGCGAGCGCGGTGAGCGCGGGACGCCGGCGCAGGCCGAGGAAGCCCAGTGCCCGGATCAACGGATCACCGCGCATGGTCCACCTCCTCGGCCGTGCCCGCGGCTGCTGTGCCGGTGGCCGCCGGGAAGTCCACCACCCGGTCCGCGTACTCGCGGGCGACTCCCCGGTGCGCCACCACGACGACGGTGTCCCCGGCCCGAGCGCGATCGCGGAGTGCGGCGAACACGTCGCGCTCGGACGCCTCGTCGAGGTGGGCGGTCGGTTCGTCGAGCAGCAGCAGCGGCGCCGGCGAGGCGAGGACTCGGGTCAGGGCGAGGCGTTGCCGTTGTCCCGCGGAGAGCCCGACCCCGCCGGTTCCCAGCACCGTGCCGAACCGGCCCGGCAGTCCACCCAGGACTGCGGCGAAGCCTGTTGCCGCGGACACCGATTCGAAGGCGTCGCGGTCCAGCGCGCCGAACAGCTCCAGGTTCTCGGCGACCGTGCCCGGCACGATCACCGGTTGCTGGGGCAGCCAGGCGATCTGTTCGTGCAGCGCCGCCGGATCGGCCTGACCGACCGGGGTGGACCCGATCAGCACCGATCCCGCGTCCGGAGCGAGCAGGCCCATCATCGCCGCCAGCATCGTCGACTTGCCCGACCCGTTCGGTCCGGCGAACACGGTCAGCGCCCCGGGTTCGATCGTCGTGCGGAGGCGCTCCGGTGCCCATCCGTCGCGCCCGTGGATGCCGACGTCGAGCACGGTGATCGGTTCGCCTGCGACGCTGACCCCGCGATTCCCGGTGGCGGACGGCGCGGCCGCGTCAGAAGGCCGTGTGATGAGCTCGAAGACCTGCTCGGCTGCGGTGAGGCCGCCGGTGGAATTGTGGAACTGCATGCCGACCCGACGCAGCGGCAGGTAGGCCTCCGGCGCCAGGATCAACGCGAAAACGCCCGCGTACAAGGACATCTCGCCATAGACGAGACGGAGACCGATCCCCACGGCGACCAGTGCGACGCAGAGCGTGGCCAGTAACTCGAGGACGGCGCCCGACAGGAACGCGACCCGCAGCGAACTCATCGTGCTGCGGCGGTGGGCTTCACCGAGTTCACCGACCCGAACCGCCGGGGCGCCGGCCCGGTTCAGTGCGCGCAACGTCGGCAATCCGGCGATGAGGTCGAGGAGCTGGGCACTCAGCCGGCTCATCGTCGCCAGCTTGCGTGTGGTGCGATCGCGCGTCATCAGTCCGACGAGCACCATGAACAGCGGGATGAGGGGCAGGGTGACGAGGATGATGAGCGCCGACGGCCAGTCGGCGAACGCGATGACCACCGTGACCGTCGGCGTCAGAACCGCCGCGGCCACCAGGGCCGGTAGGTAGCCCGACAGATACGGCCCAAGGGCGTCCAGCCCGCGCAGGAGGACAGTGCTCGCGTGTTCGCGGATCGCCGTCAGCGATCGCGGCGACGTGCGGGCCGGATCGGTGAGGACATCGAGGGCCTCGGCACGCATCTCCGCGATCGCACGCTCGGCGGCGCGGTGCGCGTATCGGTCGTGTCCGTATGCCATCGCGGCCCGGGCCGCCAGTGCTGCGGCCAACACGGTCAGGTGAACGCCCTGCGCGGCGAACGACCGCGCCCCGGGCGACACGATCAGTTCGGAGACGATCGACGCCACCATCGCGGCCACCACGATGATCGCGACCACCTCGGCCACCGCGAACGCCGCGGTGACCCCGACATACCGCCGCGTCGTCGGCGAATACCGCAGCAGCCGGGGGTCGAGCGGAGGCCGGGCGGTGCGTCTCACTTGCTCGGGATTCGCAACGACGGAAGTCCGGCCGGGTCCGGGATGTGCGCGACCGACAGTCGCTTTCGGAACACCCAATAGGTCCAGGCCTGGTAGCCCATCACCACCGGGGTGATGAGCACGGCCGCCCACGTCATGATCGTGAGGGTGTAATCGCTCGACGACGTGTTCTCGATGGTGAGGTTCCACTGCGGATTCAGGGTCGACGGAATCGTGTTCGGGAAGAGCACGGCGAACAGCGTGGCGACCGTGCCGGCGATCGCGATGCAGGTGAACATGAATGCGTAACCCTCGCGGCGGATCTGGGTGGCGGCCACCATGCCCACCGCGGCGACGGCGGCGATGAGCACCGGAATCCAGGTCCACGAGCTGCCGTAGGCGAACTGGGTCCACAGCAGGAACACGGCGGCCACGATCAGTGTCGGCCAGGCCAGCCGGGCAGCGTAGCGAGCCGAATCCTCCTGCAGCACACCGGAGGTCTTCAGCGAGATGAACACCGCCCCGTGGGTGAGGAACGCGAGCAGGGTCGTGGCGCCGCCGAGCAGGGCATACGGGTTGAGGAGGTTGAAGAACCCACCCGTGTACTGGGCGTCAGCGTCGATCGGGAGCCCGCGCACGATGTTGGCGAACGCCACACCCCACAGGATCGCCGGAATCCACGAACCCAGCCCGATTCCGACGTCGCACCACACGCGCCAGCGGGGGTTGTTGATCTTGCCCCGCCACTCGATCGCGCAGACCCGCACGATGAGCCCGATGAGGATGAGGAACAGCGGTAGGTAGAACGCACTGAACATGGTTGCGTACCAACCGCCGAAGGCCGCGAACAACGCCGCACCCGCGGTGATGAGCCAGACCTCGTTGCCGTCCCAGACCGGGCCGATGGTGTTGAGGAGCGCGCGGCGCCGTTTGTCGGGGTCGGCTTCGGGATCGTCGGCGGCGACCTTGTCGTCGCCGCCGGTGTGACTCGAACCGAGGATCGGCATCAGCATGCCGACACCGAAATCGAAGCCCTCCAGTACGAAATACCCGACGAACAGGAACGCGATGACCAGGAACCAGATTTCTTCGAGACTCATGAGCACGCTCCTCTAGTACGCGAACGAGAGCTGTTTGGGTTCATCGGAATCGGACTCGTCGTCGTCGGTGTGGCCCGGCGGTCGCGCATCGTGTGCGGCCGGGCCCTCGATGACATAGCGCCGCTGCAGCATGAACCACACGATGCCGAGGGCACCGTAGAGCAGCGTGAAACCGATCAGCGTGACGAGCACGGTGCTTGCCGAATGGTTGGACACACCGTTCTGCACCAGCATGCTGATCCGGAGCGGGTCGAGGTCGTCCTCCCAGTTGGGCGCCACGACCCACGGCTGGCGTCCCATCTCGGTGAAGATCCAGCCGGAACTGTTGGCCAGGAACGGCGTCGGGATCATCAACAGGGCGATGAAGCCGAAGCGTCTGGATTCGACCACCCGCTTACGGCGCGTGAACCACAGTCCGCCCAAGGCCACGACCACCGAGCCGAGCGCCCAGGTGATCATCGCCCGGAAGCCCCAGTAGGTCACGAAGAGGTTGGGTGCGAAGTTCTGGTTCGCCGGCACGTTCGGCTGTCCGGCGAAGGCCCGGGTGTACTGCTCCTGTAGTTCCTCGACGCCCTGCAGAGTCGAATCGAAGTCGTGATTCGCGAGGAACGACAGCATCTTCGGGATCTCGATGACGTGTTCGATGTTCTCGCAGTTGTTCTGGCGGCCGATCGACAGAACCGAGAAACCCGGACCCGTCTCGGTCTCGCACAGCGACTCCGCGGACGCCATCTTCATCGGCTGCTGTTTGAACATGATCTGCGCCTGGAGGTCCCCGGTGATGAACAGCGCGACACCGGAGACGATGGTGATCCACAACGCGAGTCTCGTGACCGGCCGCCAGAGGTCGCGGGCGTCCTTCTCGAGGTCCTCGGGTGTGGCGTCGACGTGGCTCGGCGAGGTGCTGTCCGGGATCTCGGACAGGTCACCGGTGTCGGCGGCCTCGCGGATCTTCTTGGCCCGCCATGAGTTCCGCGCCATCCACCAGATGCCGATGGCCGCGACGAAGGTACCGGCGGTGAGGAAGGCGCCGGCGATGACGTGCGGGAAGGCCGCCAGGGTCGTGTTGTTGGTGAGCACCGCGACGAAGTCGTTCATGGCAGGCCGGCCGCGTTCGTCATCCCATGTGACGCCGACGGGGTGCTGCATCCACGAGTTCGCGGCGATGATGAAATACGCCGACGCGTTCACACCGATGGCGGCCAACCAGATACAGGCCAGGTGCACGCGGCGCGGCAGGCGGTCCCAGCCGAAGATCCAGAGCCCGATGAACGTCGATTCGAGGAAGAAGGCGACGAGACCCTCCAGGGCCAGTGGCGCGCCGAAGACATCGGCGACGAACCGGCTGTACTCGCTCCAGTTCATGCCGAACTGGAACTCCTGGACGATGCCGGTCGCGACACCGAGCGCGAAGTTGATCAGGAAGAGCTTGCCGAAGAACTTCGTGGCGCGCAGCCACTGCTCGTTGCCGGTGACATGCCACACCGTCTGCATCACCGCGATCATCGGCGCGAGGCCGATCGTCAACGGCACCAGGATGAAGTGGTAGACGGTCGTGATCCCGAATTGCCATCTGGAGACGTCCAGAGCGTCCATATCGCCTCGAATCGAGTTGCCGGCCCCCGGGCTGCGGGGGCAAGGTCGAAACCTGCCGGGTACCTACTACTAGCGGTAGTAGTAGGTCGTAGGCGCGACGTTACGCCTGGTCACCGGGCCCTTACAAGCGCCAAAGGTCCCGCCGACCAGTTCGAAGCGGTGTCTTCCCTCTCACCCACGCGGGTGTGTGCCCCAGGCGGACGAGATCAGGTGGGGGTGACCGGGATCAATTGTCGTCCACCGAGATGGCCCGGTCGACCAGATCGGTGAACTTCGCGGCGTCCGCGGCGAGCGGCATCACGTACCGGTTGAGATGGGTGACCCGCGCCGCGAGGGTCACGCTGCTCACCAGCCAGACCGAGTCGGCCGCCACCAGATCCTCGGGCCGTAGGACGTCGGTCTTGGTCGTCCAACCCTCCTGTTCCGCGACATCGAAAACCGCACGCACGGTGGTCGACTCGAGAATCCCGATCTCGGTCGGCGGTGTGACCAGGGTGTCGGAGTACACGGCGACGACCGTGGCTCGGGGCCCTTCGAGGACGGCGCCCTCGCTGCTGACGAAGATCACGTCGTCGAAGCCCTCGGCCGACGCGTGGCGCAGGGCCGCCATGTTCGTGGCGTAGCTGAGGGTCTTCGCGCCGAGGAGCTGCCAGGGCGCCGTGGCGGCGAGGTCGATCGAGAAGCCGCGAGCGAGGGTGACCACCCGGACACCGTCCGCACGCGCCGCCGACACCCGGTCGGGCACCGCGTCGACGGTGACGTACGCGGTCGGCGCCGAACCGTGCTCGCGTCCGCGGGAGTAGACGAGCCGCAGCAGTGCCTCACCCGACGACCCGTGCTTCTCCGTCCACGCCTGCGTCGCGGTCTCGATCACCGCCCGCCACTCGTCGAGATCGGGCTTGTCGAGTTCCATCGCGGCCGCACTCCGGGCCAGTCGCTCGAGATGCAGTCGGACGCATCGCGCCCGGCCGCCGCGCACGAGAAGCGTCTCGAAGATGCCGTCACCGCGCACCGCGGCCAGGTCGTCGGCGTGGAGGAAGGGAGCGTCGGCATCGTGTCGGGTGCCGTCGAGGGAGACAAGGATCGAATCCGCCATGGATAGAAGGTTGTCATGCGTCGCAGCCCCGCGCCGAATCGACCCGTAGAATCGACGCGTGAGCCGCTCACCCATCCTGACCAGGCATTCCGAGGGCGGGGCGGTGCCCGGCCCCGGCGACCTCCTCTCCGCCGACACCGCGTGGCACTACGGCGACCCCCTCGGCGAACAACGAGCCGCACAACGTGGCGTGATCATCGTCGACAGGTCCGACCGCGCCGTTCTCGAGATCGCCGGCGCCGAACGCCTGACCTGGCTGCACACCATCAGCAGCCAGCACATCGCCACCCTCGCCGACCGGTCGAGCGCCGAAGACCTCTCTCTCGACCTCAACGGTCGTGTCGAAGAGCATTTCGTCCTCACCGACATCGACGGCGTGGCGTGGATCGACACCGAGGGTTCCCGCGGCGGACCGCTGCTCGACTTCCTGACCAAGATGGTGTTCTGGGCCAAGGCCGAACCCGCCGCGCGTGCGGACATGAAGGTCCTGACGCTGATCGGGCCCGGGGCCCTCGACGGTCCGGTCGCTGATCTCCTGGAGATCGGCGCGGACGCCGTCGTGTACCAGGCGGGCGGGTTGCCCGAGTCGCACCACGAGGACGAACCGCTCGGCTTCTGGCGGCGCATGCCCCCGCTCGGCGAGGACCGGGACCTGCCGGTCGTCGACCTCGTGGTGCCCGAGTACGTGCTGACCCGCTGGTGGGACACGCTGTCCGAGGCCGGCGCGCGAATGGCCGGCAGCTGGGCTTTCGAAGCCCTGCGCGTGGCCGCCCGCCGACCCCGGCTCGGCGCCGACACCGACGAACGCACGATCCCGCACGAGGTCGACTGGATCGGCGGTCCGGACGAGTTCGGCGCGGTCCACCTGGACAAGGGTTGCTACCGCGGCCAGGAGACCGTCGCCCGCGTACACAACCTCGGCAAGTCGCCTCGACGGCTGGTCCTGCTGCATCTGGACGGGAGCGTCGACGAGCGACCCGTCCCCGGCGACCCGGTCACCGCCGGCGGACGAACCGTCGGCCGGGTGGGCACGGTCGTCGACCACCATGAGTGGGGTCCCATCGCGCTGGCACTCGTCAAGCGCAACGTCGGCGCCGACGTGGAGTTGTCGGTCGGGGCCGAGTCCGCCGTCAGCGCGCGGATCGATCCGGATTCGATCCGCGACGACGATCGGGTCCAGGCGGGACGCGCGGCCGTGGAACGACTCCGCAGCGGTTCGGCGGCGCCGGGACGCAACGGTTGAGCACGGGTGTGGTGCTGGCCGTGTGCGCGGCCGGCGACGACGTGATCCTAGAGGGCATCGGCCCCTCCGCCATCGACAAGCGGCCCCGCAGAGGGCGCCTCGACGTCGACGAACTCGGTCTCGTCGACGACCACGTGGGTAACAAGCGACACCACGGCGGCGTCGATCAGGCGGTGTACGCCTACGCCGATCCCGAGGCGCGCCGATGGGCCGACGAGCTCGGACGTGAGCTTCCTTACGGATGGTTCGGGGAGAACCTGCGCATCGACGGGATGGCGGTCACCGATGCGGTCGTCGGGGAGCGATGGGAAGTCGGCACCGACGGGCTGGTCCTCGAGGTGACCATCCCTCGCGTCCCCTGCAAGACCTTCGCGGTGTGGGCGGGCGAGCCACGGTGGATGAAGCGGTTCCTGGCGCAGGCAGATTTCGGCACCTACCTGCGCGTTGTCCGCAACGGCACGGTGGCGCAGGGCGATCGGATCACCGTCGTCCACCGCCCCGGTCACGGTGTGCGATCACGTGATCTGCTCGCCGGCGGTGACGTCGAGGCGATCCGGTCGTTGCTCGCGCAGGACGATCTACCCGCGAAGGTCCGCCGCGAGGCGACCAAGATGGTGAACAAGTCGGAAAGACGCGTCGGCGCGGCAACACAGGGTGGACAACACAAATCCTAGAGGCGCGCTAGACTGGTCCCCACGACAGAATTACTTCAAGAGAACGGGGCCGCCAATTGTTTGGCCGCCCCGTCATTGTGCGAGGGGGTCCCATATGGGCCGCGGCCGGGCAAAGGCAAAGCAGACGAAGGTTGCACGTCAGCTGAAGTACTCCACTCCGAACACCGACCTGGAAAGCTTGCAGCGTGAGCTCTCCGGACAGGGCGATCCGGTTGTAGAACGACCGGATCCGGTGGACGACTGGGTGGACGAAGAGGAGTGGCGACGCGCTTGACGCGCACACTCTTCGGGTGTTGATCTCTCGACGCCCGGGATCACCCCACATTTTCTCCGCATGAGCGGACCCGCGGCGACGCGGGACCATGTTTTCGCACGCACCACCCGTTTCTGATGGGTGGTGCGTGCTCATGCGCACGTTCCGGGGTGATCCCGTTCTGAACAGACACCGACGCCCGCCGAGGGAATCCCCTCCGGCGGGCGTCGGTGTTGTGTGTGCGGCTGCTCCCCCGCTCCGATGTCTCTGCGAGAGTTGCGGATTCAACGATCGCGCTAGAAGCGCGGGTGCTCGCCGAGCAGGGTCACGCGAGAGTCGTTGTCCGAGCGGTCACTCGCGCGCTTGACGGTGCCGAGGACCCAGTTGTCGACGTGCCGTGCCGTCAGCACGGCCTGCGCGCGGTCGGTGTCCTCCGGCGCGACGACCGCCACCATGCCGACGCCCATGTTGAAGGTGCGTTCCATCTCGAGCTGTTCGACACGGCCGCGCTGACCGATGAGCGCGAAGATCGGGGCCGGCGTCCACGTGTTGCGCTCGAGCTCGGCCACGAGCCCGTTCGGGATCACGCGCGCGAGGTTCTCGGCGAGGCCGCCGCCGGTGATGTGCGCGAATGTACGCACGTCAGCCTCGGCGATCAGGGCCAGGCAGTCGCGGGCATAGATCCGGGTCGGCTCGAGCAGCTCCTCGCCCAGGGTGCGACCGAACTCCTCGACATGACCGAACAGGTCCATGTGACCCCACTCGAGCAGCACCTTGCGGGCGAGCGAATACCCGTTGGAGTGCAATCCCGACGACCCCATGCCGATGACGACGTCGCCGGCGCGGACGCGGTCCGGGGTGAGCACGTTGTCGGCCTCGACGACACCGACCGCGGTGGCGGACATGTCGTAGTGGTTGTCCTGCATCAGGCCGGGGTGTTCGGCGGTCTCGCCGCCGAGCAGGGCGCAACCGGCTTCGACACAACCGTCGGCGATGCCGGCGACGATCTGGGCCACCGTTTCGGGGACCACCTTGCCGACCGCGATGTAGTCCTGCAGGAAAAGCGGCTCGGCGCCGCAGACGACCAGGTCGTCGACACACATTGCGACGAGATCGCGGCCGACGGTGTCGTGCTTGTCGATGGCCTGCGCAACGGCGAGCTTGGTGCCGACGCCGTCGCTGGCAGCGGCCAGGACCGGCTCCCGATAGTTGCCCTTGAGTGCGAACAGACCGGAGAAACCGCCGATCCCGCCGAGAACCTCCGGACGAGACGCACGCTTGGCATGGGGCGCGATGAGTTCCACAGCCCGCTCACCGGCGTCGATGTCGACCCCGGCCGCCGCATACGACGCCGGTGTCGAGCTCCCGGCCGTCTCGTCGGCAGCAGCATCCCGCTCCGTCATCACCGCAGCACTCCCGTTCCAGAAAATCTCGGTCGAACGTTGTTTCCGGCGTGTTCGCCGACGGGTCATACGGTACCGGAGGGCCTACGGCACGAAATCAGGGCCGCATGACCGCGCTGACGTTGTCGTTCGGCTGGGTCAGCGGGTCCACCGAGCGGTCGCCGGCCGCGCTCGCCAGCATCTGTTCGAGGACCGCCTTGCCCATCGAGGTTTCCTTGGGCAGCTCGATCGGGTACTTGCCGTCGAAGCACGCAGCGCACAGGCTCGACGCGGCCTGCCCGGTGGAGTTGATCATCTCGTCGATGCTGATGTACCCCAGCGAATCGGCACCGATGGCCTGCCGGACCCCCTCGACCATTCCGGCCTCGGACTCCATGCCGTTGGCGATCAGTTCCGCCGGGGACGCGAAGTCGATCCCGTAGAAGCACGGCCACCGGACCGGGCTCGACGCGATGCGGACGTGCACCTCGGCGGCACCGGCCTCGCGCAGCATCCGGATGAGCGCGCGCTGGGTGTTGCCGCGCACGATCGAGTCGTCGACGACGACGAGCCGTTTGCCGCGGATCACCTCGCGTAACGGATTGAGCTTCAGGCGGATACCGAGCTGGCGGATCGTCTGCGACGGCTGGATGAAGGTACGGCCGACGTAGGCGTTCTTCATCAGTCCCTGGCCGTACGGAATCCCGGATTCCTGGGCGAACCCGACGGCCGCCGGCACGCCCGACTCCGGTACCGGGATGACCAGGTCACCGTCGGCGGGGTGTTCTTTGGCGAGTCGGCGACCGATCTCGACGCGGGTCGAATGCACCGAACGACCGTGGATGACCGAGTCGGGACGGGCGAGATAGACGTATTCGAAGACGCAGCCGCTGGGGGTCGGCTCGGCGAAGCGCGTGCTGCGCACGCCGTCGGCGTCGATGGCCAGGAGCTCGCCCGGCTCGATGTCGCGGACGAACGACGCACCCACGATGTCGAGGGCGGCGGTCTCCGAGGCGACGACCCAGCCGCGGTCGAGGCGGCCGAGTGACAGCGGGCGCACACCGTGCGGATCGCGCGCGGCGTAGAGCGTGTGCTCATCCATGAAGGTCAGGCAGAACGCGCCCTTGAGGGTGGGCAGCAGTTCCATCGCGGCCTGCTCGATCGAGCTGTCCGCGGCGCCGTGCGCGAGGAGCGCACCGACGACATCGGAGTCCGACGTCGCCGCCGAACTCTTGATCCCCTGCTCGCGTGCACGCGCCGCGAGGTCCGCGGTGTTGACCAGGTTGCCGTTGTGGCCCAGGGCGACGCCGGTCCCGGCGTCGGTGGTGCGGAAGATCGGCTGCGAGTTCTCCCAGGTCGTCGAGCCGGTGGTGGAGTACCGGCAGTGGCCGATCGCCACATGCCCGCTCATCGCACCCAGGGTCTGCTCGTCGAAGACCTGGCTGACGAGTCCGAGGTCCTTGAACACGACCACCTGGCTGCCGTCGCCGACGGCGATGCCCGCGGCTTCCTGGCCGCGGTGCTGCAGGGCGTAGAGGCCGTAGTAACTCAGCTTGGCGACGTCCTCGCCGGGCGCCCAGACACCGAAGACACCGCATTCCTCACGCGGTTCGTTCTCGAGATCGTCCAGCGGGGCCGGATTGATCGCACCCGAGCCGCGTGCGGAGCATCCGCCCGCCGGCGTCGTGGCAGCGAGCAGGTTCATGTGGGCGATCGAATGATCAGGCATCGACTAGCTCCCTGGGGCTGCGAATCGGTCCGTCGAGTGGGCTGGGAGACATGCGTGAGTTTACGGGTCGGTCGGCTCCCGATGCGAATCTGCCAGCGGTGTCGACCGGCGGGTCATTCCCGACGCCCCGGGTCGAGTGATGCATCACACTCCTACTCCCGGTCGCCCGGCGGGCCGATCGGGATGAGCGGCAACAGGTCGGCGATGAGTGCCGCGCGATGCCCGGACGCATCCACCAGGCCCGCGGCGAGGGCGTCGTCGTAGGTGAGGACACCGGTGACGAGGAGCAGCCAGGTCCGCGGCGCCATCTCGACGACGTTCGGCGGCGTTCCGCGGGTGTGACGGGGACCTTCGATGCACTGGACCGCGACGAACGGGGGCACCCGGACCTCGACCGAGTTCCCGGGGGCGAGCTGCTCGAGTGTCCGGGCCGATCGACGGACGGCGTCGGCGAGGGCGGCGCGTCCCGGGGTCGGCACGGTCGGGTCGACGAGCCAGTCCGAGACGGCCAGCACCGCGGCCCGGACCTCGGCGGGGTCCACTCGCCTGCGTGGTGGCACCCGGCCATCTTCGCAAGAGGGTTCGCGCCGATGCGGATCGGGCAGTATTGACCGCATGGGAGCCGAGGTGTCCAAACAGCAGTTCACCGGCGAGGACCGGGTTCGTTTCCGGCGTCAGGTGGGTCGCGGCACGGAAGCGATCGCGCGGATGCTCGCCGACGGGCTGTTCACCGATCAGGGCCGTCCGCCGAAGCCGTTGCTCGGCATGGAGGTCGAACTGAACCTCGTCGACGAGGCCATGCAGCCCGCGATGGCGAACGCCGCCGTCCTCGAGGCGATCGCCGATCCGGACTATCAGACCGAACTCGGCCAGTTCAACATCGAGATCAACGTCTCGCCGCGACCGTTCACGACCGACGACACGATCTCGCTCGAGCAGGCGTTGCGGACGTCGCTCAACCGGGCCGAGCAGCGGGCCGCACAGACGTCGAGCCACCTGGTCATGATCGGCATGTTGCCGACACTGAAGTCCGAACACTTCGCGCATCACTGGATCTCGGCGAACCCGCGCTACGACCTGCTGAACGAGCAGATCTTCGCCGCCCGCGGTGAGGATCTCGAGATCGACATCACCGGCGTGCCGCTGACCGATGGACACCACACCGAGCACCTGCGCACCTCGACCGATTCGATCCTGCCCGAAGCGGCCTGCACCTCACTACAGCTGCACCTGCGGGTGGCGCCGGAAGACTTCGCCTCGCACTGGAATGCGGCACAGGCCATCGCCGGGGTGCAGGTCGCCCTGGCCGGGAACTCGCCCTTCCTCGCCGAGACCGCGTTGTGGCACGAGAGCCGCATCCCGGTCTTCGAACAGGCCACCGACACCCGGCCGCTGGAGCTGAAGAACCAGGGTGTCCGGCCGCGAGTGTGGTTCGGAGAGCGGTGGATCAACACGATCTTCGACCTCTTCGAGGAGAACACGCGCTATTTCCCCGCACTCCTCCCCGTCTGCACCGACACCGACCCGCTCGCCGAGCTCGACGACGGACGCATCCCCACCCTCGACGAACTGCGTCTGCACAACGGGACCGTCTACCGCTGGAACCGTCCGGTCTACGACATCCACGAGGGACAGGCCCACCTGCGCGTCGAGAACCGCGTGCTGCCCGCCGGTCCCACGGTCGTCGACACGATGGCCAACGCCGCGTTCTACTACGGCGTCGTCCGGGGCCTCGTCGAATCCGACCGGCCGCTGTGGTCGCGGATGTCGTTCAACGCCGCCGCCGAGAACCTGCAGTCCGGCGCCCGCACCGGCATGGAGTCGCAGCTCTACTGGCCCGACGTCGGCTGGGTGCGACCCGACGAACTCGTCATGCGCCGGCTGCTCGTGCTCGCCGAGGACGGTTTGCAGCGGTTCGGCGTCTCCAACAAGGCCCGCAAGCGCTACCTGTCGGTCATCGAGGGCCGCTGCATCTCCCGCCAGACGGGATCGGTCTGGCAACGCCAGGCGGTCGCGGCCCGCGAACGCACGGGCGAGAGCCGGACACAGGCGCTGCACGGGATGCTCCGCGACTACGTGACCCAGATGCACGAGGGCGAGCCGGTGCACACCTGGGAGGTCTGACACCCGCCTCGGCGCTCGTCGACGGACCTGCTTTAATGGAAACAATTTCCATTAAGGAGGCTCCGTTGAAGGTCCGTGCATCCATCCGGTCGTTGAAGAACCAACCCGGTTCACAAGTGGTCAAGCGCAAGGGGCGCATCTACGTGATCAACAAGGGCAACCCCAGATTCAAGGCACGCCAGGGCTGACCGCCGTCGGGCGTCGGCCCCGCCCGCGGGCACCGGCAACCTCGAATCCACGATCGTCGGTTTCGTCAACACCGCGCTCGCCGCCCAGAACGCAGCCGTCGCCGCCGAATCCCTGGGATTCGGAACGGTGTTCGTCGGGTCGATCCGCAACCACCCCCTGGCGGTGGCCGACGAAATCGGCCTACCCGACCATGCGGTCGCGACCTTCGGTCTGGCGATCGGACGACCCGATCCGACCGAGCCCGCGGGTATCAAACCCCGCCTGCCCCAAGCGGCGGTTCTCCACCACGAGACCTACGACGCCGAGTCTGCGGACTCCCACGTCGAGGCCTACGACGAGGTCCTGTCCGGTTACAACCGTCGGTATGGTCTCGAGGGAGACTGGAGCACAAAGGTTCTCGCTCGTCTCGCCGATGCCGAGTCGTTACACGGCCGGGAGCGACTGCGTGCGCAGCTCGAGGCACGCGGGCTGCCGTCGTGGTGACCGTGTTCGCTTGACCCAACCGACAACCCTCATCGCCCCGTCGAATCCTACCGGTCGCCACCGACAAGCTCCCGCAACACAATGAATCCGATTCACATTGCCGGGCAATTGTTTTCGTGGCCAGTCCCGCCGAAATCGTGTACACTCGAACGTACATTCGCAGCAACGGTTCTCGGGGGAGGTGACCGTCATTCCCAGCACCGCACCACTCGCCGACCACGGCGCACCCGTGTCCCGCGCGGCCGAACTCGTCGCCGAACTACACGCGAACCTCGACGAACTACAGACCGTCGACTTGTCGTCGTGCACCGACGAAGAACTGATCGACGTCGCCGCGGAGACCGAACGCGCCATCGCACGTCTGACCGTCGCCGGTGACCGGCAGATCGATCAGGTCGAGGCCCGCGACCTGCCCCGAAAAGCCGGGTGCCGAACACTCATGCAATTCATGACCCACCGGCTACGAGTCTCGAACCCGATGCGGCGTCGCAAGCAAATGGACGCCACCGCCCACCGCACCAGCCTCGGCGGCGAGGTCCTTCCACCCGAATACCCCTGCCTCGCCGAAGCGTTCGCACAAGGCGCGGTCGGCACCGCGCACGTGCAGGCCACCCTCGACGTCCTCGACCGCATCCCCGGCACCATCGACCACGACATCAAGGTCGCCGCCGAGCGACAGATGGCCGAGATCGCCGAAGCCCACACCCCCGCCGAGATCACCCAACTCGGCGCGCGGCTGCTCGCCCACCTCGACCCCGACGGCACACTGACCGACGACACCGACCAGAAACGACGCCGCGGCCTGTGGATCGGCCGACAACGCGCCGACGGCACCGCCAAAATCTCCGGCACCCTGACCCCCGCACTCGCCGCCCGGCTCACCATGATGTTCGCCGTGTGGGGCAAACCCGGACTCAACAACCCCGACGACCCCCACTCGCCCCAAGGCCCGGCCGGCACCGCCGACCCCGACGCCCTGACCGCCGCAGCCGACCGCGACGGACGCACTCTCGCCCAGACGAATCACGACGCGCTCGACGCCGCACTGGCCGCCGGCTTCGCCGACGGAACACTGGGCACCTCGCACCGAGGCCTGCCCGTCCAACTGATCATCAAAGCCGACCTCAACGACCTCATCCGCGAAGCCGGACTCGCCACCACCGCCACCGGCACCCTGCTACCCATCCGGGACTTGATCGCGATGGCCGGTGACGTCCAGCCGTGGTTGGCCATCTTCAAAGACGCCACCACCGTCCCCCTGCACTTCGGACGGGGCAAACGCCTCGCCACCCGCGAACAACGCCTGGTCTCCTTCGCCCGTCCCGACGGGGAAGTGTGTTCGGCACCCGGGTGCGATCAACCCGCCACACACATCGAGCTTCATCACGCCGAACGAGACTGGGCCAAGGGCGGACTCACCGACATCGACGACCTCGCACCCGCCTGCCCACGTCACAACCGCATGGTCGGCGACCAAACCGGCCAATACACCACCCGCATCGCCCGATCCGGACCCGACGAAGGCCGCTGCCTCTGGCGATTGAACGCCGAACCCGGCGCACCACCCAACCCCGAACACCTCAACCGCCGACCCGACATACCCCGGCGGTTCGCACAACACCTGAACACCGTGCGCAACGAGATCCACGGACCTGCCACCAGGCCCGGCGATGAGTCGCGCCCAACCCTTCGTGACGCGCCCTCCGCAAGCTCCGGGCGCTCCTCAGGGAGCAGCGGGCGCCCCGACGCCGTCGGCTACGGCGACCGCGGCCGGCGCCTCGAACTCGCCTACCGACAACTCGTCCATCCGCGAACACCGCCGGAGCACCTCACCACCCCACCGCTGACCCCGGTCGAAGCAGCACTCGCGCGCATACTCACCGATCACGCGTGATCGCAGCGCTGCTCGCCAACTCAGCGCCGACGGTGAGTCGACGGCGGCCGCACAGATAGGCCGTGTTGGTTCCGGCGCATCGGCTACTTCTGCGCGAACAACCCCCGACCCGTCACGAGCGGGAGGTCGAGCGCGGTGACCAGGCCGGGTTTCGCATCGACCACCGCCGCAACGGAATTGACCAGTCGCATCGCGGTGACGATCATCCCGGACACGTTGTGGTCGCCGTTCTCACCGTGGTGCCCGAACTCGACCGTCATCTCCGGTTCGCCGGAGATGGCGATGCGGTAGCAGCCGTCGCCCTCGTTCGGGGTCGGCCAGTCCGGGCACTGGTCGGGGTGGGTGCGCGTGTAATGCTCCAGCACAATGCGATCCACGCCGTCGACCTGACCGGCGACCTCGAAGCGGACCGCGGCCATCGTGCCCTTGGGGATCTCGACGGACACCGTCGAGTAGTCGCGGTCGGCCTCGACCCGCTCGACGCGTTCCACGAGCGGCTCGTCGAGCACGAGGTCGAGTCCGGCGGCGATCTGTCGCACGACACTCCCCCACCCCATCGACAGGATGCCCGGTGCGAACAGCAGCGGTGTGGCGTCCAGGGGCTGCCCGAAGCCGAACAGGTCTCGCATGACGACCGGCTGGTAGTAGGTCGAGTAGTCGGCGATCTCCTGGCAGCGGATCTCGTCGATGCGCTGGGAAAGACTCGTCATCGCCAGCGGCAGTGCGTCATTCGCGAAACCCGGGTCGATGCCGTTGACGTGGAGGCTCGCGCCACCCGCCGCACCCGCGGCGGCGATCCGGTCCAGCAGCGAATCGGGCAGGATGCCATGGGGGAACTGCAGGACCACCGGCCCGCTCGAGACCACGTTGATCCCGTTCTCCACGAAGAAGATCAGATCCTCGATCGACTCCATGACGCGGTCGTCGGTCATCGCGGTGTGCACGATGCAGTCGGGTTTCAGGGCGATCAGCGCGTCGCGGTCGCCGGTCGCCGCGACACCCAGCTCACGGTCGAGCCCGGCGAGTTCGCCGGCATCCTTGCCGACCTTGGCGGGGTCGGACACCCACACACCCACGAGTTCGAGGTCGGGCCGGGCGTCGATCCCGGCGATGGCATGTCGTCCGACGGTTCCGGTCGACCACTCGACCACGCGCAATGTCATGCGATCCAAACTAGAACACGTTCCAACTTCGCCGTGCGGATTCGGCGAGATGCGCCTCGCTAGAGTCGGGAGCTGTGACCGCCACGTCGCCCCCGGACCCCGCCGCCCCGATCCACATCGACCACGACGGCCATCGGACGATGCTCAAGTGGCACCGGGGCCGGCGGCGCGCCGACGACACGGCGTTCACCGCGACCCGGATCGTCGAGGGCATGCGGCTCGGCGCGAGTGTCGAGATCGATCTGGTGATCCACGCCGAGCGCGGTTTCGCCGTCCTGCACGACCGCACAGTCGACCACGCCACCACCGGCACCGGCGCGGTGTCCGCGCTCCCGGCGTCGTATCTGCGGGAACTGTCCCTGCGGGACAACCGTGGCCGGCCCGTCGACGAGCACGTCCTCCTGCTCGAGGACCTGACCGAACTCTTCGACGGCGTCGACATCGCCCCCACCGCGTCCCTCCAGCTCGACTTCAAGGAGGACGACGCCGCGCTCGATCCCCAGGCCGTGGCGGTGTTCGCCCGCAGTGTCGCATCCCACGCTCGGCACTACATCTTGTCGTGCGGCGACGCCGCGGCGGTCGACACGTTGACCTCGGCCGCACCGGGCATCCGGATCGGTTACGACCCTTGCCATCACGGTGCCGCCGACGCGGCGATCCGCTCCGGGGACTTCGACCGCTTCGTCGACCGCGCGGTGGCGGCATCGCCGAAGGCCGAGATGGTGTACCTGGAGAACCGGCTGATACTGGCGGCCGACCACCGCGGCCACGACCTGATCGGCGCGTTCCACGAGCGCGGTCGGCTCGTCGACGGGTACACGGTGACGCGGGTCGGGCCTCGCGTCATCCCGGACATCAGGCGACTGCTGGAGTTACGGGTCGACCAGATCACGACCGATGATCCCGAGGCCCTGGCGACGCTCGACCTCGACGCCTCCGCACGCGATCCCGGTTCGCGGCTGGTGCGCTGGATCCGCGGCAGCACCCGACGCTCAGACGTGCAGTGACCAGAACGGTTCGACGGGGATGTTGCGGACGACGAACCAGGCAAGTACGACCACCAGCACGACGACGCCGGAGAAGCGGAGGTGCTGCCAGCTGCGAACCCGGCGGCCGGTCCACAGTCGCAGGCAGTAGGCGCCGAAGGCGAAGAGCAGCAACCCCATTGCGAGCACCCCGACGGCGTTGTAGTGCAGCGCCGCCGAGACATCGCCGTGCAGCAGCGAGTAGATCGCCCGTAGCGACCCGCACCCCGGACACGTCACCCCGAAGATCAGCTTGGTCGGACAGACCGGCAGGGCACCGCCCGGTGTCGTCGGATCGGCGAACCACACGGCCCCGCAGACCATCCCGGTCCCGGCGACGACCGTCGCCGGACCGAGGTAGCGATGCTTCGAAAGGGCCGACACCCGTCCGAGGACGGCCCTCTCGAAACGCTCAGTAAGTGGACGTCGACGCTGAAGCACCGAGGATCAGCGCGAACAGGACGAAGTAGACGATGACGATCAGGACCCAGATGATGACGGCGGAGATGGCACTCCACATCGCCCACTTCTTGGCCTCGTCGGCCGCCTTCTGCGCACCGGCGTAGTCGCCCGCGGCCCACAGCTTGCTGACCGAGGTCGACTTCACGATCGACACGATCCCGAGCGGTAGACAGCAGAGCACCGTGGACAGGATCGCCCACACGAGGTTGTTGTCCGGTTCCGGGCCGGCCGGGTTCCCGCCCGGGAACCCGCCGTACGGCTGCTGTCCGTAGCCACCCGCGCCGTAGTTCGGCGGCTGGTTCGGATCATTGGGGTAGCTCATCTGCGCCCTTTCGACTCGGTCAGAGAACTCCAGGAGCGTAACCGTTCGTCACCGGGCGCGACATGCCTGGAAACGATATTGATTCCATTGACATACAACGGAATCCTCGCAGGCCGGACCGTTGCGTGATGCAACTAGGCCGTGCTCTAGACCGTGTCGCCGAACAACCCCGGAAGGGTGCCCTCGTGCGCCTCACGGAGTTCGGCGAGGGGCACCGAGAAGTAGTCCTGGACCTCGACGGCGTCGCTGCCCTGGTCGACCACACCGATGCGTGTCCACGGCATCGAACGGGCGTCGAGCATGGCGGTGAACCGCGATTCCTCGGTGCGCGGGACCGCGACGAGCACGCGCCCGGCCGACTCGGAGAACAGCCAGACGAACGGGTCGGCGTCCTCGGGCAGCAGGACGCGGCACCCGGTCTCGCCGGCCAGGGCCGCCTCGACGACGGTCTGGATGAGGCCGCCCTCGCTGAGATCGTGTGCCGCGGAGATCAATCCGTCGCGGGACGATGCGGACAGGATCTCGGCGAGCAGGCGTTCGCGTTCGAGGTCGACCTGCGGCGGGACGCCACCGAGGTGGTCGTGACTGACCTGGGCCCAGATCGAGCCGTCGAATTCGTCGCGGGTCTCACCGAGCAGGATGAGTGTCTCGCCGGGTTCGGTGCCGATGCCGGTCGGGATGCGGCGGTGCACGTCGTCGATGACGCCGAGGACGCCGACGACCGGGGTCGGCAGGATGGCCGTCGCGCCCGTCTGGTTGTAGAAGCTCACGTTGCCGCCGGTGACCGGGATGCCGAGCTGGGCGCAGCCGTCGGCGAGTCCTCGGACCGCTTGCTGGAACTGCCACATCACCGCCGGGTCCTCCGGGGAACCGAAGTTGAGGCAGTTGGTCACGGCCTTCGGCGTCGCCCCGGACACCGCGACGTTGCGGTAGGCCTCGGCGAGCGCGAGCTGTGCGCCGCGGTAGGGATCGAGGAAGGTGTAGCGGCCCGACGCGTCGGTCGCCAGTGCGATGCCGCGCCCGGACTCCTCGTCGATGCGGATCATCCCCGAGTCGGCGTGCTCGGCCAGGACGGTGTTGCCGCGCACGTAGCGGTCGTACTGGTCGGTGATGAATTTGCGGCTGCACAGCGCGGGCGAGGCGAGCATGGCCAGCAGCGTCTCGCGCAGCTGGTCGGGTGTGCTCGGGCGCTGCAGCGGTTCGGTCGTCGATGCGATGACCGTGTCCTGCCAGTCGGGCCGGGCGACGGGACGCTCGTAGACCGGACCGTCGTGGGCGACGGTGCGCGGCGGCACGTCGACGACGGTCTCGCCGTGCCAGGTGATGACCAGCTGATCGCCGTCGGTGACCTCGCCGATGACGGTCGCGAGCACATCCCACTTGCGGCAGACCTCGAGGAATTTCTCGACGTTGTCCGGGGTCACGACGGCACACATGCGTTCCTGCGACTCGCTGGAGAGCACCTCCGCCGGGGTCATGCCCTCGGCGCGCATCGGCACCTTCTCCAGGTCGATGTGCATGCCGCCGTCACCGGCTGCGGCGAGTTCGCTCGTGGCACAGGACAGTCCGGCACCGCCGAGATCCTGGATGCCCACGACGAGTCCGGCGTGGTAGAGCTCGAGGCAGCACTCGATGAGCACCTTCTCGGTGAAGGGGTCGCCCACCTGCACGCTCGGCAGCTTCTTGCGATTCGGACCCGAGCCCTCGGAATCGTCGAAGGTCTCCGAGGCCAGGACCGAGACACCGCCGATGCCGTCGAGACCGGTGCGCGCACCGAACAGGATGATCTTGTTGCCTGCGCCCGAGGCGAAGGCCAGGTGCAGGTCCTCGGTGCGCAGCACGCCCGCGCACAGCGCGTTGACGAGCGGGTTGCCCGCATAACTGGCGTCGAAGACGGTCTCACCGCCGACATTTGGCAGGCCGAGGGAGTTGCCGTAGCCGCCCACGCCGCGCACCACACCGTCGACGACGCGCCGGGTGTCCGGGGCGTCGGCCGGGCCGAAGCGCAGCTGATCCATGACCGCGATCGGGCGCGCGCCCATGGCCATGATGTCGCGCACGATGCCACCGACGCCGGTGGCGGCGCCCTGATACGGCTCGACATAGCTCGGGTGGTTGTGCGATTCGACCTTGAAGGTCACCGCCCATCCGTCGCCGATGTCGACGACGCCGGCGTTCTCGCCGATGCCGGCCAGCATGCTTGCGCGCATCTCGTCGGTGGTGGTCTCACCGAAGTAGCGCAGGTGCACTTTCGACGACTTGTAGCTGCAGTGCTCGGACCACATGACCGAGTACATGGCGAGCTCCGCGTCGGTGGGCCGGCGACCCAGGATCTCGCGGATGCGCGCGTACTCGTCGTCCTTGAGACCGAGTTCGCGGAAGGGTTGCGGATGGTCCGGGGTCTGGGCAGCGGCTGAGACGGTATCCACCTGGGCACTCACCCGGACAAGTCTAGGCGTGCGCGGGCGGTTGCGGCCGCCGGGGCGCCTCGGGTGCGCGCCCTGGGAGATCTGCGACGGATGTCACGCCGGTCTAGCGATACTCTGTCTCCGGCGACCGCCCCCCGGGGTGTGTCGTCGTGGTACCCGGGGAGAACGGTTCGGGGTCGGTGTGCGCCGATGGGACGACACAGGGGGAAACGATGGCCGATGTCCGCAAGGCGAGGGCACTCTTCGAACTCGGCGTCCTGTCCCTGAACATCCCGGTCGAAGGTCAGGAACCGGTCGACAATCCCGCTCAGGCCGCCAAGGCCTTCACCCGTGCGACCGAATGGGACCCGGCCCTGGGCGACGCCTGGATCGGCCGGCTGGCCTGCGGCGACAGCAGCAACGAGGTCCTCCTGGGCCTCTATCGTGCCCGCGGGTCGATCGGCGCGGAGCAGCGCCGGCTCGGGCTCCCGCCCGGCACGATCGCGGGGCGCTGGTACACCGGGATGCTGATCGACTTCCCGGCGTCGAATGCCGTCGAGGCGACCGCGGCCTACGCGGCCAGTCTGGTCCGCGGCGCGGACTTCGCCGGTGCGGAAGAGGTCCTCGACGAGGTACCACCGGCGCACCGCGTGCCGATCGTGGATTTCGTCCGCGCGTTCCTGCACTTCGCCACCCAGCGCTGGCCCGACGTCCTGACCTCGCTGACCAGGTCCGACCGGTGGAACGACCCGTACATGCAGGCCGTCGCCGACTTCATGGCCGGGACGTCGTGCGTGCATCTCGGCATGTACGGCGAGGGCATGCGGCGCCTGCAGAACGCGGTCGACGGCCCGATCCCGTCCTGTTCGACGCAGGCGATCTTCGTCTACGGCCTCGCGCTGCGCGAGCAGGGCCACGAGGAGAAGGCGAAGTCGATGTTCGAGCAGGCCTACGCCCGTGACCCGTCGCTGACCGGCGCGGCCGACGCCATCCGGTCGCCCTCCTACCGGATGCCCCCCACGACGCCCGAGCAGATCGCCGAGCGCACCGACCGGTGGGACCCGAAGTCGGTGCCCGATCGCGCCGAGTCCCTGGTGTCGACCTCCGGGGRCCCCGCCGAACAGAATTCGCTGGTGACCGAGGCGCAACGGGAACTGGCCGAACAGATCGGGCTCGAGTCGGTCAAGCAGCAGGTGGCCAAACTGCAGTCCACCGCGACCCTGGCGAAGGTCCGCGCCGACCGCGGGCTGTCGACGTCGGCCCGCAGCCTGCACCTGGCATTCACCGGACCGCCCGGCACGGGCAAGACGACCGTGGCCCGCATCGTCGCCAAGATCTACTGCGGCCTCGGCTTCATCAAGTCCGACAAGGTCGTCGAGGCCACCCGCCGCGACATGGTCGGTGAACACCTCGGCAGCACCGCCATCAAGACCGCGGCCCTCATCGACTCCGCGATGGACGGCGTCCTGTTCATCGACGAGGCGTACACGCTCATCCAGCAGGGGCTGTCCGGCGGCGACGCGTTCGGTCGCGAAGCCGTCGACACCCTGCTGGCCCGGATGGAGGACGATCGTGACCGGCTGGTCGTGATCATCGCCGGCTACGACGCCGAGATCGATCGGTTCCTCGCTTCCAACGACGGACTGGCGTCGCGCTTCGCGCGCCGGGTGCGGTTCGACTCCTACACTCCCGACGAGCTCGCCCGCATCGCCGATTTCATTGCGCGCAAGCGTGATTCGTCGTTGACGCGGGAGGCGATGCTCGAGATCGAGCAGGCGTGCACTCCCCTCTACCACGACGTCCGCGAGCATCAGGGCACCGCGCGGCGCGCCACCGATCTCGCCGGCAACGGCCGCTTCATCCGCAACATCATCGAGGCGGCCGAGGAGGAGCGCGAGTTCCGGCTCAGCACCGCCGGCGACTTCGACTCACTCAGCCAGGACGACCTGATGCGCATCGAGACCACGGATGTCCGGGCCGCCCTCTCGGGCGTGCTCTCCGGCCTCATGCGCTGACCGCGCCCCATCCCATCCCGCACCACCGGGTCACCACCCGGACCGCTTCCCGAGGAGTTCCGTGATGTCTGTTCCCGCCCGCCGATCCCGCCCCGCCGAGCTGGCCGCGGGCCTGTCGATGGCCGCGATGATGATGCTGGCGATCGGTGCGTGTTCGTCCGACGACGCCGAGCCTGCGCCTTCACCCGAGAGCGCGGTCTCCACGAGCGCCGCCGAGACGAGCAGCCCCGCCACATCCGCGGACACCAGCCGGGCCAGTGCGTCACCGTCGCGCGGCTCCGAGGCCGGCTCTGACACCGGGTCCGGTTCGACCATGACGTGCACGGAGTTCCGCGAACTCGACGACGCCCGGCGGGCGGCGGTCCTGACCGATCTGGACGTGACCGACAATGTCCAGCAGGTGGCCACCGTGGCGGCGACGGTCTGCCTGACGCGGCCCGACGACACCATCGCCGCTGTCGTCGCCGAACTCCTCCCGCGCTGATAGTTTCACCAGCTATGAGCAACAGTCCGTGGGCCCTGCTGCACGGGCCGCTGTTCAGTCGGGACAACCCGCTCGAACGCAAGCACGCCGCGCCGCGCATCAGTGCCTACATCTACGGCAACATCCTGATCCTGGCCGTGCTCATCCCGTTGCACGTCGAGGACGACTTCGTCGGTATCGCGATCCTCGCGGGCACCGCCGCGTCGACCTTCATCGCGCACGTCTTCGCCGAGGGCGTCGCCCGGCGCGTGTCGGACGGCAAGGTCGAGCCGACGCGATCAGAGGTACTCGGTCATCTCCGCGACTCGGTGCCGATCCTGACCTCGGCGCTTCTACCTTGCGCGATCCTGTTGCTCGGCCTGATCGGCTGGATCGAGCCCCGTACCGCCCAGTTGATCGCAGAGATCGTGATCCTTCTGCGCATCGGCGGCACGGTCTTCGTCATCGACCGGCTCAACAACGAACGGCCCAGCCGGGCAACGCTGTTCAGCTCCGGAGCGGTCACGGTGGTGGCGACCGTGATCGTCGCGATCAAGGTCGTGGTCACGCACTGAGGCGCTCGGACGTCAGCCGCCGGCACCCTCTGTGGTGACCGTGAGGATCGCCTCGGTGAACTCGGGCCGGCAGATGACGAGGTCGGGCAGGTAGGTGTCCTCGTTGTTGTAGACGAGGGGCGAACCGTCGATCCGCCCGCACCACAGACCCTTCGCCTTCGTGACGGCGACGGGTGCGGCCGAATCCCACTCGTATTGGCCGCCCGCATGGACGTAGGCGTCGGCCTCGCCGCGCACCACCGCCATCGCCTTGGCCCCGGCGGACCCCATGGGCAGCACCTCGCCGGCCATCGCCGCGGCCACCTCGTCGGCGAAGGCCGGTGGGCGCGAACTGCTCACGACGACGCGCGGGACGCCGGTCCGGGGCCGGGAGGCGAGGCCTTCCACGGGCTCGACGGTGGAACCGTCGTCGAGGTAGGTCACCCCGAGGGCCGGCAAGGCGACCGCACCGGCGATCAGCCCGTCGTCCGCCGACCACAGCGCGACGTGCACGGCCCAGTCGCTGCGGCCCCCGCCGGGTTCGTAGGTGCCGTACTCACGCGTGCCGTCGACCGGATCGATGATCCACACGCGCGACGCCGACAGTCGCGACTTGTCGTCGGCCGACTCCTCCGACAGCACGGCGTCGTCCGGACGCTCCTGTGCGAGACGCCCGAGGATGAACTCGTCGGAGCGGCGGTCGCCCTCCTGACCGAGCTCTTTGCCCCTCAATCCGCTGGAGCGTCGAATGTCGAGCAGGAGTTCACCTGCGGCGGTGGCCAGTTCACCGGCCAGGGCACGATCGTCGGTCACGGGGTTCCTCTCGGTCGGCATACCGGTGGCAGGACGCGGCGCTTCGCGCCGGACGGCTACGAGGCTGCGCTCACAGACCCAGGTTACGCAGGACCAGGTCGGCGACCTCGGACGGCGGGCCGTCGTCGGGGGTGATGTGCAGATCCGGGTCGGACGGACGCTCGTAGGGCGAGTCGATGCCGGTGAACTGACTGATCTCCCCCCGCCGCGCACGGTCGTACAGCCCCTTCGGGTCGCGTCGTTCGCATTCGGCGAGCGGGGTGTCGACGAAGATCTCGTAGAACGGCAGCCCGCGCTCGGCGTGGATCTCCCGGGCCCGCTGCCGTTCCTCGGCGAACGGGCTGATGAGCGAGACGATCGCCACCGATCCCGAGTCGGCGAACAGCGCGGCCACCTCGCTGGTCCGGCGGATGTTCTCCCGGCGGTCGTCGTCGGAGAAGCCCAGATCCGAGTTCAGGCCGTGCCGCAGGTTGTCCCCGTCCATCAGGTACGCCGGACGCCCCTCGGCGACGAAGCGCCGCTCGAGTTCGACCGCCAGCGACGACTTCCCGGAGCCGGACAGACCGGTCAGCCAGATCGTCGCGCCGCGGTGCGCACGGTGCTCGCGCCCGACCTTCGTCGCCTGCCACACGACATGACTGTCGTGACTCACCGGCGCCGTGATCATCCCCGCGCCGACGGTCCGGTTGGTGGCCTCGTCGATCAGGATGAAGCTGCCCGTGTCGCGGTTGCGCCGGTACGAGTCGAAGGTCACCGGCTCCTGGGTGTGCAGGGTGACGCGTCCGATCTCGTTGAGCGACAATCCCTCCGCGTCCTCGTCGCGGTGCAGCGAGTTGACGTCGAGGCGATAGTTGAGGCCGTTGACCTGCGCGCGGGTCAACCGGGTTCCGCAGAGCAGCTGATACCGGTTGCCCGGTCGCAGTTCGGCGTCGTCGGCGAACCAGCACACCATCGCGTCCAGGTCGCGTCCCACGTACGGCCGGTTGTTGGGGCGGGCCAGCATGTCGCCGCGCACGATGTCGATCTCGTCGGCGAGTTCGACGGACACGGCCATCGACGCGAAGGCCTCGTCGATCGGCTGGCCACCGGGCGCCCAGATCTCGGTGATGGTGGTGCTGAAACCGCTGGGGAGGACGACGATCTCGTCGCCCTTGGCGAGCACACCGCCGGCAACGGTGCCCGCGTAGGCGCGGTGGTCGGCGCCGTCGCTGCGCTGCGGCCGGATCACGTACTGGACGGGCAGACGGGTGTCGATCAGGTTGCGGTCGGAGGCGATGTAGACGTGCTCGAGGTGATTCAGCAGCGGACGCCCCTCGTACCACGGCATCGCCGCGGACTGTTCGACGACGTTGTCGCCCCGCAGCGCCGACATCGGGATGAACGTCAGGTCGACGACGTTGAGCTTGGTCGCGAAATCGACGAAGTCGGCGCAGATCTCGTCGAAACGCTCCTGCGACCAGTCGACGAGGTCCATCTTGTTCACGCAGACCGTCAGGTGCGGGATGCCGAGCAACGACGACAGGAACGCGTGCCGCCGCGTCTGCTCGAGCACGCCCTTGCGCGCGTCGATCAGGATCATCGCGAGATCGGCGGTCGAGGCACCGGTCACCATGTTGCGTGTGTACTGCACGTGGCCCGGCGTGTCGGCGATGATGAACTTTCGCCTGGGCGTGGCGAAGTACCGATAGGCGACGTCGATGGTGATGCCCTGCTCGCGTTCGGCACGCAGCCCGTCGGTCAGCAGGGCGAGGTTCGCGTACTCGTCACCGCGCTCGGCGCTGGTGCGCTCGATCGATTCGAGCTGGTCGGTGAAGATCGCCTTCGAGYCGTAGAGCAGCCGGCCGATGAGTGTCGACTTGCCGTCGTCCACCGAGCCCGCGGTCGCCAGACGCAGCATCTCCGTCGCGCCGCCGACGGCGTTGAGGTCGCCCATCAGAAGTAGCCTTCCTTCTTGCGGTCTTCCATCCCCGACTCGGAGATCCGGTCGTCGGCGCGCGTGGCTCCCCGCTCGGTCAACCGGGTGACCTCGATCTCCTCGATCACCTTCATCACGTCGTCCGCGCCGGACAGCACACAACCGGTGCACGTGGCGTCGCCGACGGTCCGGAACCGCACGGTCTCGGTCCGCACCTCCTCACCCGGGAGCTCCTGCAGGAAGCGGGTTTTCGCGAGCAGCATGCCGTCGCGCGGGATCACCTCGCGCTGGTGCGCGTAGTAGATCTCCGGCAGATCGATGTCCTCGGCGGCGATGTACTGCCAGATGTCGAGCTCGGTCCAGTTCGACAGCGGGAACACCCGGATGTGCTCCCCCTTGGCGTGACGCCCGTTGTAGAGGCGCCACAGCTCGGGTCGCTGCTCGCGCGGATTCCACGCGCCGAACTCGTCACGGAAGCTGAACACGCGCTCCTTCGCCCGCGCCTTCTCCTCGTCGCGCCGGGCCCCGCCGAACACGGCGTCGAAACGGTTCTCGGTGATCCCGCGCAACAGCGCCGCGGTCTGCAGCCGGTTGCGGCTGGCACCCGGGCCGGTCTGCTCGACGACCCGCCCGGCATCGATGTCGTCCTGCACCGAGCTGACGAGAAGGCGAACCCCGGTCTCGGCGACCACGCGATCGCGGTACTCGATCACCTCGTCGAAGTTGTGCCCGGTGTCGACGTGCATGAGCGGGAACGGGATCGGCGCCGGCCAGAACGCCTTCCGCGCCAGATGGAACATCACCACGGAGTCCTTGCCGCCGGAGAACAGCAGAACCGGACGTTCGAAGGTCGCGGCGACCTCGCGGAAGATGTGCACCGATTCGGCCTCGAGCGCCGCGAGATGCGAGAGCTCATAACCGTGGTGACGACGACGCCGGTCCTCGGTGTCGTCGGGACGACGTCCGTCGTCGGCGTCGATGGTGATGGCCACCGGAGCAACCCCCTTGACATGTCGAATATTCGACACTATGTGTTGACAATGTGACACAAACCGTAGGTGACTTCTCCGACGCGCGTCAACCGGCACGTGCGGCGTCGCCACCGACCGCCCGGGTCGTCCGCATCGTCGAACTCCTCGCCGACGCCGAACAACCGGCGCTGACGCTGGCCGAGATCGTGCGTCAGACCTCGATGTCGCGCGCCACCGCGCACGCCGTAGTCTCCGAACTCGTCGACTGCGGATGGCTGATCCGGGACCCGTCGGCCGGCACCTTCGGCGTCGGACCAGCCTTCGTCGGCCTCGTCCGGAACGCCGACGGCGCGGACCACCTCGTACGGTGGGCGGCGTCGGCGGCGCGCGACCTGTGCGAACGGTTCGACGTCCCCTGTTTCGTCGCCCGACGGACCTCGGCCGACGCGGTGACCCTGGCGTCGCACGCCTTTCCGCCCCACCTGGCACCGGAGACCGCGCAGCATCCCTGGTTGCGCAACGGCAGCCGCATCCGGCTCCGCCCGCCGATCTGTCGGGAGTTCATCGCCTTCGACCCGGACGACGCCCGGTCGAACTGGATCGGCCAGGCCGCCGAGTCCACCCGCACCCGGCTGGGCATGGTGCTCGACGTCGTCGCCGAACGCGGCTACTCGATCGAGCGCATGACCGACGACCACGTGGCGATGATCGAAGCCCTGAGCTCCCTCGACACCATGTCGGACACCCTGCGCGCGCGGGTCGGCGACCTGCTCACCGAGCTGTCGGTCATCGATTACCTGCCCGAGGAGATCGACGCCTGCGCGGCCGACGGCACGGGGGTACCCGTGGTCACCATCGGCGCCCCCGTCTTCGACTCCGCCCGTCGGGTGGTCGCGGCCATCGTCGTCTGCCCGAACACCACCCTCGACGTGGACGAAGTGCGCCGACTCGGCGAGGCCACGCGTGCTGCCGCCGACGGGATCTCGAGTCATCTCAGCTGAGGGGCGGGTCGACCGAACGAATGAACACTGCGCCCGGAAATACCCACGAAACGGACTTCCTGCGGAAAACTGGCCGGTGATCACGACACGTCACCGTCGCCACCAGCAAGGGAGTCGAGATATGCCCAGCACCAAGACGATCACCCGGTTGGCCGCCGCCGCCATCGCTCTGACCTCGGCTGCCGGGCTCGGCGTCGCGGCCACCGGCGACGCGAACGCGGTGTCCCGCGAGTATCCGCTGTCGACCTGCGTGGGCCTGAGCCCGAACGTCGTCGACGTCCCGTTCCTGGCGCGACGCACGATCGTGAGCACGTATGCCGGCAACGCCTACATCGCCGCCGACTTCACCAGCTACTTTCCCGGCGGCTACCAGTCTTCGGCCCGTCTGGACTGGCACAACCTGGCCACCGGCAAGCGCGGCTCCAAGGTCAGCAACGTCCGCGTGAACCCGCCCTACCAGGGCGTCCACTACTTCGTGATCCCCGTCAACCAGATCGGCAAGGGCCGGGTGAACGTGACCTTCAGCGCGGTCAACCGGAACGCGCTCTGGAGCGTGCCGTCCACGAGCTGCAGCGGGAGCATCGTCATCCCCTGAGCCGGACCGCCACCGATGACTTCCGGGGGCACCCAACCGCCCCCTAATCCGAAAGAAGCGACCCCATTGCTCCCTGAGGTGTGAGGAGCGATAGCGACGAGCCACGAAGGGCCTGGTGAGACAGGTTGCGGAGCCCTTCGTGGCTCGCTTCGCTCGCACCTCAGGGAGCAGAGATGTGGACGCTTAAGAGTGTTCTTTCGTAGTCCACGCAAGACCTGCAACGCTGCAGGCCGACACAACGGCGCCACTTCGACGGAACTTGCGCTGCCCCGACATGTGACCGGCAGACAACGCTCGAGAGCGTTCTGTTCATGCTCCCTGAGGTGCGAGTGAAGCGAGCCACGAAGGGCCATGTTCGATGCTCGCCCGCCCTTCGTGGCTCGTCGCTTGCGCTCCTCACACCTCAGGGAGCAGGGGTTATGGTGTTCTTTAGGGCTAAACAGCAGAGGAAACATCGAATGGTGATCGTCGCCAACATGTTTCGCGAGTTCGCCGAGATGATGCCGACGACAGCCGCCTCCTCGACGGCCGGATCCAGGAGCTCACCTATCGCCCCACACCGCACTTCTGACCCCGGCGATCACCCACACCGACTACCAACCAAGCACTTGCTAGGTTAGTCTCGGGGACATGAGTGACGCCGTCATCCCACCTCCGCTCGGACCCGACGATCTGGGCCCGGATACCTCACCGGTCGCCTACGAGACCGGCGGCCCCGACGGCGCGGTGGCCTATGTGACGCTGAACCGCCCGGAGTACCGCAACGCGCAGAACTCGGTGATGACCTATTCGCTCGACGCCGCGTTCCGCAAGGCCGTCGACGACGCTTCGGTGAAGGTGATCGTGCTGCGGGCGAACGGCAAGCACTTCTCGGCCGGACACGACATCGGCACCCCCGAACGCGACTTCGACACCTACTACGAGAACGCGGCCGTCCTGCACTGGGACCACACCGACAAGACCGGTGCCGACCAGCGTCTCGCCCGCGAGATGGAGGTGTACATGGGGATGTGCCGCCGCTGGCGCGACATCCCCAAACCCCTCATCGCCCAGGTCCATGGCGCGTGCATCGCCGGCGGTCTCATGCTCGCCTGGATCTGCGACTTCATCGTCGCCTCCGATGACGCGTTCTTCTCGGACCCGGTCGCCCGCATGGGCATCCCCGGCGTCGAGTACTTCGCCCACGCCTTCGTGCTCGGCCCGCGCCGGGCGAAGGAGATCCTCTTCACCGGTGAACGTTTCACCGCGACGCAGGCGGCCGACTGGGGCATGGTCAACCACGTCGTTCCCCGGGACGCCCTCGAGACCAAGGTCAACGAGATCGCCGAGAAGGCCGTCGCCATGCCGATGCAGGGGCTCTTCCTGAGCAAGAAGGCCGTCAACATCTGCGAAGACCAGATGGGACTGCGCAACTCGATGGATTCGGTGTTCGGCTGGCACCACTTCGCGCACGCGGCGAACTCCGAGGCGGGTGGCGACTCCCTCGGCGGGATGGACGCGAAGTCGATGAAGGCGTCGGCGTCGACCGGCGCCGCCGCGGGATCGGGGAGCTGACATGGACCTGCTGTTCGACGACGCCGCCGACGCCTTCCGCGCCGAGGTCCGCGCCTGGCTGGCCGATCATGTTCCGCGCGAACCGCTTCCGTCGATGGACACCGCCGAGGGATTCGAGGCGCACCGCGAATGGGAGCGGACGATGGCCGCCGACCGGATGTCGGTCGTCAGCTGGCCGGAGGAATACGGCGGCCGCGATGCCCCGCTGCTGCACTGGGTCATCTTCGAGGAGGAGTACTACCGTTCGGGTGCTCCCGGACGCGTGAGCCAGAACGGCATCTTCCTGCTCGCACCCACCCTGTTCGAGCACGCGAGTCCTGCTCAGCTGGAACGCATCCTGCCGCGGATGGCCAACGCCGACGACATCTGGGGTCAGGCGTGGAGCGAACCCGAGGCCGGCAGCGACCTCGCCTCGCTGCGGTCGACCGCCGTTCGCACCGACGGCGGCTGGCTGCTCAACGGTCAGAAGACCTGGAGTTCGCGGTCGAGTTTCGCCGACCGGGCCTTCGGCCTGTTCCGCACCGACAAACAGGCACAGCGCCACAAGGGTCTCACCTACTTCATGTTCGACCTGCGCAGCGAGGGCGTGACCGTCCGGCCGATCGCACAGCTCCACGGCGAGGCCGGGTTCGCAGAGCTGTTCTTGGAGAACGTCTTCGTCCCCGACGATCCGTCGAATCCGGGCGAGTCGGGTGTCATCGGCGAGGTGGACAACGGGTGGCGGGTCGCGATGAGCACCGCCGCCAACGAACGCGGGCTGTCGCTGCGCGCACCCGGCCGGTTCCTGGCCACCACCGACCGCCTCGTCGAACTGTGGCGGTCGAACCGGGACGACGTCCCGTCGACGGCGAACACCGATGCGCGCGTGGCGGATGCGTGGATCGGGTCGCGAGCCTACGAGCTGTCCACGTATCAGACGGTGAGTCGTCTCGCGGCCGGTGGTTCGCTCGGCATGGAGTCGTCGATCAACAAGGTGTTCTGGTCGCAGTGGGACATCGCCGCCCACGAGACCGCCCTCGACCTGCAGGGCCCGGCCGCCGAGCTCGACGACCGGTGGACCGACGGCTACCTCTTCTCGTTGTCCGGGCCGATCTACGCGGGCACCAACGAGATCCAACGCAATGTCATCGCCGAGCGCCTGCTCGGTCTTCCCCGTGGAGATCGGTGATCATCATGGACTTCCGACTCTCCGACATCCACACGGACCTCGCCTCGACGGTGGACGCCATGCTGGGCAAGGCCGACATGCCGACCGCCACGCGGGCCTGGGCGGCCGGTGACCGCGCGGCCGTCGCCAAGGTCTACTCACAGCTGGCCGACGCGGGCATCAGCGGACTCCTGATCGACGAGTCACACGGTGGCAGCAGCGCCGGGGCCGTCGAGATGGTCGTCGCCGTCGAGCAACTCGGACGCCACTGTGCCCCGGGCCCGATCGTCGAGAGCGTCGCCGTGCTGCCGATCCTGCTGCACGACGCCGACGTGTCGGGCCCGCTCAGCGACCTCGCCGAGGGGCGGCTGGCGACCTGCGCGATCGGACCGCTCCAGCCGTTGGCCGCCGACACCGCCGCCGCCGATGTCTACCTCGTCCAGGACGGAGTGCTCTCGCGGGCCACCGTGCAGAGCACCGAGCCCTCGGTCGACAGCACCCGGACGTTGTCGCGGGTCACCGCCGGCGACGTCCTGGCCACCGGGGTCGATGCGTCCGACGCCGCGGACGCAGGTGCACTGGCCACGGCCGCGCAGCTGCTCGGCCTGGGTCAGGCGATGCTGTCCATCGCCTCGGAATACGCGCAGTCGCGCAAGCAGTTCGGCCGACCGATCGGGTCGTTCCAGTCCGTCAAACATCATCTCGCCGACGTGGCGATCGCCATCGAGATGGCCCGCCCCCTCGTTCACGCAGCCGCCCTCGGCGTCGACGGCCAGGTGCCGGAGGGCACCGACGTCTCGCGCGACATCTCGGCGGCGAAGGTCGCGGCCGCCGAGGCCGCCGACCTGTCGGCCCGCCGCTCGCTGCAGGTGATGGGGGCGATCGGGTATACCGCCGAGCACGACATCTCGCTGTACATCACCAAGACCCGGGCGCTGCTCAACGCCTGGGGCTCCCCTGCCGTACACCGCCAACGCATCCTGGAGACGCTGTGACCGTCAGTACCGGCATCGAAAGCCCGGCCATCGGCGCGGAGGAACGGGAGGCACTCGTCGAGGCGGTGCGGGATCTCCTGCGTCGCCGGGGCGATTCGACCACGGTCCGCGCGGCCATGTGCGCTCCCGGGCGCATCGACTCGACCCTGTGGCAGACGCTGTGCACCGAGATCGGGGTCGCCGCGCTTGCTGTCCCCGAGCGATTCGGCGGTGCCGGGGCGTCATGGATGGAGTCGGCCGCGGTGCTCGAAGAACTGGGCGCCGCACTGAGTCCCGTCCCCGCGCTCGGCTCCGCACTCGCCACCGGCACGATCCTGCTCGCGGGTGACGACGACGCGTCGTCGCGACTTCTGCCCGCCCTGGCCGCCGGCGAGCGGACCGCGGCGGTGTGCTGGGCCGGTGAACGCGGCTGGCAGACCCCCGGTGTGCGTGCCGACGCCGGACTCCTCACCGGGACAGCCCACTTCGTCGTCGACGGCGAGTCGGCCGACGTGCTCCTCGTGCTCGCGGCCGGCCCCGGGACACACCTGACCCTGCACGAGGTGGCCGCCGATGCGGACGGCGTCTCGGTGTCGCCGATGCCCGTCCTCGACCCGACCCGGGCGCTGTCCTCGGTGCGCTTCGACGAGGTGGCGTCCGCGGCGATCCCCGCGCCGGACGATCTCGCGTCCCGGCTCCGTGCGCTCGCCTGGGCCCTGCTGTCCGCCGAGCAGGTCGGGGGCGCGCAGCGAGCGCTCGACCTCACGGTCGATTACACCAAGTCCCGCAAGCAGTTCGGGCGCACCATCGGCTCGTTCCAGGCCCTCAAGCATCGGATGGCCGACATGTACGTGCTGGTCGAGACGGCGCGGTCGATCTCCCGCGCCGCCGTGGCCGCCCTCGCCGCCGACGACCCGGACGCCGACGACCTGGCGCTGGCCGCCCACGTGTACTGCTCCGATGCCTATCGTCGTGTCGCGGGCGAGGCCATCCAGCTGCACGGCGGCATCGGCATCACCTGGGAGCACGACATCCAGCTCTACTTCAAACGCGCACAGGCCACGTCGCAGATGTTCGGAGCCCCACACACCGCGGTGACCGAAGCGGCCCGCGCACTGCGCTGACCGACCTCAGTGCCGCCGCGGCCGCCACCGGGCGAGCAGCCGCTCGACCGGGTCGGTCAGCAGCAGTAGGAACAGCGGCAGATTTCCGCTGCGCGGGAACACGATCGCGACGACCAGCGCGACCGCGAGGATGACGAACGTGGCGACTCCGCTCGACGAGGCAACCCATCGGTCGGTCGCGTCGTCGTCGGCGAGCAGTTCCCGGTGCCGACGGCCCCATTCGGCGATCCCGATGAGCGAGCCCACCGAGACGGCCAGCACACCGATGTAGAGGATGTTGGCCTGTTCGATGTGGGCGCCGTCGATGAGGGCCGTCGCGAAGGGCAGCGCCACGATCGTGAGCAACCAGATGAAGTGGAGGTTGATCAGCGTGCGGTCGTAGGCGCGGAAGTACTCCATCGTCTGATGGTGCTGGCGCCACAGGATCCAGATGACGCCGAAACTGATGATGAAGCTGACCAGTTCGATCGAGTTGTCGGACACCACGTCCGCGACCGACGAATCCTCGCGCAGGTCGTTCGCGATGTCGACGAGCGGGAGCACCAGCAGGGTCAGCGCGATCGCGACCACCGCGTCGGCGAATGCGATGAGCCGGCTCAGTCCCTCTGCCGACTGTCGGTTCTCCGGTTCTGCCATGCGAAGCACTGTAGAACGACCGACGGGCGGCCGGTGGGTCAGACGGCGAAGGCCGCCTCGACCGTTGCCTCGTCGAGTCCGTAATCGGCGAGCTGGTACCGGTGCTGCGGTTTGCGCGCACCCGACCGGCTCTCCTCGTCGAGCGCGGTCACCGCCGCACGCGCGTCCTCCGACATCGGGGTGTCCAGCGCCGCGTACACCCGCTCGACGGTGCCCATCGGGTCGTTGCGCAGATCGGTGAAGTCGATGTCGAGGAACTGGGCCGGGTCGTACCGCTTCCGTGCGGTGGAGAACTCACGGAGTCCGCGCGACCACAGCTCGAGCTGGTCCTGGCCCACCTGCTCGCCGGTGAACGTCGTCGACCATCCCGGGGTGGCGTGTTCGGCCAAGCTGCACATCGACGCGATGAGAGTGCTGGGCGGCCGGTGCGTCTGGATCACCAGGGCATCCGGGTACGCCGCCATGAGCGCGTCGAGCGCGAACAGATGGCTGGGGTTCTTGAGCACCCACCGCTTGCCGGGGTCGTTGAGCCCGATCAGCTGCAGGTTCTTGCGGTGTCGGAGATACGCCGGCGTCCAGTCCTGTTGGGCGAGCCACCTCGAGTAGGTCGGGATGTGCGCGAGGGATTCGTACGAGATCGACATGACGCTCTGGCGGAGCAGCTGCCAGCACTCCTCGACCTCGCCGGCGTCCATGTAGTGCAACCCCATGAACTCGGGATTCTCGACGTGATGTTGCTCGAATCCGGCCTGGATCTGCTGGTAGACGGGGTTGTCGGACCAGGTGTCGCGCGGCGGCCGGGGCTGCGGGAACTCGGCGAGCCACATCTCGACGCCCTGGTGCGCCGGATCGGCGGCCAGGAGTCGGTGCAGCGCAGTCGTTCCCGTGCGCGGCAGGCCGGTCACGAAGATCGGCCGCGTCACCTCGACGTCGGCGTACCCCGGGTTCGCCTTCCACGACGCCTCGCTGAGCAACCGGGCGACCAACGCACCCTTGAGGAAGAAGCGGAACATCTTGCTGCCGATCTCGGTCAGCCCCGCCTCGGAGCGGTAGGAGTCGAGCAGGATGCCCAGCGGCTCCAGGTACTCGGTGTCCCCGAAGTCGTCGAGGCCGGTGGCGCGAGTGGCCGAGGAATGCAGGTCCTCGATCGTGCCGACGTCGGTGCGTGCCGCACTAGTCATGGTATTCACCGCAATTCACGTCCAGGGTGTGCCCGGTGATGGCGCGCGCCATCGGCGAGGCGAGGAACACGACGGCGTCGGCGATCTCGTCCGGCTCCGGCAATCGCTTGAGGTCGGACTTCGACGCCGTCTGCTCGTAGACGTCGTCGGGTGAGATCCCGTATTTCTTGGCGACCTCGCCGAAGTACCACTTCAGCTGGTCGTCCCAGATGTAACCCGGTGCGACCGAGTTGATGCGAATCCCCTTGTCGCCGAGTTCGGAGGCCAGCGACTGCGACATCGCCAGCAGCGCCGACTTCGCGATCTTGTAACTGCCGTAACGGGGTTCGGAGTGCCGGATGACCATCGAGTTGATGTTCACGATCGAGCCGTCGGCCTCGGCCAGCGCGTCGGTGAACGCGCGGATGACCCGCAGTGTGCCCAGCACGGTGACGTCTATGCTGCTCGCGATCTGATCGAAGTCGGTGCGGGACAACGGCTTCATCGACGGGAGCGCGAAGGCGTTGTTGACCAGCACATCGGCCCGGCCGAACTCGTCAACGGTGGTGGCGACCAGATTGTCGACGGCGGCGTCGTCGGTGATGTCGGCCGGGACGACGAGACTGGTCCCGCCGGCGGCGTCGATCTCGGCGGCGACCTCCTTCAGCCTTGATTCCGTACGGGCGGCGAGGACGACCCGTGCGCCCTCCGCGGCGGCGCGCAGGCAGATCGACCGCCCGAGTCCCGGACCGACACCCGAGACCACGACGACCTTGTCGGCGAGCAGACCCCCCTGTGCGCTCATCCCAGCATCCTTTCGGCGAACCCGCGCTGACGTGCCGTGATCCGCTCCGCCCAGCCGTCGGCGTCGATCCTGTTGTGCTCGAGGTGCGGCAGATGGTCGGCGACTTCGTCGAAAGCGACGACCTGTGCGGTCGGGCCCAGGTCCGGGCCGATCGGCGAATCACTGCGTTGCCACCGGAACTGCAGGATGCCCGTCGACCGGCCGGTCGTCTCGATCCAGTTCGCGACGCCCGGGTCGCGGTGGGACACCACCATGCGGATCATGCCGTCCGGATCCACCTGCGCCTGAGCGGAGTTCAGGCTGGTCTGGTGGTTGACGTAGTCCAGCGAGATGTACCACATGCTGCCGAGCTGGAATCCCTGGTACGGGGCGTCGGACCGCGGAATGGTGATCACCATCGCCTCGTCGGGCCCCAACCGGAAGTGTCCGACGGAGGAGAACTGCGTGCTGAGGCCGCCGGGGGTCTGCCGCGGTTCGGTGAACGTGTTGACCGGCTCGTCGAGGTAGAACCACCTCGGGAAATTGAACCAGGTGTTGATGCGAGCCGTCAGCATCTTGCCGGCCGTCGCGTACCGGCGGGACACCCGGGCCAGGTCCGGCTCCGGCGGCGCGGTCCCGATGGTGTCGACCCGTTCGATGGTGATCGACCCCTTGCGTTCGGACCAGTCGGAGTAGACCTCGCGCACCGCGAGCATCGACGCGCCCTCCCCGAGCGGGAAGTAGTCGTCCGGCGCATCGGGGATGGGTGGGCCGAAGGTCAGTTCGAACGACCCGTCGTCGGCGATCGTCAGCCGCCGGTCGTCGAACGCATCCTCGCCGCCCGGTACCGACGAGGCCGTGTAGTCACCACGCAGGACCTGGAAGCTGAGATCGGTTGTGGTACCGCGCCGCCCGCGTACCCGGTAGGTCCCGGTGGGTTCGACGTCTGCGTGATAGTAGAGCGTGTCCGGATTGTCCAGGCCCATCTTGGTCGACGGCCCGGTGGACGTCACGAAGTTCGGGTGGGAGATGGACCGGGCGCGCACCAGCTGGACGATGGCGGCGATACTCCCCGCGAGGTAGTCGTAGCCTTCGGCGAGATCTTGGTCGGTCTCGGCGAAATCGGCCGATGCGACCAGCTTCTCGGCCTCCGCGATCGCGTCGAGGAGGGGCTGCGTGACCAGCGGTGCGCCACTCGTTGTTTCGGTTGACGATGTCTCGGTCGTCGCTGTCTCGGTGCTCGTCGCGTCGTCGACGGTCATAGCCAGGTGTCCCCGCCCGTCCATGTGAGGAAGTTTTCCAACTCTGCCTGTGCGGGCGTGACCCGCGGGTGTTCGGTCGACAGGTAGCCGCCACGGTAGAACAGCAACGGCTTGTCCTGCAGCACTTCTCCGAGAGTCAGTGCGCGGCCGATGACGATGTGATGGTCGCCGCCGTCGGTGACGGTCTCCACGTCGCATTCGACCCAGGTCAGGCTGTGCCGGATGACGGGGAGGCCGGCCGGTGACGGGTCCCAGGTGACGTTCGCGAACTTGTCGTCGCCGGGGGCGCCGAAGGCGGCGCTGACGTCCTGCTGGTGGTTCGACAGGACGTTCACACAGAACTTGCCCGTCTTCTCGATGACCTTCCAGCTCCGGGAGGTCTTCATCGGGCAGAAGAGGACCAGCGGCGGATCGAGCGACAACGCGGCGAACGACTGGCACGCGAACCCGACCGGCTTGCCCGCGTCGTCGAGGGTCGTGATGACGGTGACCCCGGTACAGAACTGGCCCATCGCCGTTCGGAACTGACGGGAGTCGAAGTCGGCGGACCCGTACGGCGAACGCGTGGACTGCTGGGCCGTGGCGCCGGAGGGCATCTCGGACAAGGGCATCTCAGCCCTTGAACCCGACGCTGAAGTCATGCCCCCACAGACTCACTGCAGTGCTCTCCCGGGCGATCCACTCGTCGTCCTTCACCGTGCGCCCCTCACAACCGAATTCGATGTCGAAGCCGCCCGGCGTCTTCATGTAGAAGGACAGCATGAGGTCGTTGACGTGTCGGCCGAGCGTCGCCGACATCGGCACCTTCTTGCGCAGCGCGCGGTCGAGGCACAGGCCGACGTCGTCGGCGTTCTCCACCTCCACCATCAGGTGGACGATGCCGGTGCTGTTCGGGATCGGCAGGAAGGCCAGCGAATGGTGCCGGGGGTTGCAACCGAGGAAGCGCAGCCACGGCACCTCGTCGCCCTCTTCGCGGCCGACGACCTGCGGCGGGAGGCGCATCGAGTCACGGAGCTTGAATCCCAGGACGTCCCGGTAGAATTCGAGCGCTGCCTTGTCGTCGGAGCAGGTGAGCACCACGTGGCCCAGACCCTGCTCCTCGGTGACGAAGCGATGCCCGTACGGGCTGACGACGCGCCGGTGCTCCAGCGCGGCGCCGTGGAAGACCTCCAGGGTGTTGTCCGCCGGGTCGTCGAAGACGATCATCTCGGCGACCCGACGGTCGGCGACCTCCTCGTCCTTGCCCTCGCGGAAGACCACACCCGCACGCGACAGCCGATCCCGGACATCCTGCAACTCAGCGGCATTCGCGACCTCCCAGCCCGCGCAGGCGAGCCGGTCGTGCTCGGACGGCACGATGACCAGACGGGCCGGGAAATCGTCCATCCGGAGATACAGGGCACCGTCGGTGAGACCAGAGCCCTCGATCATGCCGAGGACCTTGAGGCCGTAGGTGCGCCACGCCTCGATGTCGGTGGCCTCGATCCTCATGTACCCCAACGAGCGAATCGGACTGTCACTCATCTGCTACTCCTCTTTGTGCTCTTGCCGACGGTGCTGGCCGGACCCTTCGTGACGCCCTCCGCAAGCTCCGGGCTCCTCAGGGAGCGGAGAGGGGTGCCCTCCGCAAGCTCCGGGCTTGCGAGCCTCTTCCCTGCTCCCTGAGGTGCGAGGAGCGCAAGCGACGAGCCACGAAGGGCCTGGTGAGGCACGTTGCGAGAATTTGTCCCTGCTCCCTGAGGAGCGAGCTTGCGAGCGTCACGAAGGGTCACACCATCGTGTCGCCGATGGGAATCCCGAACTCGCCGTTGCCGAATGCGACGTAGGCGCGCTCCGGGTCGTTCGCGGCGTGCACGCGGCCGGCGTGGGCGTCGCGCCAGAAGCGCTGGATCGGTGTCCCGTTCTCCAGGGCGTGGGCGCCCGAGTTCTCGAAGAGTCGGTCGATCGCGGCGATCGCACGTCCGGTCGCACGCACCTGGTCGCGTCGAGCGGACAGGCGCAGTTCCATCGGGACCTCCTCGCCGGCGAGGATGAGGTCGTACTCGGCCTGCAGGTTGCCCGACAGCTGGCGCCACGCGGCGTCGATGTCACTGGCGGCCTCGGCGATCCGGACCTTGGCGAACGGATCCTCCTTGGCCTTCTCGCCCGCGTAGGCGGCCCGGACCCGCTTGCCCTGGTGCTCGACGTGGGCGCGGTAGGCGCCGTAGGCCATGCCGACGATCGGCGTCGCGATGGTGCTGGGATGAATGGTGCCCCATGGCATCTTGTAGACCGGCGCGGTGTTGCGCTCCAGGCCCGGGCTCTGCCCCATCGACATCGTGCGCATGCTGAGCATGCGGTGCCGGGGCACGAACACGTCCTTGACCTCGATGGTGTTGGACCCGGTGCCGCGCAGACCGACGACGTTCCACACGTCCTTGATCGTGTAGTCCTCACGCGGGATCAGGAAGCTGACGAAGTCGACGGGCTTGCCGTTCTTGATGACCGGACCCCCGACAAAGACCCAGTCAGCAGTCTCGCAACCCGACGACCACGCCCACGAACCGTTGACCTTGTAGCCGCCGTCGACGACCTCACCCATGCCCATCGGCGCGTACGACGACGAGATCCGGACATTGGTGTCCGAACCCCACACGTCTTCCTGCGCCTGCTGGTCGAAGAGGGCGAGGTGCCAGTTGTGGACGCCGATGATGCCCGACACCCAGCCGGTGGACCCGCAGGCCGACGCGATCCGGCGGACCGCTTCGTAGAAGGTGACCGGGTCGACCTGGTAGCCACCCCACTGCTCGGGCTGCAACAGCCGGAAGAAGCCGGCGGTCTCGAGGCTCGAGACGGTCTCGTCGGGGATTCGACGCAGATCCTCGGTCGACTGCGCACGCTGCTCGAGTTCCGGGAGCAGGACGTTGATCTTCTCCAGGACCTGCTCGGCGGCTTCGCTCCGTTGTGCTGGCATCTCGCCTGCTCCTACTCGTCTCTCCTCGGCCGGACGAGCCGGCCGCTGTACCCATCGAGTTCGAGATTAGAACACGTTCTCATTTCTGTCGAGGACTCGGACTTTATGCCCATGTACAGGCCCGATCGGCGTTCGGGACGACGATCGGGCTGACAAATCTGAAACGTGTTCTAGTATTGGGTACAGTACTTCGACGCGACACCAGCCACAGACAGGAGAGGGCACATGTCTTCAGGACCCGAGACGATGACCCCGAGCAGCCCCGGCGCGCCGAGCGCAGCAATCGCCTCCGACGGGGCCGATGTGGGTATCCGGGAGATCGACACGGGTGCGCCGCCCACCCGGTTCGCGCGCGGCTGGCACTGCCTCGGCCTGCACGAGGAGTTCGACGACGGCAAGCCCCACTCCGTCACGATCTTCGGCACCAAGCTGGTGGTCTGGGTCGACACCAAGGGCGAGGTGAACGTGCTCGACGCGTTCTGCCGGCACATGGGCGGTGACCTCTCCCAGGGCAAGCTCTCGGGCGACAACGTGGCGTGCCCGTTCCACGGCTGGCTGTGGAAGGGCAACGGACGCTGCGCCGGCGTGCCCTACGCCAAGCGCAACCCGAAGCTCGCCAAGACCCGTTCGTGGCCGTCGATGGTCCGCAACGGCCAGATCTTCGTCTACAACGATCCCGAGGGCAATCCGCCCCCGGAGGAGTGCATCATCCCCGAACTCGAGGAATTCGGGTCCGACGAGTGGACGCCCTGGACCTGGAACCGCATCGTGATCGAGGGGTCCAACTGTCGCGAGATCATCGACAACGTCGTCGACATGGCGCACTTCTACTACGTGCATTTCGCTCTTCCGGATTACTTCAAGAACGTCTTCGAGGGTGAGATCGCCGCGCAGTACATGAATTCGCACGGCCGGCCCGACGTCACCCTCGGCACCAATTACGGCGACAGCCGCCTCGAATCGATCGCGGCGTATTACGGCCCGTCCTACATGCTGAACCCGATGATCCAGTACTACGGCGGCTACGCGGTCGAGACCATCCTCACCAACTGCCACTACCCGATCGACGAGAACTCCTTCGTCCTGATGTACGGCGTGATGGCCAAGGTCCCGGACGGCCTGACCGCCGAACAGGCGTCGAAGATGGCCACCAAGATCAGCGCCGGCGTCGAGGTGGGCTTCCTGCAGGACGTCGAGATCTGGAAGAACAAGACCCGGATCGACAACCCGCTCCTCGTCGAGGAGGACGGCCCGGTGTACCAGCTCCGCCGCTGGTACGACCAGTTCTACGTCGACAAGGCCGACGTCACCGACGAGATGACCGGCCGGTTCGAGTACGAGATCGACACCTCCAAGGCCCTTGAGAGCTGGAACGAGGAGATCCAGGAGAACCTGCGCCGCCAGGAGGCCGAGAAGGCTGCGGAATCCACGGCGTCGGAAACCACGGAGAAGGCCGAGGTCTGACGTGACCCGGGCGGCAGGGGTTCGGATGGCAGGGGCTCCCGGGGGTTCCGACCGTTGGGCGAAGGCGCCCGACTTCCAGAACGATCCGGACCGGCTCGCCCGGGTTCACGAGGCCACCCGCCGCGACCGCGAGCACTACCTGCAGGGTGGGATGCGCGAGATCGAGTGCCGGGCATGCCACGCCTGTGTGCTGGTGAAGAAGACCAGTTCGTTCCACACCAGCGTGCAGTGGAACGCCGACGCCCGGGACCGCTGCCTCGGCCTCGAGCAGATGCGCGCCGGCGGCGACGACGGGAACGGCCCGCTGCTGCCCGGAGCGATGATGCCGACGTGCGCCCGGCTGTCGGCCAGCATCGACCACGGGGTCACCGAGGGCATCATCCCGGCCGAGTCGCCCGCCACCGATCCCGACGGCTACTGGTGATCGGTTAACCGGAACTGCAGCACCATTAGATAACACAAGGCTCAGGCATCACACCGGTCACACGTTCGTCACTCCTGGGGAACGATCGACGACACGCCGTCCCGCCTCGGCCAAGCTGTCGTCATGTCCGTTTCGATGACGCGCGCCAGGCGCGTGACCTGCACCATCGCACTCACTGCCGCGTTGTCGGTCGGCGTTCCCCTTGCCGGCTCCCCACTCCTCGACACCGGTCACGCCGCGGCCGCGGGATCGTCGGATTCCTCCGGGTCGGTCCCGATCTATCTGCCGATCCCGACCACCGTCGGCCTCAACGCGCTCGGGGCGGCGATCACCCAGATCGGCAAGCCGTACAAGTGGGCCGGCGTCGGCCCGCATTCGTGGGACTGCTCCGGGCTGGTGCGGTGGGCGTTCTACACGACCGGCGTCCAGCTCCCCCGGACCAGCCAGCAGCAGGCGAAGGTCGGACACGCGATACCGTTTCGCGCCCTGGCACCGGGCGACATCATCATCTTCGGTCGCGACGCCGGGCACGTCGGCATCTACGCGGGCGCCGGTCGGGTGTTCAACGCCTACGGCCCCAACGGCGTCCCCATCGGCTTCACGAAGTTGAAGGACATGGGCTACATCAAGACGATTCGTCGGTTCGGTTGATCTCGGCTCGGTCGGCGGCAGCCGCACGGGGCCACACGGTGCTCAGCACCCATAAACCGACGACGACCAGGAGCAGGATCGCGACCACGACGGTCCCGATCAGTCCGTAACCCGCCTGCATGTCGGGGAGGTCGGCGTCGAGCGCCTCGGACACGCGGTCGGAGAACAGATGCGCGGCGGGGTCGCTCAGCGTGCGGAGGCCGACGACGAGCACGATGACCGACGCCAGCCCGATCAGGCCGATGGCGGACGGGCGCAGGCGTGGGCGCCACCAGCCGAGGGCGGCGACCACCGCGATCACGGCACCGAGCACCACCACGCTCAGGCCCGGGCGGCCGGTGTTGTCCTCGAAGAAGAACGCGACATCGTCGTCGCTGGCGCCCAGGATCGTGACGCGTCCCAGCCCGGTGATCGACGGCTCCACGCCCTCATCGGTACTGCCCCACTGCACCTGTGCCAGGAGCACCAGCAGCAGACCACCCGCCAGCATCGTCGGCCACGCGAGGCCGCGGAGTCGTTCGACCGTCCCTGCATGCTTGGTCATCCGATCAGGGTGCCATGAGCCGACGTCGGTGGATATGAGTCGGACTATCCGCAACGCCGTCCGAGACCGATGAGTTTGCGCGACCCTGTCAGTCAGAAGTTCCGACGGGCAGTCGTCCACCAGTTCACGCGGAGCAAGAAAGAGGACCCAGCAATGGCCGAGTATGCAGCCCCCTCCGGGGCACCGATCTGGTTCGACCTGATGAGCAGTGACACCGCGAAGGCCGAGGAGTTCTACGGCGCGATCTTCGGCTGGGAGGCCGAGGCCCCCGACGAGGAGATGGGCGGTTATCGCAACTTCCACAAGAACGGCAAGCGGGTGGCCGGGCTGAGCCCGGTGATGGAAGGCGCCGGGCCGCCCGACATCTGGACGGTGTACCTCCACACCGAGGATGCCGACGCCACGGTGAAGGCCGTCGAGTCGGCCGGGGGCTCGATCATGGTGCCGCCGATGGCCATCGGCGAGGAGGGCACGATGTTGATGGCCTTCGACACCGCGGGGGCGGCGATCGGGTTCTGGCAACCGAAGAATCACAAGGGGTACACCGAGTTCGGCGAGCACGGCACGCCCTACTGGTTCGAGTGTCAGAGCATGGACTACGCCAAGTCCGTCGAGTTCTACCGGACCGTGCTCGGCGCGCGCATCGAGGAGGTCGGCACCGGTGGCGACCCGGACGCCGTCGGCCCCGACAGCTACGGCCAGATCTTCTACGGTGAGGCGTCGTACGCGGGGATCATGGACTCGGTCAAGCTCTTCCCGGCCGGGGTGCCGTCGTTCTGGCAGGTCTACATCACCGTCGACGATGTCGCTGCCACGGTGAAGCAGGCCGAGTCGCTGGGCGCGGAGATCCTCATGGCCGGCGAGGACACCCCGTACGGGACGCTGGCCGCGATCAAGGATCCGATGGGCGCCCTGATCTGTCTGGGACATCCGCCCGCCGGCATGTGACGCGCAGCCGCGGTAGGGCTCGGTGCGCACCGAGTCCTACCGCGCAGGTCATCGGCGGCGTCAAACGTTCATCCCGCCGCAACGCGATGGCCGACGGCACCCTGTAGCGTCCGACTTCCACAGACACGATTCACCGTCATATCGCGTGGAACTCGTCGGCGTAGAACAGGATTCGCATGTCGGCACACGATTCGGCCGTCCCTCCCGCCTCCGTGCAGAGCTACCTCGACGAGGTCCCCACCTGGCGAGACGGCACACCCGCCCGCGCACACTCCGCAACCCGCTACTGCCGGGATCTCGTAACCCCGCCCTTCCGACAAACCCACCCGTTTTCCGTAAACCCACCCGGTCCGAGCGTGGTGGGTTTACGGAAAAGGGGTGGGTTTGCGGATGCGGCTCCTCACCGCACCCCGGGTGCCCGGAGGAGTTCGCCGGTGACGACCCCGCGAATCGTGCGGACCGCCACGCCGCTCCATGCCAGGACGAGGACCGTGAACCCGGCGACGGCCACGACCTCGAAGACCGTCCCACCGACGGTGAGGGCCAGCGCACTCGAACCCGTGACGTAGGTGCCGAGGGGGAAGGTGAACGCCCACCAGGTCATCGCGAACGGCATTCCCAACCTCAGGGTCCGCGCGGTGAGCCGTGTTGCGACGGCGATCCACAGGGTTGCCGCCACCCAGACGGTGAGGCCATAACCGACCGTAAACGAATGCAAGGTCTCAGCCATGGGCGCGTCGACGACATGGGGTGCGACGTGGGCCAGCAGGCACGCCGCGGTGACCGATTGGCCGAGCGGTCCGAGGACGATCCACCAGGTGGGGACCATGTGCGCGGCGCCGACGTCGCCGGTGCGCAGCCGCGACGCCAGCACCCACAGAATGGGGAGCGAGGCGAGTGCGGCCAGCACGAACATCGCGCAGCCGATCCCCATCACCACATGCGACGCCCAACCAGCGGACAACTGCGGGGTGAGCACCGCGGCCGCCGACGCCGAGACCATCGGGGGGACGACGGGCATCAGCCAGCCGCCGAACGCGTCGCCGACCGACGAGCGGCCGACGATTAGATGCCGATACGGGATGACCACCGCGGTGACGACCCCGCCGATCGTGCCGACGACCCAGCACACGAGGTCGATCCCCAGCGCCAGATCCCGGCCGATCACCGTCGCTCCGACGACCATCGTGCTGGTCCCGACCGTCATGATCGCCATCGGCACCGCACCGTAGAAGTGGGCGACGACGGGGTGGGCGTGATGACCGCGGGCGACCTCCGGGTCGCGGACCCAGTGCCGGACCGTGGCGACCAGCACGACGCCGAACACCGCGCAGGCCAACAGCCAGAAAACGGTTGCCACCTCCGCTAGACCCGTGGGCTGCCAGGGCAGGCTGTGCGCGGCGATCGCGATGATCCCCGTGCCCATCACCGCGGCGAACCAGTTGGGCGGCACGTAGGAGGCGCGACGCCGCCCCACCGCGCGGGCTGTTGCGGTCCCGAGGTCCGGTGCTGCGAGTCCGGCGGAGGCAGTGGTCGTGGTCATGTCCATCACGTTCCCGCGAATCCAACGACGCCGGTAGGACCCGAATCGTTGGCAGGGCACAACCGCCGTTTGTATCCGGGGTACCACCGCCGCTTGTACCCTCGAGCGATGGTGCTGAGTCCGCGGATGCCCGACCTCGCGTCGCTGGAGACCCTGCAGGCGGTGGTCGGGACGGGGAGCCTCAACGCCGCCGCGGCCCAGCTCGGCGTCACCCAACAGGCGGTGTCGGCGCGCGTCCGCGCGATGGAGACGCAGCTCGGCGTCGCCCTGCTGACGCGCACGCCGCGCGGTTCGGTGCCGACCCAGTCCGGACGACTCGTCGCCGAATGGGCCGACCGCCTGCTGACCCTGGCCGGCGAATTCGACGCCGGGCTGGCCGCATTACGCCTCGAACGACGTGATCAGCTGCGCCTGGCCGCCAGCCTCACCGTCGCCGAGCACCTCCTGCCCCGCTGGCTCGTCTCGTTCGCCGCACAGCATCAGCCCGCCCCCAAGGTGTCGTTCACCGCGACCAACTCCGATCACGTGTACGACCTCGTCCGTGCCGGCGACGTCGAACTCGGCTTCGTGGAAGGGTCCCGCGTCCAGACCGGTCTGCGCAGCCGGACCGTCGCGCGCGACGAGCTGATTCTCGTCGTACCGCCGGGTCATCCGTGGACGCGGTTGCGGCGGCCCGTCACGGCCGCCGATCTCGCGCGCACTCCATTGGTGACCCGTGAGGAGGGCTCGGGCACCCGGGAGTTCCTCGAGCGCGCCCTGGCCAGGACCCTCGGCCCCGGACGCGAGGCCGCGCCACCCGTCCTGGAACTGTCCACGACGGCGTCGGTGCGGGCAGCGGTGATCGCCGGCGCCGGCCCGGCGGTACTCAGTGACCTCTCGGTGGCCGACGACCTCGGCCACCGGCTCGCCCACGTCCCGGTCGCCGACCTCGATCTCGCCCGGCCGCTCCGCGCCGTGTGGCTCTCGGGCCCACAACCGACCGCCGGCGCCGCGCGCGACTTCCTCGCGCACATCAGCCGGAGCTGAGCGGCAACCGGCGACGGCCCCCGCCGGATTTCTGCTCAGACCCCGGCGTTCGCGTCCTGCTTCTTCTTGAGCTCGAGCGCGATGTCGATGAGCTGGTCCTCCTGGCCGCCGACCAGTTTGCGGCTGCCCGCCTCGAGGAGGATCTCCGCCGCCGAGACGCCGTAGCGTTCGGCGTGGCCCTCGGCGTGCTTGAGGAACGAGCTGTAGCAACCGGCGTACCCCATCATCATCGCCGAGCGGTCGACAAGGCACTCCGACGGCATCGCCGGTCGGACGACATCCTGTGCGGCATCGGCGATCTTCATGAAGTCGACGCCGGTGGTGATGCCGAGCTTGTCACACACACCCACAAATGCCTCGGTGGGTGTGTTGCCCGCACCCGCCCCGAAACGGCGGATCGAACCGTCGATCTGTTGGGCGCCCGCGCGGATCGCGTTGACCGAGTTGGCAACCGCGATGTCGAGGTTCTCGTGCCCGTGGAACCCGACCTGTGCGTCGTTGCCGAGTTCGGCCACCAGGGCCTGGACCCGAACGGTCACGTCCTCGAGGACCAGCGCACCGGCGGAGTCGACGACGTACACACACTGACACCCGGCATCGGCCATGATGCGGGCCTGCTTGGCGATGACCTCCGGCGGCTGGCTGTGGCTCATCATCAGGAACCCGACGGTCTCCAGACCGAGATCGCGCGCGAGTCCGAAATGCTGGATCGAGACATCGGCCTCGGTGCAGTGCGTCGCGATGCGGCAGATCTGACCGCCGTTGTCCTGCGACGCCCGGATGTCGTCCTTGGTGCCCAGCCCCGGCAGCATCAGAAAGGCGATCTTCGCGCGCTTTGCTGTTTCTGCGGCAGCCTTGATCAGCTGCTGCTCAGGGGTTTTCGAGAAACCGTAGTTGAACGACGAACCGCCCAGACCGTCACCGTGGGTCACCTCGATGACCGGCACCCCGGCCTCGTCGAGGGCGCCGACGATGGCGCGCACCTCGTCCTCGGTGAACTGGTGGCGTTTGTGGTGACTGCCGTCACGCAGCGACGAGTCCGTGATGCGGATGTCGAGGGTGTCGGAGTACTTGCGCGCGTTCGCCATCAACTTCGGGTCGCGCGGTGTCAGAACCACATTGGTGCTCATGCGGGAACTCCCAACTTCGTCTTCGCGATCTCTTCGCCGACCTTCGTGGCGGCAGCGGTCATGATGTCCAGATTCCCGGCGTACGGCGGGAGGAAGTCCCCTGCACCCTCGACCTCGACGAAGATGGACACTCGGGCGTGTCCGCCGTTGAGGACGCTCGGCGGGTCGAACTGGGGATCCTGCAGCAACCGGTATCCCGGCACGTAGGCCTGGATCTCCTTCTCCCGCCGGTGGATCGACTCGGCGATCGCATCGGTGTCCGCATCCTCGGGGATGGCACAGAAGATGGTGTCGCGCATGATCATCGGCGGGTCCGCCGGATTCAGGATAATGATCGCCTTGCCGCGCTGCGCGCCGCCGATCGTCTCGACACCCGCCGAGGTCGTCGCGGTGAACTCGTMGATGTTCGCGCGGGTGCCCGGCCCGGCCGACACCGAGGCCACCGACGCGACGATCTCGGCATACGGCACCGGCACAATCGAACTCACCGCATGCACCATCGGGATTGTCGCCTGCCCGCCGCACGTGATCATGTTGGTGTTCGGCGCGTCGAGATGCTCGCGAAGATTGGCCGGCGGCACCACCGCGGGGCCAACCGCGGCCGGGGTGAGGTCGACGGCGATGATGCCCGCCTCCTCGTACTTCGGTGCGTACTCGCGGTGCACATAGGCCGAGGTCGCCTCGAAGATCAGATCCGGACGTTCCGACGACGCCAGCAGTTCGTCGGCACCACCACTCATCGTGATGAGGCCATGATCGGCCGCGCGCTTCATGCCCTCGGAGGCGGCATCGATGCCGACCATCCAGCGCGGCTCGATCACCTCGGAGCGCTCCAGCTTGTACATCAGATCGGTGCCGATGTTGCCCGACCCGATGATCGCTGCGGTCAGCTTGGCTGCCACGGGTTCCTCCTCTTACTCGGTGAAAGCTGTTGTTGACTCGGTGAATCGAGGGACACTTCGTGTCAGGTGAAGTCGAGGGTGACGCTGCCCAGACCGGCGAAGTCGGCCACGAAGTGATCGCCCGACGAGATGTCGATGGCCCGCGTCGCGGTGCCCGGCAGGATCACGTCACCTTTGCGCAGGCGCACCCCGAAGCCCTCGACCTTGCGCGCGAGCCAACTCACCGCATTCAGCGGATGCCCCAGCACCGCAGACGAGTTGCCCTTCGCCACGATCTCGCCGTTGCGCGTCAGCGTGGCTTCGATGTCGCCGGTGTCGATCTCGGAGATCGGGACGCGCTGCTGTCCGAGAATCCAGCCACACGACGACGCGTTGTCGGCGATCGTGTCGCACAGGGTGATCTTCCAGTCCTTGATCCGCGAGTCGATCAGCTCGATAGAGGGCACCACCCACGCGACCGCGTCGATCACGTCCTCATTGGTGCAGCCCTCGCCCGGCAGGTCCTCGCCCAAGATGAAACCGACCTCGACCTCGACGCGCGGGAAGCAGAGCTTCTTGGCATCGATCGGGGTGTGCTCGAAGTACTGCATGTCGTCGAGCAGATGGCCGTAGTCGGGTTCGTCGACGCCCATCATCTTCTGCATGGCCTCGGAGGCCAGGCCGACCTTGTGCCCCGCGACCTTCGCGCCGGCGTCGAGCCGCTTGCGGATGTTGATCAGCTGGATCTCGTACGCGTCGACCACATCGAGGTCGGGATGGGCGTCGGTGGGGCGGTCGATGGCGGCCGCCGTCGCCTCCGCCCGCGCCAGATCGGCTGCGATCTGCTCGCGAATCCCCTGCTCAACCGTCATCGTGCCCTCGCCTTCCACATGTGAACGCGTTCTAGTTTAGAACACGTTGCAGTCTGCGGGCAGTCCTCGGTCCGATCGTCGCGCATTCCGAGGCGTGACCGAGATCGGCCATCACGCGCGCACCGGACGACTACGGTTCTCGTCATGAGTTCCGAGTCCCCGAATCCCGTCTCGCCGGACACCGACGACACTGGCGAAGCCGTCCTCACGACCTTCCACGACGGCGTGGGACGGCTGACGCTCAACAACCCACGCCGCAAGAACGCCATCACCCTCGAGATGGCCGCGGCGATCGAGGAGTTCTGCGACCGGGTCACCGCGGACGGCAACATCGGCGCGGTCGTCGTCGACGCAGCCGGTTCGTACTTCTGCAGCGGGGCCGACACGCGGATCCTGGCCGGCGCGTCGGCCGATCCGGCGGCACCGGAATCCGTGGCGCAACTGTCCGCGGTCTACCGCGCGTTCGTCCGGGTCGGGTCCCTGCCGGTCCCCACGGTCGGGGTCGTCGTCGGTGGGGCCGTAGGGGCGGGCCTCAACCTCGCGCTCGCCGTCGACCTGCTCGTCACCACACCCGACGCCGTCCTCGACAGCGGATTCCTCGCCCGCGGCATCCATCCCGGGGGCGGGCACCTCACCCTGCTGAACCGCGCGGTGGGGCGGGCCGACACGATCGCGCTCGCCGCCTGCGGTCAGTCGCTGTCCGGTGCGCAGGCGGTCGAACGTGGCCTGGCGTACGCGGCCGCACCGGTTCCGGACATCCCGGCGATCGTCGCCGATCTGACCGGACCCGCCGCGCGCGACCCCGAACTGACGCGCCGGGTGATGGCCAGTGTCCGACTCGAACTTGGCCCGCCGGCGGTGACCTGGGATTCGGCGATCGAGATCGAGCGTGGCGTGCAGATGTGGTCGATGGCCCGCAAGGGGCAGAACTGGTCGTCGCGCGGTCCCGGCCGGTGATGAGCCGGGACGACGTCCTGCGCGCCCTGCGGTCCGAGGTGCGCGACTTCCTGCGAACCGAACTCGCCGAGGGCGCTTTCCGTCCCGACGTAGACAGCTGGATGACGGGTTTCGATCCCGACTTCAGTCGACGACTCGGCGATCGGGGCTGGCTGGGTATGACCATGCCCGCCGAGTACGGCGGACAGGCGCGCTCGGCGGTCGAGCGTTTCGTGGTCACCGAGGAACTCCTCGCGCACGGCGCACCGGTTGCGGCGCACTGGATCGCAGATCGGCAGATGGCTCCGGGAATCCTCGCCAACGGGACGCAGGCGCAGAAGCAGCACTACATCCCGCAGATCTCCGCGGGCACGATGTTCTTCGCGATCGGGATGAGCGAACCCGACGCCGGCTCCGATCTGGCCGCGGTCCGCACCCGGGCCACCGACAACGGGGACTCGTGGTCGATCAGCGGCACCAAGGTCTGGACCACGGGTGCTCACATCGCACACGCGATGGTGCTGCTCGCCCGCACCGAGGGCACACCCGACGATCGGCAGCAGGGCTTGTCGCAGTTCGTCGTCGACCTCCCCCACCCGGACATCGAGATACGTCCGCTGGCGAGCATCGACGGTCAAGCGCACTTCAACGAGGTGATCTTCCACGATGCCGTCGTCGACTCCTCGGCACTGCTCGGTGTGCGCGGAGAGGGATGGCGACAGGTGATGAGCGAGTTGGCTTTCGAACGGTCGGGGCCGGAACGCTACCTCTCCACGCTGCCGTTGCTGCACGCCTGGACCGATCTGCTCCGGGAACACGGTGCGACACCGCAGCAGCGAAAAGCTCTGGGCGAGCTGACCGCACAGGCGTGGGCGCTGCGCCAGATGTCGATGCAGGTGGCGCGTGATCTTCAATCCGGCGGCAAACCCGACGTACTGGCGGCGATGGTCAAGGACCTCGGTTCGACCTTCGAAGGGGACCTCGTCGCCGCCATCCGGGACGCGTCCGGCGCGACCCCGCGGCGCACCGGCGGGTCGGACTTCGACCGCCTGCTCGCTCAATCAATCCTGCACACACCGGCTTTCACCCTGCGTGGGGGTACCAACGAGATCCTGCGCGGCATCGTCGCGCGCGGACTGGGGATGCGATGACCGAACTGGCACCAGAACTCGCTGCGGCGACGGCCGCGATGGTGGCACGGTTTCCCGTCGACCTGCGGACCCCGGCCACCGAACCCGACCCCGCGCTGTGGAAGGCCCTGGTCGACGCCGGGTTCACCGCGCTCGACGTCGCCGAGGGGGCAGGCGGTCAGGGCGCCGACCTCGCCGACGCTCTCGCCGTCCTCGACACCCTCACCGAGGCCGGCGCGATCACCCCGTATGTCGAACACGCATTGCTGGCTGCGTGGCTCGCGGGACGCGTCGATCACGTACTCGACGGGCTGAGCGCGACCGTCGCGGTCGTCGACGAGGCAACCGTCCGAGGAGATGACGAGCGAATCCGACTCAGCGGCACCGCGATCGGAGTCCCGTACGCGGCGTCGGCCGACATCATCGTGATCCTGGCCGCGACCGTCGACGACGCGGTGATCGCGGTGGTCGACGGCCGCGGACCGGGGGCACGCATCGAGCCCGGCACTGACCTGATCGGGTCGGAGTACAGCGACATCGTCTTCGACGACGCCGAGGTCACGTTCTCCGCCCCGTCGCCGGTCACGGTCGACGATCTCCGCACGCGTGGGGCGCTCGTCTACGCGGTCGCCTTGGCAGCCGCAGCGCGGGCAGTCCGCGAACGCACGGTCCGGTATGCCACCGAGCGGGTCCAGTTCGGCCGGCCGTTGACGAAGTTCCAGGCCATCCAACAGAGGCTCGCGCACATGGCCGCGCAGAGCACGATGATGGAGACCGCCGCACGAGCAGCGACCGACGCGGCGTCGGAAGATATCGTTACGGCCCGCGACGCGATCGCCGCCGCGAAGATCGTCACGTCGCGGTCCGCGCACGACGTCGCGGCCGCGGCCCATCAGATCCACGGGGCTATCGGGTTCACCGCCGAACATTCCCTCGGCCGGTTCACCACGGCGTTGTGGACCTGGCGCGACCGGTACGGGACCGAGCACGAATGGTCGGAGCAGTTGGCGGCGCGCATCCTCGACGACGGCCTCGACCCCTGGCACGTCATCACCGGCGCGTCCGATCCCGTCGCACAGTCGACGAGAACAGCCGCACAGTGAACGAGTTCAGACGCACAGTCGACAGATTCGGGCGCACAGCCGACGGGAACGGGAGCACCCCTGGCGTGGCATTTCTGTAACGTGTTCTAATTCAGGTAGAACACGTTCCAGCTGCGCGCACGAAGGGGACCCCATGGCCGGCTCGACCGAACCAGAACAGACCAGTACCCAACCCGAGACCCCTGGACCCGAGACCTTCGACGTCGTCGTCGTCGGGGCCGGCGGTGCGGGCCTGAGCGCGGCGATCACCGCAGCTCACAAGGGCTTGTCGACGGTACTGATCGAGAAATCGCCGTACTGGGGCGGCTCGACGTCGCGGTCGGGCGGCGGGGTCTGGATCCCGAACAACTCGGTGCTCCGCCGCGACGGCGTGACCGACACCCCGGACAAGGCCCGCGAGTACGTCCACGCGATCATCGGCGAACACGCGGCCACCGACCGCATCGACGCCTACATCGACCGCGGACCCGAGGCGCTGGACTTCCTGATGGCGCACGCCCCCCTCGACCTCGAGTGGGTCAAGAACTACTCGGACTACTACCCGGAGGCACCCGGCGGACGGCTCGCCGGACGGTCGATCGAACCGCGCCCGTTCGACGCGCGGCGGCTCGGTGACGACCTGAAGACCCTGCACCCGCAGTACACCAAGGCGCCGCTGAACATGGTCGTGCTGCAGTCGGACTACCGCTGGCTCAACACCGGCCTGCGTCACTGGCGCGGTCCGCTGCGGATGGCGAAGGTCGGCAGCCGGTTCTTCTGGGCGCGCAGCCGCGGCAAGAAGCTGATCGCCATGGGCGCAGCACTCGCGGCCGAGCTCCTTCTCGGCGTCCGCGAGGCGGGCGTCCCGGTCCGACTGAACACCGGACTCGCCGACCTCATCACCGAAGACGGCCGCGTGGTCGGCGTGATCGCCGAATCCGACGGCAAGCGGGTCGAGATCCGGGCCCGCCACGGCGTGATCCTCGCCTGCGGCGGGTTCGAGCACAACGACGAGATGCGCAAGAAGTACCAGCGCGACCCGATCGGCTCCGAGTGGACCACCGGTGCCCCCAGCAACACCGGCGACGGCATCAACGCCGGCCTCAAGATCGGCGCCGCGGTGTCGCTCATGGACGACGCCTGGTGGGGGCCGACCATCCCGCTGCCGCGCGGTCCGTGGTTCGCGCTGTCGGAGCGGGCGGTACCGGGCACCTTCATGGTGAACACGCGCGGGCAGCGCTACATGAACGAGTCGCTGCCGTATGTCGAAGCGGTACACCAGATGTACGGCGGCGAGTTCGGCCAGGGCGAGGGCCCCGGCGAGAACGTGCCGTCGTGGCTGATCTTCGACCAGCGCTGTCGCAACCGCTACCTCTTCGCCGGGATCAACGCGCGACAGCCGTTGCCCAAGAAGTGGTTCGAGTCGGGCGTCGTCGTGAAGGCCGACAGCATCAGCGAACTCGCCGAGAAGATCGGGGTACCGGCCGACGCGCTCACCGCGACCACCGAGCGGTTCAACGGGTTCGCCCGCAAGGGTGTCGACGAGGACTTCGGCCGCGGCACAAGCGGTTACGACCACTACTACGGTGACATCACCAACAAGCCCAACCCGAGCCTCGGCGAGGTCAGCAAGGGCCCGTTCTACGCGGTCAAGATGGTCCCGGGCGATCTCGGCACCAAGGGCGGGATCAACGCCGACGCCTCGGGCCGCGCCCTGCGGGCCGACGGCTCGGTCATCGAAGGCCTGTACGCGGCGGGCAACACCAGCGCGCCGGTCATGGGGCACACCTACGCCGGACCGGGCGCGACGATCGGTCCGGCCATGGTCTTTGGATACCTGGCCGCCACCGACATCGCCGCCAAGGCCGCCACCCCGACATCGACAGGAGCCTGACCCGATGCCCATCGACCTCTCCGTCGCCCTCGGTGCCGAACTGCCCGAGGTGAGCTTCGAATGGTCGGCGTCCGACGCCGCCCTCTACAACCTCGCGGTGGGTGCCGCAGCAGACCCGATGGACACCACCGGGCTCGAGTACATCCACGACGCGACGCCGAAGGTGCTGCCCACCTTCGCCACCGTGGCCGCCGGGTTCCACACCACCGAGCCCCCGAAGGTCTCGTTCCCCGGCATCGACATCGACCTCGCGAAGGTCGTCCACGGCAGCCAGCAGGTGACCGCCTACCGGCCGCTGCCGGCCGCCGGCAAGGCGACCACCCGCACCCGGATCGCCGAGATCCAGGACAAGGGGTCGGCCGCGGTGATCGTGCAGGAGTCGGTGACCACCGACGACGGCGGGCAGACCCTCTGGACGTCCCGCTCATCGATCTTCGCGAAGGGCGAGGGCGGATTCGGCGGCGAACGCGGTTCGTCGGCCAAGGTCGACTATCCCGACCGTGCGCCGGATCATCGCCTCACCGTTGCGACGCTCCCCCAGCAGGCATTGCTCTACCGCTTGTGCGGAGACCGCAACCCGCTGCACTCCGACCCCGGATTCGCTTCCCGCGCGGGCTTTCCCCGGCCCATCCTGCACGGCCTGTGCACGTACGGCACGGTCTGCCGTGTGATCGTCGACGAGGTCCTGGGCGGCGACGTGACCGCGGTCGCCGACTACTCGGCGTCGTTCGCGGGCGTGGTGTTCCCGGGCGAGACCCTCGCGGTCGAGGTCTGGGAGGACGGCTCCCGGTTGCTGGCCACCGCGACCGTCGTCGAACGCGACGGCGCGAAGGCCCTCGGCAATGTGGTCTGCGAACGTCGCCAGTAGTACCGACGCCGCGGCGGCCCGGGCGCAGCCCCGAGCCGCTGTCTGGTGGGGCCAGTACGCTACACACGCGGCCCGCGAGGCGGCCCGCAGGTTCCACGTCGCATATCCCCGAGGAGACACCCATGAGCGATTCGCTGACGCCCCTACTCGCCGACAACCGCAGTGCATTGGTGACCGACCTCGTCGGTGTCATCGACGCCGAGGTGGCCGACCAGTCGGGTCTGAGCGGCGCTGCTGTGAAGACCGCCTACTCCGCGGTGCAGAAGGTGAAGCCCGGTGTCGTGCGCAGCGCCACCGATCAGATGGCCGAGGACTTCCTGAAGGCGCTGGCGCCCTTCTGGGATTCCAAGCCTGCCGGTGTCGCCTTCGGCGATCACCTCTCGGCCAACGGAGATGCCGCGGCCGAGGCCCTGCTGTCGGTGACCGACCAGCAGGCCGAGACCGCCAAGCCCGCACTCGCGAAGGCGTACAACTCGCTGCGCGGCAAGGGGAAGAAGTACGTGATCGCGGCCCTGCCGCGTCTGGGTGCCGCCATCGAGCGGCACGCCGCCTAGCAGTCGGCGCGCGCGTCGTCGGCGGTCGCACCGACCTCCCCAGAGGGTCGGGTCAGACCGCTGACGACGCGATGGCCACGAGTGCCACGACGACGCCGATGAGTGCGGCGAGCATCGACAGCACACGCCACACATGGACGCGGGCGGGTGAGATCTCGGTCCCGTTCGGGGCGACGTCAGGCGATGCGGCCGCGGTCGCGGCAGCGGGAGTAGCAGCGGCGGGGGTTCGTGCGATTCGGGGTGAGGCCATGACCTGTCACCACTTTCGGTTGTCCGGGGCCAACGGGGACCGGCGCGGTCTCGCATTCGCCCGGTATCGATACTGCAGTGACAAATGTGTCACAAGTTACTCGAGTAGCGTCGGCGCCCACATAGCGTGTCGCGATAACGAAACCGCAACACCGCGGTGGCGGCGAACGTGCCGACCGAACCGGTTCCGCATGCCGACCCCGAAAGCGCAGGACGCCGAATGAGATTACCGTCCGCCATCCGCCTCGACGCCCGGTCCGCCTGGCTTGTCCTCGTCGCCTGCCTGTCGGTCAGCATGGTCGTGGCCGCCATGGCCGCCCTCAACACGGCCCTGCCCGACATCGCGATCGACACCGGCGCCGACGCCGGTCAGATGACCTGGATCGTCGACGGTTACACCCTGGCGCTCGCGGCGCTCCTGCTCCCGGCGGGCGCGATCGGCGATCGGCTGGGGCGCCGTGAGGTACTGATCGCCGGCCTTCTCCTCTTCGGCATCGCCTCACTGGTGGCGATCTGGGTGGACGGCCCGACCCAGCTGATCCTGGCCCGGTGCTTCGCCGGTGCCGCCGCGGCGCTGATCATGCCCACCACCCTGTCGCTCATCACGTCCGGGATGCCGGAAGGTCAACGCGCGGTCGGGATCAGCATCTGGTCGGCGATCGCCGGCGGCGGCGCCATCGCCGGCTTCCTGGTCACCGGGCTCCTCCTGGAGTTCTTCTCCTGGCACTCGATCTTCATCACCTTCGCCGCCGCGTCAGCCGTCGCGGCCGCACTGTGCCTGACGATCGGCACCTCCAAGGACAGCGACCCCGGTCGCTTCGACATCCCGGGGACCGTCTGTTCGGTCCTGGCCATCACCGGCGTCGTCCTCGGTCTGCTCGAGGCACCTCATCGCGGCTGGGCGGATCCCGTTGTCCTGATCTGCATCGTGGGCGGCGTCCTGCTCGCCGGCGGGTTCGTCGCCGTGGAACTGCGCTCGACGTCACCGCTGTTCGACGTCCGGTTGCTCGGCAACCGCGCCTTCGGGTCCGGGGCGCTGTCGGTCGCGGTCCAGTTTCTCGCCTCGTTCGGCATGTTCTACCTGCTGCTGCAACTGCTGCAGCTGGTCTTCGATTACACCCCGCTGCAGTCGGCGGTCGCGCTGATGCCGTTCGTGGCCGGCGTCGGCCTCACCACGCTCATCGCGAACTGGCTTGCCGTACGACTGGATTCGCTCAAGTTCGTCATCGCCGCCGGCGCCCTGCTGTCCGGCGTCGGGCTGATCCTCCTCGGATCGTTCCGGTACGAGACGTATTGGACGCTCGCCGGCGTGGTCGCGTTGATAGCGGTCGGGATCGGTCTGGCGTCGGCACCCGCCACGACGGCCATCATGTCCAACACCCCGCTCGACAACCAGGGCGTCGGCTCGGCCGTGAACGACACCGCCCGGGAGATCGGCGCCGCGATCGGTATCGCGATCGCGGGCAGCATCGTCGCCGCGGGATACCAGTCGCGCATCGGCGAGACCGCACAACTGGCCCGCGATCAACTGACCGCCGCCGGTGAGCAGCGCATCGCCGCCGGCGACACCGCCGGCGGCCAGGCCATGGTCGCCCAGGCCGACCAGGCCGGGACGCTGATCGAGCGATCCCTCGCCGAGGCGACGGTCGTCGTGGACCGGTTGTCCGGTCAGGCCGCATCGCTCGCGGAGAAGATCGCCGACGGCAGTCAAGAGGCGTTCTACGTGCCGTTCGAGTACGCCTGCCTCGTCCTGGGCGGGATCATGCTCGTCAGTTCGGTCGCGCTGCTGTGGCTCACGCCGCGACGCGTCGTCGAGGTGCCGCCGACCATCGAGTCCGACCCCGACCAGGACCGCGACGACACCTACGCCCGCGACTGAGTAGCCTGTCCCGGTGGTACTCACCGCGGACAGCATCGCCGGCACCCTGGTCGGAGTCGCCGCCCTGCTCGTGGTGATCGTCGCGACCGTTGTCGCCCAGCGTGTTCCGGCCGTTGTGGTGGCCGCACCGGTCGCCGCGCTGCTCCTCGCGCTCGGCCTGGCCGACGTCGAGCAGGCCGCCGACGAGATCGCCACGATGGCGCCGACCATCGGCTTCCTGGCCGCGATGCTGGTGATCGCCGACGCCTGCGCCCGCGCCGGGGTCTTCACCTGGATCGGCGCCCTCCTGGCCCGGTGGAGTCGGGCCTCGCCACATCGGTTGTTGCGCATCGTCTTCCTGGCCGCGGCGACGACGACCGCGGTCCTCAGTCTCGACACCACGATTGTCCTGCTGACGCCGGTCGCCGTCGCCACCGCGCGGCGGATCGGGGCGCCGGTGACCCCGGTCGCGTTCGCGAACGCCCACCTGGCCAACACCGCGTCGACCCTCATGCCGGTGTCGAACCTGACCAACCTCCTGGCGTTCACCGCGACCGGGCTGACCTTCCTCGGGTTCACCGGCGTCATGCTGGCGCCCTGGGTCGCCGCGATCGTCGTCGAATACCTCATCTTCCGGATGTACTTCGCCGACTCTCTCGCGCGCGCTGCCCCGGCAGCCGATTCGATCGCCGGCGATCCGGCTCCGGTGGATACGCCGCCCCGCCCCACCCTCATGCTGGTGATGCTCGGCCTGCTGCTGGTCGCCTTCGTCGTGACCGAACCGCTGGGCGTCCCGTTGGCCGCGGTGGCCGGCGTGGGCGCGGTCGCCTTCACGGTGCCGCGGTTGCTCGACGCACCGCTGCCCACTGTGCGGGAGACGGTGCAAGCCCTGAACATCCCGTTCCTCGGATTCGTCGCCGTGCTCGGTGTCGTCATCCTCCCGGTGCGAACCGGCCCGATCGGCGACTGGATCGGCAACCTGATCCCGGATGACTCATCACTCCTCGCGCTGCTCGCGGTCGCCGCGCTGGCCGCGGTCCTCGCCAACCTGGTGAACAACCTGCCCGCCACCCTGCTGCTCATCCCGCTCGTCGCCCACGAACCCGGCCTGGTCCTGGCGATGCTCCTCGGCGTCAACCTCGGACCCAACCTCGCCTACTTCGGGTCGCTGGCCAACCTGCTGTGGCGCGACATCATGCACCGCGACGGCTCCGGCGGGGGCACGGGCGCCCCGACCTCGCGCGAGTACCTACGCCTCGGCGCACTCACCGTTCCCGCCACGCTCGTCGTCGCGGTGGTCGCACTGTGGGGCGTGCTGCGGCTGACCTGACGCGCCGCCTCGGTACCTGGTGTCGGGCTGCCATCATTCCGGCGGTGTGCTCGTGCCGAGGATCGGCCAGCAGATCTCGGTGGTGGTGAACGCGGTCGGATCGGCGATCGTGCCGCCGAGGTAATGCTCGCGGATCGGGCCCTGACGGCTGATCAGGTGCTCGTTCGCGAATGTGCCCAGGGCCCCGTAACTGCGATCGATGCCGTCGTGACCGCCGGCGTGGGCGAGTACCGCGTACTCGGCCGGCGGCAGAACCTCGGCACGGACACCTTCCGGAGGGGTGGCGGATGGCGGCGCGGGGACGAACATGGTTGCCTCGCCGCGTGATTCGAGGAACAGGGCGCGGTCATAGAGACCGCCGGGCACGACCGCCACCGGCGCGCCGGCCGCCGTGGCGACCGCGTCCCGCAGCGTGCTCAGCGTCACCGCGAACCAGTCGTCGATCTCCGCGGTGTCGATGGTGCCGCCGACGGACCACACGGCAAGCGCGGGTTCGTGGCGCACCGCGATCGACGCGGGGGTGCATACCGGCGAGAGCAGTTCGCGCAGGGCGCCGACGCTGTCCCGAGTCTGCTGGAGCTGCGCCTCCATCTGCTCGAGATGAGTCGTGATGATCTCGGTGCGCGTCGCGGCATCGTCCGCGCTCAGCAGCGCCTTGATGTCGGGAATGGACATGCCCAGAGATCGGAACCGGCGGATGATGTGCGCGTGGTCGACCTGGCCGGTGTCGTAGAAGCGATAGCCCGTGTCGGAATCGACCTGGGGCCGGTTCGAGAATGCCGATGTCGTGGTAGTGCCGTAACGCCTTCCGGCTCAGGCCGGTCATCACCGCGAAGTCACCGATCGAGACCCGTGCCCCCATGTGCGTCATCCTCGGTGATCCGGTGTGCCAGGTGAGAACATCGTGCAACCTTCCCCTGGGGCAAGGTCAACACTGCAGCATGCTGGGTTGACCCTCCCCTTGGGGGAAGCCCCACGGTGGGGTCATGAACACAGAATGGGATGCACTCCCCGACACGATCAGGACTTTCATGACCGCGCTCGACGCGCGGGACGACGACCAGGCGCTCGCCATGTTCACCGCCGATGCGGTGGTGACCGACGAGGGCCACGACCACGCGGGACGCGACGAGATCAGCGCCTGGCTGGCCGCCTCGGTCAGCGGCAGTGAGTACACCTACACGTCCGAGTTCACCGGCGCGACCGCAACCGGCGACACCGTCGACGTCGGACAACATCTGCAGGGCGACTTCCCCGGAGGCGTTGCCGATCTGCACTACCGATTCGTTCTCGACGGCGCCCTGATCAGCCGGCTGGTGATCGAGCCGTGACCCGACGATGGTTCATCACCGGGGGGACACCGGGCGGCTTCGGGGTGGCATTCGCCGACGCCGCGTTGGTGACCTCGACGGACGCGGCGTCCTCGCTGCGCTCGGTCGACGCTGCTCGGCCAGCAGTGGGGGCCACCGGCCCCGGCGCGCTCGCCCGCGCCCCGGTTCCTACCATGACCTTCATGCTCGCCGCCCTCTTGTCCTTCATCGTCACCGCGACGCTGATCGTGCTGCTGCCGGGTCCGGACACCCTGGTGGTCCTGCGCGGAGTGGTCCGTGGTGGACGCGGCGAAGCCTTCCGGACCGCCGCCGGCATCGTGTGCGGACTGATGGTCTGGGTCACCGCCGCGGTCCTGGGCCTGTCGGCATTGCTGCAGGCCAGCGAGACCGGTTACGAGATCCTCAAGATCGTCGGGGCCTGCTACCTCGTGTGGATGGGTATCAGCTCGGTCCGCGCGATGCTGCGCGCCGCACCTGATCTCGCGGCATCGCATGACGTGGTCGAGCCGCCCGCGGGCCGGAAGGCGGGACTGCTGTTCTCCGGTTTCACCGCCGGCCTGCTCACCAACATCCTCAACCCGAAGATCGGCATCCTGTTCATCAGTCTCCTGCCCGGCTTCGTGCCGGACGGCTACTCGACGGGATGGACGACGCTCGGGCTGGGGGCGATCTACATCGCGCTGACCGCCGCGTACTTCACCGTGCTGGTGGGCGCCGCCGGCCGAATCGCCGGATGGCTGCAGAGCGCACGAATCCGCCGTCGCGTCGAAGCGATCGGCGGAGTCGCGTTGATCGGGCTCGGAGTGCGCCTGGCACTCGAGGGCTGATCAGACCGGGGCGGCCTCGTTCGCCGCGGCCGCGGCCTTGGCCCAGCGGTAGTCGGCCTTGCCGGCCGGGGTCCGCTTGACCTCGTCGACGAAGACGACCGTGCGGGGCACCTTGTAGCGGGCGAGGGTCTCCCGGCAGTGGTCCTGGATCTCCTCCAACGACGGCTCGTCGGCCCCGTCGGCGACGTTGACCACCGCCGCGACCCGCTGGCCGTACTTCTCGTCGGAAACCGGGACGACGAGCGCGTCGGCGATCGCCGGATGCGCGTGCAGCACCGCCTCGACCTCCTCGGCGTAGACCTTCTCGCCGCCGGTGTTGATGCACTGCGAACCGCGTCCGAGGAACACGATCGAACCGTCGGCCTCCACGGTGCCCATGTCGCCCAGGATCGAGATCCGGGTGCCGTCGGCCAGCGTCGGAAAGGTCTTCGCCGTCTTCTCCTCGTCCTTGTAGTAGCCGAGCGGGACGTTGCCGATGCGCGCGATGTAACCGACCTCGCCCGAGCCGGGCTCGATCTTGTTGTGCCGCTCGTCGACGACCATCATCCGGTCCGTCGGCGGGACCTTCAGGTTCCCGTTCTCGTCCATCATGATCTCGCCGTCGTTGCCCGACTCCGACGCGCCGAAGTTGTCGCGCAGCACCAGATCCGGTTTCACCGCGAGCATCCGGTCCCGCACGTGCTGGGACCAGATCGCGCCGCCGGAGGTGATCGAGAACATCGACGACAGATCGACGGAGTCCTTCCGCTTCTCGAGCTCCTCGACGAGCGGCATGCCCATGGCGTCGCCGACGATGAGGACGATGTTGACCTTCTCCTTCTCGATCTCGGTCACGATCGCCTCGGGGTCGAAGTCGCGCTGGATGACCAGCCGGCCACCGAGGGTGAAGAACGTGAACAGCGAGTACGACGCCGCGCCGTGCATGAGCGGCGCCGCGAGCAGGAACGCGATGGGCGGAAAATCCTTGACCGCCGTGCCGATCTCCGCGAGATCCTTGCGGGCCTCGCCGTAGGGGTTGCCGCCGGAAAGCGGCTTGCGGAAGAAGTCGTCGTGCTGCCACATGACGCCCTTCGGGTACCCGGTGGTGCCGCCGGTGTAGAGCAGGTAGAGCTCTTCGCCGTTGCGCGGCTCGAAGTCCCGGCCGTCGGGCTTGGACTCCGCGTCGGCGAACGACACGATCTCGACGACGCGGTCGTCGGGCAGGTCGGCGACCGCCGCACGGAGTTCCTCGACGATGTCCCCGATGACGAACACCGTTCGCACGGTGGGGGTCTCGGCGAGCAGCGCGGCGACGCTGCGCTGGTGCTCGGGCAGTTCGACGATGATCGCGCGGGAGTCGGAGTTGTCGAAGATGTACTGCAGTTCGGCGTTGGTGTAGCGGTAGTTCACGTTGACCGGGACCGCGCGCACCTTCAGCAGCCCCAGCAGACTCGTCACGTGGCCGATGCTGTTCTTCAGGAACAGCGCGACGTTGTCGAACGCACCGATCCCCGCGCCGGCGAACAGATGTGCCACCTGGTTGGAGAGGGTGTCGAGTTCGGCGTAGCTGATCTGGCGGCCCTGGTAGCTGAGCGCGATCCGCTCGGGCACCGAGTCGGCGACGGTCTCGAAGACATCGGCGAGGTTGAACTTCATCGTGCGCGCTCCTTGGTTCTACGGAGTGAATTGGTGGAGGAAAAGTGCATCGGATAGTCAGCTGTCATGCGGTCAGCACCAATCCGCTTGTGGGAACGCCGGTCCCGGCGGTCACGACGACCTTCTCGGCCGCCTCGACCTGGTTGACCGAGGTCCCGCGGATCTGCCGGACCCCTTCGGCGATCCCGTTCATGCCGTGGATGTAGGCCTCGCCCAGCTGGCCGCCGTGCGTGTTCAGCGGCAACCGGCCACCCACCTCGAGGGCACCCGGTTCCCGGACGAAGTCCTTGGCCTCGCCCCGACCGCAGAATCCCAGCTCCTCGAGCTGCAGGAGTGTGTACGGGGTGAAGTGGTCGTAGAGGATCGCCATGTCCATGTCGTCGGGGTTCAGACCCGACTGCGACCACAGCTGCCGGCCGACGAGCCCCATCTCCGGCAGACCGGCGAGCTCGTCCCGGTAATAGCTGGTCATGATGTACTGGTCGGCAGCACTGCCGGCCGCGGCGGCCGCGATCACCGCGGGCTTGTGCGGCAGGTCTTTCGCGCGCTCCGGCGAGACGATCACCAGCGCGACGCCGCCGTCGGATTCCTGGCAGCAGTCGAGCAGGTGCAACGGTTCGGCGATGTACCGCGAGTTCTGGTGATCCTCGAGGGTGATCGGCTTGTCGTAGAAGAACGCGTCCGGGTTCACCGCCGCGTGCTTGCGATCGACGACCGCGATCCGGCCGAAATCCTCACTGGTGGCGCCGAAGTCGTGCATGTAGCGCTGCGCGATCATCGCGACGAACGCGGCGGGAGTGGACAGACCGTGCGGGTAGGTGAAAGCGTTCTCGGTACCGGACGAGTTCTCCTGGTTCGCCACCGCCGAATTGACCTGCCCGAACCGCAGTCCCGACCGTTCGTTGAATGCGCGGTAGGCCACCACGACGTCGGCGACACCCGTCGCCACCGCCATCGCGGCCTGCTGCACCGTGGCGCACGCCGCACCGCCACCGTAGTGGATCCGCGAGAAGTACGTCAGGTCCCCGATCCCCACGGCGCGTGCGACGGAGATCTCGCTGTTCGTGTCCATCGTGAACGTGACGAGGCCGTCGACGTCGGCGGGTGTGAGACCGGCGTCGGCGATCGCCGCCGACACCGCCTCCGCGGCGAGCCGCAGTTCGCTGCGCCCGGAATCCTTGGAGAACTCGGTGGCACCGATGCCGGCGATGACCGCCTGACCGGACAGTGATCCCATCAGAGTCCCTCTCCTCGACCCGCAGGCGAACCGACCGTGTCGGGTTCGGTCGCACCGATCGTCAGCGTGACGGTCGAGATGACGTGCTTGCCCAGCGAATTCGTCCCGGTCACGGCGACGGTGATGACCCCGGCGTCGACCGCGGTGACCTCGCCGGTGAAGGTGACCGTGTCGTAGGCATACCAGGGGACGCCGAGTTTCAGTGCGATCGAGCGGATTCGGGCGGTCGGGCCAGCCCAGTCGGTGACGAACCGCTCCACCAGCCCGGTGTCGGTGAGGATGTTGACGAAGATGTCCTTGGACCCCTTCGCCTGTGCGAGGTCGCGATCATGATGCACGTCCTGGAAGTCGCGTGTAGCCAGCGCGGTGGCCACCACGAACGTGGGGGTCGCCTCGATCGTCAACGCCGGCAGCGTCGTTCCGACGGCAGCGGGGTCGGTGGCAACGCTTGTCATGCGGGCTCCCCTTCGGTAGGCACGGCCGGTTCCCACGCGTGCAGGGTCCAGGCCGGAGTCCCGGCCTCGTCATCGGCAGGGAAGTCGAGATAGGTCGCGCGCACCGGCATGCCGATGGCCACCTGCTCGGGTTCGACGCCCCGGAGCTCACCGAGCATGCGGATTCCCTCGTCGAGTTCGACGAGGGCCACGACGAACGGCAACCGCCGCCCGGGCACCTTCGGCGCTCGATGCACGACATAGCTGTAGACGGTGCCGGTACCGGCCGCGACCACGTAATCCGTTGGCGGGACGGTTCCGTCGGCCTCGCGCGGCTTCCAGGTCGCCGGCACCGGCGGGTGCCGCAGCGCCCCGTCGCCGTCACGCTGGATGCGCAGCTCGTGGGCGGCCACGCCGTCCCAGAAGAAGGCGGTGTCCCGGGATGCGCTCGGCTTGAGCAGCCGCGCCGGGTCGAGGTCGTCGGGAACCCCCGCGTCGGAAGCCGGCTCGGCAGCAGCACGTGCGGCGGGACGGAACTTCAGGATGCGGAAGCGCATCTCGGCGACGACCTCACGCGACCCGTCGCCTGAGCCCACCGACCAGACGTTCCGGGTCGTGAAGAACCAGCCCTCACCGAGCGCGGTGTTCTTCGGCCCGACGACCTCGACGAGTTCGGCCGACAGCGCTACCTCCTCGCCCGGGCGGGTGTAGCGGTGATAGACGGTGTCGCAGTTGGTCGCCACCACAGAGGTGAAGCCGGCCTCGTCGAAGAGTTCGCTGGCGCGACCCAGCGGGTCGTCCGCGGTCCGCACCCCGTGGAGGCCGCGCATCGTCCACACCTGCGCCATCGCGGGCGGTGCGACGATGCCGGGATGGCCGGCGTCCCGGGCCGCCGCGTCGTCGGTGTAGACGGGGTTCGTGTCGCCCATCGCCTCGACCCAGTTGTTGATCATGGGCTGATTGATCGGGTCCCGCCCGGTGACCGGTGCGCTCGGTCCGGCGTCGATGATCTCCTGCGCGGCGGCTCTGATCGCCTCGTCTCCGGCGACGCCGTCGCGGGCGAGCTCGGGCGCGCTCACCGCTTGGCCCGCGGGAGTCCGAGGCCGGCGGTCGCGATCATGTCGCGCATGACCTCGTTGACGCCACCGCCGAACGTGATGACGACGTGGCGCTTCTCCTGGACGTCGAGCCAGTTCACCAGCGCCGCGGTCTCCGGATCGGCGAAATCGCCGTAGCGCCCGATGATCTCGTCGACCATCCGGCAGACGGTCTGGATGCGTTCGGTCGAGAACACCTTGGTGGCCGCCGCGTCGGCCATCGAGATGGCCTCACCTGTCGCGGCCACCTGCCAGTTGAGCAACTCGTTGATGCGGCCGTAGGCGTCGATGGTCGCGAGCGCGCGACGGACGTCGGGATGCTTGGCGATGACCGTCCCGTCGGGGCCCGGCCGCTGCGCCCAGGCACGCACCCGGGCCGCGAGCCCGTCGATGCGGCCGGCGGGGCCGAGCATGACGCGCTCGTGATTCAGCTGAGTGGTGATCAGCTTCCACCCGCCCCCCTCCTCGCCGACACGCATCGACACCGGAACCCGGACATCCTGGTAGTAGGTGGCATTCACGTGGTGCGCGCCGTCGGCGGTGATGATCGGCGTCCACGTGAAACCGGGGTCGGAGGTGTCGACGATCAGGATCGAGATGCCCTTGTGCTTGGGAGCATCCCGGTCGGTGCGGACAGCGAGCCAGATGTAGTCGGCGTCGTGACCGCCGGTCGTGAAGATCTTCTGGCCGTTGACCACATAGTGGTCGCCGTCGCGGACGGCGGTGGTGGTCAACGACGCCAGGTCGGTGCCGGCCTCGGGTTCGGTGTAGCCGATGGCGAAGTGCACATCACCGGCCAGGATCGCGGGCAGGAACTTCTGTTTCTGCTCCTCGGTGCCGTGGACCTGCAGCGTCGGCCCGACGGTCTGCAGCGTCACCGCCGGCAGCGGGACGTCGGCGCGCACGGCCTCGTTGGTGAAGATCTGCTGTTCGATCTCACCGAAACCCTTGCCGCCGAACTCCGTCGGCCAGCCGACGCCCAGCCAGCCGTCGTCGCCCATCCGCTTGATGACCTTGCGGTAGGTCGGGCCGTGGCGTTCGGTCAGCATCACCGCTGCCTCGTCGGGGGTGACGAGGTCGGCGAAGTACTCGCGCAGTTCCGCGCGCAGCGCGCGCTGTTCGGGGGTGAGATCAATGAACATCGGGCACCTCTGCGATACGGGTGTCGTCGGCGGGGACGTCGGTGATGTCGGCGAGCTCGTCGAGCCGCACGTGCGCTCCGCCCACCAGACGCGCGAGGTCTTTGGTGAGCGAGAAGTAGCGGTGAAGCGGATAGGTGATGTCGACTCCGATGCCGCCGTGCAGGTGGGTCATCGTCCGCGTGGTCGGCGGGACCTCCTCGGCCAGCCAGTAGGCGGCGATCGCGAGATCGGTTGCGGCGTCCAGACCTTCGGACAACCGCCAGGCCGCCGAGGTGGTCGCGAGCTCCATCGACCGGCCGACGACGTAGATGTCGGCGAGTTGCTGGCCCACCGCCTGGAACAAGGCGATCGGCTTGCCGAACTGCTCGCGCGTGGAGACGTGGTCGGCGGTCAGTCGGGTGGCGCCGGCGACCAGGCCGTCGGCGTAGGCGCACAACGCCAGGCGGTAGCGATCGCGGAGGATCGCAAGGTCGCGGACCAGGATGTCGGCGTCGTCGACGGGTACGTCGTCGAAGGCCACCGTGTACTCGCCCCAGCCGCTCGAGGCCGGTGTGCGCGTGACGGTGACCCCGTCGGCATCAGGCGAGACGGCGACGACACCGGCATCGGCGGCCACCAGGAACAGTGAGGCACCGTCGGCGTGCAGGACGCCGACCTTCGTGCCGGTGAGCCGCCCGTCACGGACCGAGGTCCGCGGATGCGCCGTCAGGGCGTCGCCGTGTTCGCCGATCGCCACCGACACCCAACTGCCGCCGGTGAGCGAACTGCCGAACCGCGACCACACCGATCCCTCGCCGTCCTGGGCGTCGGCCCTGGCGAACACGAGCGCCGCGGTCAGCGATCCGAGCGCCGGCGTCACCGCCGCGGCCCGGCCCATCCGGCGGAACAACGGGAGCAGACCCGACTCGTCGACCTCGTCACCGTCGAGCGAGGCCGGCAGGGGCAGGGCGAGCAGTCCGGCGTCGACGAGCGCCTGCCAGCCATCGGCCTCGAACCCGCCGCGGGTCGCCTCCTGCTCGGCCGCGGCCGTCCCACCGGAATGACGCCCACCGAACGTCGACTCCCAGTCGGGCTGCCGTCGCGCGAACACGTCCTCGGCGACGTCGCGAACCGCGATCGCCGTGCCGTCCAGGGCAAAGTCCACCCTGTGCCTCCCTCACCATGAACCCGTCAAGAACTAGAACCTGTTCTAGTTGTATCAGAGTCCGCGCGCAAGGGTGTCGGAATCGGCGTTTATCTGCGGTTTCGGCACTTTCGCCGCAGCCGGTTACCGCGGCAAACCGAGAATGCGTTCCGCCGCGGCCGTGCGCAGGATCTGAGTCGTGCCGCCCGCGATCGAGAGGCAGCGGTTCTGCAGGACCGCGTCGGACGCCTCGGTCGCCGCCAGACCCGCGACCCCCAGGAGCCGCAGCGCGAGATCGGGTACCGATTGGCGATGTTCGACGCCGATCAGCTTGCGCACGCTCGACAACGCACCGGGGTCGAGCCCGGCCAGTTGCCTGGTCGCCGCCCGCGCGTCGAGGACCCGGCCGACGTGGGCGTCGGCGAGCTGGGTGCCGAGCGACGCGAGCTCCTCGGCGGTCAGCTCCCGATCCATCGACCGCACCTGCGAGAGCAGCGACTCCATCTCCTTGCCGAGGCCGGTACCGCCCATCGCCACCCGCTCGTTCGCGAGGGTGGTGCGGGCCAGCCGCCAGCCGCCGTTGATCTCGCCGACGACACAGTCATCCGGCACGACCACGCCGTCGAGGAAGACCTCGTTGAAGTTGGCCCGCCCGGAGAGCTCGCGCAGCGGCCGGATGTCGATGCCGGACGAACCCATGTCGACGAGGAAGTAGGTGATGCCCTTGTTCTTCGGCGCCTCGGGATCGGTGCGCGCGAGGCAGATCGCCCACTGGGCGTTGTGTGCCTGCGAGGTCCAGATCTTCTGGCCGTCCAGGCGCCAGCCGCCGTCGACCCGTTCCGCCCGTGTGCGCAACGCGGCCAGGTCCGATCCGGCCTCGGGTTCGGAGAACAGCTGGCACCACACGATGTCGCCGGCCAGCGTCGGGGCGACGAACCGCTCGCGCTGCGCGTCGGTGCCGTGTTCCAGGATGGTCGGGATCGCCCATGCGCCGATCACGAGGTCGGGCCGCTCGATCCCGGCCGACTCGAGCTCGGTGTCGATCAGCAGCTGCATCGCGGCATCCGCCCCCAGACCGTGCGGCGCCGGCCAGTGCGGGGTCAGGTAGCCGGTCTCGGCGAGCAGCCGGCGACGATCGTCGGGTTCGGCGTCGGCGATCCGCGCGACGGTCGTCCGGACCTCGTCGCGACGGTCCTCGACCTGCGAGAGATCCAGACGGAAGCGCCGCCGCGCCCCCGCGAGCCCGAGCCGGGCGAGGGCGGCGGCGTGCGACGACGCGTTCGCGAGCGCCGCCTGCGCGGCGAGTGCGGCGCGCAGATAGAGGTGGGCGTCGTGCTCGAAGGTGAACCCGATGCCGCCGAGGACCTGGACGCAGTCCTTGGTGTTGGCGACCGGGTCGCGGCCCACCACGACGTCGGCGGCCAGCCTGCTGATCTCGAGTTGCTCGAGCGCCGGAGCGAGCCCGTCCCCCGTCCCGGCCGCGAGCACGTCGTCGACCGCGCCGGCGACATCCCACGCGACCGCGGTGACGCGTTCGCTGCGGCACAGCATCTCGGCGCAGATGTGCTTGATCGCCTGGAACGACCCGATCGGCACGCCGAACTGGGTGCGGACCTTCGCGTACTCGACGGCGGTGTCGAGAGCCCACCGGGTGACGCCGCTCTGATAAGCGGCGAGCGTCGCCGACAGCAGGCCCGCGACGAACGTCCCCTCGCCCAGTTCGATGAGGTCCTCGGCCGCGACCCCGGACAGTGTCACGTGGCTGACCGAGGCCGTGCCGTCGAGCGGGGTCTGTGGCGTGACGTCGGCGACTCCGACGCCCGGCGGCACGATCCACCACGACCGTTCCCGATCGTCGGTCCCGAATTCGACCATCACGGCGCAACCCTCGACGTAGCCGGTGACGAGCCCGAGGTCGAGTGCGCCGTCGGCCAGGGTGAGACCCTTACCGGCATAGCTCGTCGCGGGCGTCACCACCGGCACCGACCCGGCCAGCACCTCGCCCAGCAGTCCGGCAGACCGGTCGGTGTCGCCCTGCGCCGAATCCGCACGGCGAACCGCCAGCGCGATCGCCGCGGTCACCGTCGGACCGAGCGGGCCGGGGACGAGATCGGCCCCACACTGCTCGAGCATGGCGGCCACGTCGAGGAAACTCGCGCCGAGACCGTCGGACGCCTCGGGGACCGCCGCGGCGAACACGCCCAGATCGGCGATCTGCGAAAATAGACCGGTCCACTGGTCGCTCGGCTTGTCGAGGTCGGACCGCACGATATCGGTCACACTGGTGGAGCGCGCCCAGGACGCGATGCTGTCACGGACCGCGATCTGCTCGGAAGACGTGGCGATTGTCACTGGCAATCCCTGTATGTCGAGTTGTGACGAATAATTAGAACCTGTTCTAATATGCCATGGGTGTACTCGGATCGGGTAGCCACCCACGATCCACCCATTGAGACGTTTGATCACGTGAGGATGTTCGAGAACACATGGCCCGTTCTGCACCCGGCAACGCCGCGGTCGACGCCCCCAACGGGGCTGCGGCGCCGGCCGCCTCGCCCGAAGCCGGCTCCACCGCGCAGCGCGAACGCCGCCGCCGCATCCTCGACGCCACCCTCGCGCTGGCGTCCAAGGGCGGATACGACGCCGTGCAGATGCGCACCGTCGCCGACAAGGCCGACGTCGCCGTCGGGACGCTGTACCGCTACTTCCCGTCGAAGGTCCACCTTCTCGTCACCGCGCTCGCCCGCGAGTTCGAGCGAGTCGAGTCGAAGGTCGATCGTTCCCAGTTGCGCGGCGACACCGCGATCGACCGCCTCCGTCATGTCCTGGACATGATCACTTTCGCGATGCAGCGCGATCCGCTTCTCACCGAGGCGATGACGCGCGCGTTCATGTTCGCCGACGCGTCGGCGACCGCCGAGGTCGACCAGGTCGCCGGGATCATCGACCGGCTCCTCGCCGGAGCGATCGTCGACGACGGCGAACCCACCGAGGAAGATCTCGCGATCGCGCGCGTCCTCTCCGATGTGTGGATGTCGAACCTGGTGCAGTGGCTGACCCGTCGCGCGTCGGCGACCGACGTCACGAACCGGCTCGAACTCACCGTCCGGCTCCTGCTCAAGGATCGCGTCAAGTAATCGGGTTCTCCCCTCGAACGTGACGTCACAACTGGGTGACGAGCACCTTCTCGACTTGGGAGCGCCAGTCGAACTCGGCTACCTTTGTTACGTCTGAGAATTCTGTTAACAGAAGGGGCTAGTGGTGCGATCCTCCTGGTTGCGACGACTGTGCGTCGTCGGATCTGCCGTTGCGGTCGCGACCGCCGGATGGGCTCCGGCCGCGCTGGCCGAGCCGACCCCCGATCCCGATCGCGCTCGCATAGACACCGTGGTCCACGACTCCGCCCAGCAGTCGACACTCATCGTGTACTCGGCGGCGATGCGCAAACTCATCCCCGTCAACGTGTTGCGCCCCAAGGACACCACCAAGTCGCGCCCCACGCTCTACCTGCTCAACGGCGCCGGCGGCGGCGAGGACTCCGCGACCTGGGCGGCCAAGACCCAGTACGCGAAGTTCTTCTCCGACAAAGAGGTCAACGTCGTCACGCCGATCGGCGGCGCGTTCTCCTATTACACCGACTGGCAGCACGACGATCCGGTACTCGGCCGCAACAAGTGGACGACGTTCCTCACCAAGGAGCTCCCGCCGCTGGTGGACAAGGAATTCGACACCACCAAGGTCAACGCGATCGCCGGGATCTCGATGGCCGGGACATCGGTGCTCAACCTCGCGATCGCCGCACCGAAGCTCTACCGGTCGGCCGCCGCCTACAGCGGATGCGCGCGTACCAGCGACCCGGTGGGACAGGCCTACATCCGGATGGTCGTCGCCGACCGCGGGCAGGGCAACCTGAACAACATGTGGGGACCGGTCAATTCGGCCGGGTGGCGGGACAACGACCCGTACATCCACGCGGACAAGCTGCGCGGCACCAAGGTCTACATGACCAGCGGCACCGGCATGCCCGGTCAGTTCGACCGGCTCGAGGCGCCGCTGGTCGCCGGCGATCCACTGACGCTGGCCAACCAGATGGTCATCGGCGGCATCATCGAGGCCGCGGTCAACGAGTGCACCAAGCAGATGGTCTCGCGCATGCGGGCCCTCAAGGTGCCGCACGAGGTCACCTTCCGGCCGAGCGGCACCCACTCCTGGGGTTACTGGGAACGCGACCTCGAGACCACCTGGCCGAAGATCGCGGCAGACCTGAGGTGAGCGACGCATCGGACCGCTTGTGGGCCGATGACCTGTCCGTGGGCCAGATCTTCGAGTTCGGCACGCATCACGTCAGCGAAGACGAACTGCTCGACTTCGCCCGCGCATGGGATCCGCAGGACTTCCACGTGGACAAGGCCGTTGCCGAACGCGGCCCCTACGGCGGGCTGATCGCCAGTGGGCTGCACACGATGTCGATCTACCAGAGGCTCAATGTCACCGGCGTGCTGAACAATTGGCGGGTGATCGCGGGCAAGCGACTGGGCGACGTCGAATTCCTGCGTCCCGTCCGCCCCGGCGACACCCTCACCGGGTCGACCGTCATCGACGCGATCGAGTTCGATGACCGTGCCCGCGCTCTGGTCACCTCGTCGGCGGAGCTGCGCAACGGTGACGGAAAACCGGTGATGCGCACCGTCGTCGAAGCGTATGTGCACGCCCGGCCAAGTCGCGCGACCACTGAAGCCTGACCGTCAGCACCCCAACAGCTTTCACAACCCGTCGACTGTGCGTCCGATCCGCTGATCGCGCGGAGCTCAGCCGACGCCCGGCACGGGGACCTGCGCACCGGTGATCGCACTCGAGGCATCGGAGACCAGGAACGAGATCGTCTGAGCGATCGACTCGGGCGACACCCAGCCCGCCCGCGACGAATCCGGTTGACTGGCGCGGTTGCCCGGGGTGTCGATCACCGACGGCAGGATCGCGTTGGCCCGGATGCCGTCGGACTTGTACTCGGCGGCGAGCGCACTGATGAACGCCCACACCGCCGCCTTCGACGTGACGTACCCCGCGGCACCGGAGAAGGGTGCGAACGCCGCCTTCGCCGACACCCCGACGATCGACCCGCCGCCGGCCTCGATCATCTTCGGAATGGCCGCCGCGGACAGCAGATACAGCGGCCGCAGGTTGAGCCGGAGCAGTCGCTCGAACTCGTCGACCGGTGTCGCGTCGACCCGCTCCCCCATCGCGAACCCGCCCACCAGGTTCACCACCGCGGTCACCGGCGCCGACGCGTCGCTCGAGGCGATCGCCACGACCTCGGCGACCGACGCCTCGTCGAAGAGGTCGGCGTGCACACCGACCAACCGGTCCGATTCCGGGAGGCGTGACAACCCGGCTTCGGTGCGCCCGGGCACCACCACGCGCCATCCGTCGTCGAGCAACGTGCGGGTGACCGCCGACCCCAGGCCGCCCGTCCCGCCCGACACGATCACCGTCTGCGTCATCCCGCCGACCCTACTGGAGGCGGGCCCGTGGGTGGAGGCGCACGCGCCTACGATGGTCGGCGATGACCGACGACCGTGTTCCCGAGATCGGAGACGAACCCCGGGAGCGCGAACCGGGCGGTCGTCGCCGCCCCGACGACGCCGACCGGACGAGCATGTTCGCGTCGTTGCGCATCCCCAACTACCGCCTGTTCTACGCCGGCATGGCCGTCTCGATGACGGGTTCGTGGATGCAGGCGACGGCGCAGGCGTGGCTCGTGCTGACGCTGAGCGGGTCGGCGTCCGTCCTGGGACTCATCGTCGCCCTGCAGGCGCTACCGGTCCTGCTCATCGGGCCGTACGCGGGCGTGATCGCCGACCGCGTCGATCGTCGACGCCTGCTCATCGTCCTGCAGTCGATGATGGGGCTGCTGGCCGCGGCGCTCGCCGCCGTCACCCTCACGGGGGTGGTGCAGGTCTGGCACGTCGGCGTGCTGGCGGTGATGCTCGGGCTCGGCCACGCCTTCGAACAGCCGGCGCGACAGGCGTTCATCCATCAGATCGTCGGCAAGGACCTCATCCGCAACGCGGTCACCCTCAACTCGGTCATGGTGAACGCCGCTCGCGCCGTGGGCCCGGCGGTGGCCGGGGTGATCCTGGCCCTCGTCGGTTCCGGTCTGTGCTTCGCCATCAACGCGGTCAGCTTCATCGCCGTAGTCGCGTCGCTGCTCGCGCTCGACTCGTCGAAGATCACCGCGGAATCACCGGTTCCGCGCGCGAAAGGTCAGCTGCGCGAGGGTCTTCGATATGTCCGGAGTCGCCCCGCGCTGTGGATTCCACTGGCGACCATGGCGCTCGTCGGGACCCTGACGTACAACTTCCCGGTCACGCTGCCCGCCGCCGCGGACTTCGTCTTCGACGGCGGGCCGCAAGCCCTCGGTTTCATGACGTCGGCGATGGGAGTCGGTGCGGTCGTCGGCGGACTCGTGGTCGCGGCCCGCGGAAACACCGGATTGCGGCCACTCACGCTGGCGGCCTTCGGCTTCGGGGTCGCCGTCGCCGCGACCGCACTCGCCCCGAACCTGCCGACGGCGATCTGCGCGCTTTTCGGGGTCGGCTGGTTGAGTGTCACCTTCATGTCGACGGGAAACGCGACCCTGCAGCTCAATTCCGAACCGCGGATGCGGGGCCGGGTGATGGCGCTGTGGTCGGTGGCGTTCATGGGCTCGACGCCGATCGGTGGTCCGATCGTCGGCGCGATCATCGAGACATTCGGCGCGCGCGTCGGTCTCGCGGTCGGCGCCGTTGCGTGCCTGGGCGCCGGAACACTCGCCTTCCTGGCCGCGCGCCGGAGCGGCGCCGGCGCCTCCTAGACGAGCGGCCGCCCCATCTTGACCCGAAGCCGGACATCGGCCAGCAGGAGCCGGAAACCCAACTGCGACACCCACAGCGGAGTGCGACGCTCTTTCTCCACCAACCGGCCGACGTAGCCGTCGAACCACGCCTGATCCTCGTCGGTCCACTCGACCCGGAGTGCGTCGCGGAACGGCTGCGGCAGATAGCCGATGGTCCGCCGCAGTTTGACCGGACCGTACTTCTCCTGGATGCGTTCCGGCGCGTAACCGAAATTGGCGATGTCGAGGAGGAAGTCCCGGACCTCGTCGCTGATCTCGATGCGCGAGACCTGGTCGTCCCAGTAGGTGGTGAACTCGTCGCGCGTGGCGGGCCACGCCTCGGCCGGCATCTGCAGCGTCGTCCCGCAGACCTTGCCCTGCTGGTAGAACTTCTCGCGATCCGCGCCCTGCAGCGGTCCGTGGACACGCTCGTAGATGTCCTCCCACCCGAAGTAGAGGCACGCCGCGACCCAGAGCTGCAGGTCGGTGTTCATCGCGTTGTACTCCACGGGACTGTTCTCGCCGGAGCGCACCTGCGCGTGCTGGCGGTTGACGGCGTGCCGGTACCGGCACCGGTCGTCGGCGTTGCCGAGAATCGCGACCGCCAGATACGACGCGGTGGTCCGTGCGCGTTTGACCGGATGTTTGTCGAGCCGCCCGTTCTCGACCTTGCTGTGCGCGACACCGTAGCCGACCGCCGGATTGGCGAGCTGCATGATGACGTTCGTCGTGCTCATCGTCTGCCCCATCGAGAGCAGGGAACGCGCGAAGAAGCTGCTGTCGATGTTGTCCATCTCCACCCGCGACATCCGCTCATCGGATTGCGTCATGACCCCACCCATTCTGATAACGCTTGTTGTCTGATTGCTGTCAGCTTAGCGGGGAGCACGCGGGCCGACAATCCCGGAGCCGAAAGACTCCGCCATACGCCGAACCCCGGCTCACCCGAAGGTGAGCCGGGGCTCGGCGTCGGCGATCCAGCTGTCAGTAGGTGTAGAAACCGTGACCGGTCTTCCGTCCGAGGCGGCCGGCATCGACCATGCGACGCAGCAGCGCCGGCGGCGCGTAGTGGGGTTCGGCGAATTCCGCGTACAGCGACTCCGCGGCGGAGAGCGTCACGTCGAGACCGATGGTGTCGAGCAGGGTCAGCGGACCCATCGGATAGCCGCAGCCGCCCTTCATCGCGAGGTCGATGTCCTCGGCCGAAGCGTAACCCGAATCGAACATCCGGATGGCCTGGCATAGGTACGGGATGAGCAGGGCGTTCACGATGAAGCCGGAACGGTCACCCGCGCGGACCGCGGTCTTGCCGAGGGTGTCGGTGACATATGCGCTCACTGCGTCGGCCGTCTCCGGCGCGGTGGTCAGCGTGGAGATGATCTCGACCAGCGGCATCACCGGCACCGGGTTGAAGAAGTGCACGCCGACAACGCGTTCGGGGGTCTTGGTCGCGGTCGCGACCTTGATGATCGGGATCGACGACGTGTTGGTCGCGAGGATGGTGTCGGCACCGGTCGCCTCGTCGAGGTTCGCGAAGATCTGCCGCTTGAGCTCCTCGACCTCCGGGGCTGCCTCGATCACCAGCTCGCGATCGGCGAGGTCGGCGTAGTCGGTCGTCACCCGCAGACGTCCGCGGGCGGCGTCGGCGTCGTCCTGCGCCAGCTTGTTCTTGCTGACCGCCTTGGCCAGCGACTTCTCCACCCGCGCCCGCGCGGCGTCGGCGAACTCCTGCTTGACCTCCACGATCACGACATCGCTGCCGGCCTTCGCACACACCTCCGCGATGCCCGCTCCCATGGTGCCTCCGCCGATGACGCCGATCTGTTGCACAGTGAACCTCCGAAGTCGAGTGATACGAGACCAAACGGTAGTCGGTCGCCGGATCGGTCATCCGAACGACTCCCGGCACCCCGGGAACATTCGTCCTCGACGTCGCCTCCAAGTACATGAACCGCCCAGAAGCACTCACCCCACTTGGAAGGACATACCAATGAGCACCGAGATCCCCGCCGACGCCGTTCTCATCGACACCGATGGCGACGGAGCCGTCGACGCCGCACTCACCGACGTCGACGGTGACGGCACCACCGACGCCATCCTCGACACCGACGGCGACGGCCAGGCCGACTCCATCGCCTACGACACGAATGCCGACGGCGAGATCGACATCATCGAAGCCGACACCGACGCCGACGGCTACACCGACATCGCCGTCGCCGACACCGACGGCGACGGCACCTTCGACACCGCCGTCGACGACGAAGGCAACGTCGAGGTCGGCGACTTCGGCAGCATCGACGGCGGCGACGCCGTCTGACGTCTGCCGCAACCTGCACCCGACACGAGCCGGCCCGGAGACCCCGGGCCGGCTCTGTTCGTCCGCTCGGATTCGACGATTCGCCGATGTCGTCTCGGCTCGCCCACTAGCGTGTCTCAGATCACGATCGGGGGATGCGATGATGCCTACTCGGTTCGACGCGCGACACACGGCCCGTTCGGGGGTCCGCCGGCGCCGCCGTCGCCATGCCGTCACCTGCCTCCTGGCCGGCGCGACACTTCTCTCGACAATGCTGGTGGCGGCACCGGCCGGCGCGGCCAACCACTATTTCCCCGACATCTCCGAGGTCGCGGTTCCCCAGGCGGACTGCGGACCGGGCTCGCTCCCCGAACCGGGCCTGCAGGGGGACGTCAGCGCCGAGGACCGCCTGTCCGGACGCAGCATGCGCGGCTACCGATGCAACATCACACGGATCGGCGGTGTCCGCGGCGCCGGCGGCGGGATCGTCTCGGCCAACTTCGAGCACTGCAGCTACACCGGCAGCCTGTTCCCCGGAAACAACTGGGTGAACCCGCCGGGCGTACAGGTCATCGACGCATCCGACCCGAGCGCGCCGCGAGTCGTCGGGTCCCTGACGGATCCGGCGATGCGCGGCGGCACGTGGGAGACGCTGAAGGTCAACAAAGAACGCAAGCTCCTGGCCGCGACGTCGGTGCCGTTGCTCTGGGGCGGCGGGTTCTTCGCCGTATACGACATCTCCGACTGCACCCGCCCCAGACTCCTCAACACGGGCCCGGGCACGACGACGCCGTTGCCGTTCACCTCGCACGAGGGCGGCTTCTCCCCCGACGGCCGCACCTACTGGGCGTCCGGGGTGTTCCCCGGGCACCTCAGCGCCATCGACATCGCCGATCCCCGGTCGCCCCGCGTGATCTGGCAGGGGCTCCACTCGTTCCTCGGTCACGGCTTCGGCATGTCGCCAGATGGCAACCGGATGTACCTGTCCAACATGGCGGGTGTGACGGTGCTCGACGTCAGCGACGTCCAGGAGCGACGGCCGCACCCGCAGGTCCCGCACACCGCGGCCTATCTCTGGCCGGACGGCCAGCTGAACCAGCACTCGATCCCGATCACCTACCGGGGCCGGCCCCACATCGTCACCGCCGACGAAGCAGGTTCGGGCGGCGTCAAGATCTTCGACGTGACGCGGGTGAACAAGCCCCGATACACCGCGCAGATCAAACTCGAGATCAATCTCCCCGAGCACCTCGACACCAATCTGCGGTCGTCGACCGGCGGGTCGCTGTTCAGCAGCAATCCGCACTACTGCACGGTCGACCGGGCGACCGATCCCACCGCGCTCGCGTGCGGCTGGGAATCGTCGGGTATCCGGGTCTTCGACATCCGCGACTTCGACCGGATTCGTGAGATCGCCTACTACAACCCGCCGGCCCGCAAGGGCACCACGATCGCGGAGTCACCCAACTCGCCGCACGTCGTCGGCTCGCTGATGGGCTTGCCCGCCGTCGAATTCCTCAGCCTCGGTATGTCGATCGCGAACGGCAAGGTCCGGTTGAACGAGATGGTCGGTCCACGTAGCGGGATGGTCATCGGCGGTGACATGTCGACGGACTGGTGCATGTCCCCACCCGAGTTCCGCGGAAACGAGCTGCGGGTCACCTGTTCCGACGGCGGCTTCCAGGTGTTGCGGTTGAGTCCCGCGGTGTACACGCCCCCGCCGGACCAGAGCTCCTCGATCGGATGAGCACTTCTCGCCTGGGCGTCCCGCTGGTGCGGGTGATGGTCCTCGGCGTGACCGCGGCCCTGCTCGTCACCATGGGTGTCGTCGTCGGGGCGGTGTGGCAGGGACGCGACCACGACTCATCCGCGATGAGCGTGTCCGACATCGGCTTCGCGCAGGACATGTCGGCGCACCACGACCAGGCGATCCTCATGTCGCGGACGATCGGTGCGGTGCCCGGAGTCGCGCCGCAGATCCGCGGCGTCGCCGACCGGATCGTCCACACGCAGACCGCCGAAACCGCCACGATGCGTGGCTGGTTGCTGTGGTTCGACGAACCGGTGACCGCGCCGGAGCCGATGTCCTGGATGTCCGGCGACCCCCACCACGAGGGCACCCATCACAACGAATCCCCTCCGCCGATGCCCGGCATGGCGAGTATCGACGAGATCGGCCGCCTTTCCACCCTGCCACCCGGCGAGGCGGAGATCTTGTTCCTGCAGTTGATGATCCGGCATCACCGTGGCGGGATGTCGATGGCCCAGGCGGCATACAACGACGAGCGGACCGGTTCCGCGACAAAGGACCTCGCGCTCATGATGATCGGCGACCAGGGCGACGAGATCGGTCTGATGACGATGCTGCTCGCGGAACGCGGCGCCGATCCGTTGCCGACCTGATCGCAGGGGCGGCAACGGATCGAACGTCTAGTCCGTCTTCGGATGCAGGATGAACATCTCCCACACCTCTTTCTGGTCCGCGGCCCAGGGGTCGTAGACGAACGGCGCGTGCCGTAGGGCCATCCCCGCCTTGCGCGGCGTCCGGTTGGCCTTGAAACCGTTGCAGGACTTGCACGCCGCGACCTGGTTTCCGAATGTGCTCGGCCCACCCTGCGAGACCGGGACGATGTGGTCGACGGTGTCGGCGGGACCGTCGCAGTAGGCGCAGATCCATTGATCGCGCCGCAGGATGGTCGCGTTCGACGCGTAGGAGTCCATCGTCTTACCGGCGAACGGGCGGTAGGCATCTCGCTTGATCGCGACCACTTTGTGGATCGGCAGGGACAGCGTCGGCGAATGGACGACGCGGACCAGCGGCGTGCCCTCGACGTTCCGCGCGACCTCGGTGGTCAACAGAACCGCGGCGCGACGCCAGGTGACGCGCGCCAGGATCTGCAGTCCGGCGTTGGTGACGAAGATGGTCATGACAGCTCCTCGATGCGTGGGCGAGTGAGTGCGCCGACCACCGAGGTTCATGACCTCAGGAACTGGTGACGCGTGATGTGATCGGTCCCGGCCTTCCGTCGGACTTCAGTCCGCATGGACGGTCGGAGGGGGCCGTCCGCCACTCGCCGGCGAAAGCCTTGTCACCCATCGACATCTGCGTCACCTCCTCTCGTTGGTCTGGCCTGCTCTGTCGCCACGATAACCGCGGTCGATGGACGCTGCCACCGTTTATGTCCGGCGTGTTCGGATGTTCACCCAGTTCACACGGGCTGTTTGCAGGAGTTTTTCACCGCGTGCCGGTCCCGCGGGACAATGTCCGGCGCTATCGTCGGCGGATGCCCACCGAGGAGACCGGCGAGAATCCCCCTCCGCAGCCACCCGTGTCGACTCTCGACGCCTTCGCGTCGGTGATGCTGGGACTGGTGCACGCCGTTTTGGCGCTGATCACGATCGCCGTCGCGGGTCTGACGGTCTTCGTCACCGACGCGTGCGCCTACGAGGAGTGCGGGAGTCCGGTCTGGACCGAGGTCGCCATCGGGGTGGGCATCGGGTCGGCCGTGGTGCTGGTGGCGGTGTCGGTGACCCTCGTCGTCCGCCGCGTGCGCCGAGGACTCCCGGCCTGGCCGGCCGCTGCGTGGTGCTGCGCCATCCAGCTGGCGATGATCTTCGTGGTACTCGAGATCGGCATCCAGGCCGGGACCCTCGACTGAGTGATCAGAAGATCTCGGGTAGATCTTCCGACACGGTGTTGGGGTAGGTCGCCGGACGCTTCTCCAGGAACGACATGACGCCTTCGTACACGTCACCGGACTGCCCGCGGTAGAAGATCGCCTTCGAGTCGGCGTGGTGGGCATCGAGCGGGCTGGGCGCACCGGCCATCCGCCACAACAGCTGTCGGGTCAGCGCCGCCGAGACGGGGGCGCTGTTCGCGGTCATCTCGCGGGCGACGGCGATCGCGGTCTCGAGCACCTGGTCTTTCGGGACCACCTGCTGGATCAGCCCGCGTTCATGGGCTTCGGCGACGGGCACCATCTTCGCGCCGATCGTCCACTGCAAAGCGGTCGGCAACCCGACGAGCCGCGGCAGGAACCAGCTCGACGCGGCTTCGGGCACCAGGCCGCGGGCGGCGAAGACGAAGCCGAATTTCGCGTCCTCCGAGGCGATCCGGACGTCGGCGGGCAGTGTCATCGTGACCCCGACGCCGGCCGACGGACCGTTCACCGCCACCACGATCGGCTTCAGCGAGGCGAACATCCGCAGCGTGAGCTTGCCGCCCTCGTCGGCTGGAACCTCGTTCGACTCGACAGCAGACGAGGCGTCGAACGTCGATCCGCCCGCCTCGAGATCGGCGCCGGCGCAGAACGCGCGGCCGTTGCCGGTCAGCACGACGGCGCGAACGGAGTCGTCGGCGTCGGTCTCGTCGAACGCGGCCCGCAACTCCTCGCCCATCTGCATGGTGAAGGCGTTGAGCCGGTCGGGTCGATTCAGCCGAAAGATCGCGATCTCCCCGTCTCGCTCGACGGTGATGGTGGGCTGGTCCTGTCGGGACTTGCGCCCGACCTCTGATGTATCGCTCGTCACAGATCGATGCTATCGGGCGCTGGGACACTCCGCGTCGGCTGTGTCAATCCGCGGAACCGCGCACCAGCCGGGCACAACACAACGGCGGCGCCACCCTGTCGGGTGACGCCGCCGTCGATTGTGTCAGATCAGGTCCGACGGGCCTGGTATCAGCTCGCGTCGGCCTCGCCGGCCTTGGTGAGCTCGACCGGTGCGTCGGGAACCATGCGCGGCTTCTCCGAACCGGTGAAGACGAACCGGGCGTCGTCGCCGTCGCCTTCGCCGTCCCAGTTCTCGACGTCGACCAGGACGATCTGTCCGGGAGCGATGTCGCCGAACAGGATCTTCTCCGAGAGCTGGTCCTCGATCTCGCGCTGGATGGTGCGACGCAGCGGACGCGCACCCAGCACCGGATCGAAGCCGCGCTTGGCCAGCAGGGCCTTCGCGCGGTCGGTGACCTCGAGAGCCATGTCCTTGTTCTTCAGCGCACCCTCCACGCGGGTCAGCATGAGATCGACCATCTGGATGATCTCTTCACGCGTGAGCTGGTGGAACACGACGATGTCGTCGATGCGGTTGAGGAACTCGGGGCGGAAGTGCTTCTTGAGCTCGTCGTTGACCTTCTGCTTCATCCGTTCGTAGTTCGACTGGGTCCCGTCGCTCGACGAGAAGCCCATGCCCACGGCCTTGGAGATGTCCGAGGTACCGAGGTTCGAGGTGAAGATCAGCACGGTGTTCTTGAAGTCGACCGTGCGACCCTGACCGTCGGTCAGGCGACCGTCTTCGAGGACCTGCAACAGGGTGTTGTAGATCTCCGAGTGGGCCTTCTCGATCTCGTCGAACAGCACCACCGAGAACGGCTTCCGGCGCACCTTCTCGGTGAGCTGCCCGCCCTCTTCGTAGCCGACGTACCCGGGAGGGGCACCGAACAGACGCGACGCGGTGAAGCGGTCGTGGAACTCGCCCATGTCGATCTGGATGAGGGCGTCGTCCTCGCCGAACAGGAAGTTCGCCAGCGCCTTCGAGAGCTCGGTCTTACCGACACCGGACGGACCGGCGAAGATGAACGAGCCCGACGGCCGCTTCGGATCCTTCAGGCCGGCACGGGTACGACGGATCGCCTTCGAGACCGCCTTGACGGCGTCCTCCTGCCCGATGATCCGCTTGTGCAGCTCCTCCTCCATGCGGAGCAGACGCGTGGTCTCCTCCTCGGTGAGCTTGAACACCGGGATGCCGGTCCAGTTGCCGAGGACCTCGGCGATCTGCTCGTCGTCGACCTCGGCCACGACGTCCATGTCACCGCTGCGCCACTGCTTCTCGCGCTCGGCGCGCTCGGCGACCAGCTGCTTCTCCTTGTCGCGGAGGCTGGCGGCCTTCTCGAAGTCCTGCGCGTCGATCGCGCTTTCCTTCTCCTTGCGCGCATCGGCGATGCGGTCGTCGAACTCACGCAGGTCTGGCGGCGCGGTCATCCGGCGGATGCGCATGCGCGCGCCGGCCTCGTCGATGAGGTCGATCGCCTTGTCCGGCAGGAACCGGTCGTTGATGTAGCGGTCGGCCAGCGTGGCGGCGGCGACCAGCGCACCGTCGGTGATCGAGACGCGGTGGTGCGACTCGTACCGGTCGCGCAGGCCCTTGAGGATCTCGATGGTGTGCTCGACCGACGGCTCGCCCACCTGCACGGGCTGGAAGCGGCGCTCGAGTGCGGCGTCCTTCTCGATGTACTTGCGGTACTCGTCGAGGGTCGTCGCGCCGATGGTCTGCAGCTCGCCGCGGGCCAGCTTCGGCTTGAGGATGCTGGCGGCGTCGATGGCACCCTCGGCGGCACCTGCGCCGACGAGCGTGTGCAGCTCGTCGATGAACAGGATGATGTCGCCGCGGGTGTTGATCTCCTTGAGCACCTTCTTGAGGCGTTCCTCGAAGTCACCGCGGTAGCGGCTGCCCGCGACCAGCGAACCGAGGTCGAGGGTGTAGAGCTGCTTGTCCTTGAGGGTCTCGGGGACCTTGCCGTTCACGATGGCCTGCGCCAGGCCCTCGACGACGGCGGTCTTGCCGACGCCGGGCTCACCGATCAGCACCGGGTTGTTCTTGGTGCGGCGGCTGAGCACCTGCATGACGCGCTCGATTTCCTTCTCCCGGCCGATGACCGGGTCGAGCTTGCCCTCGGAGGCCGCGGCGGTCAGGTTACGACCGAACTGGTCGAGGACCAGCGAGGTCGACGGGGTGCCGGACTCGCTGCTGCGACCGCCGGTGCCCGCCTCCTGCGGCTCCTTGCCCTGGTATCCGCTGAGGAGTTGGATGACCTGCTGGCGGACCCGGTTGAGGTCGGCGCCGAGCTTCACCAGCACCTGGGCGGCGACGCCCTCGCCCTCGCGGATCAGGCCGAGCAGGATGTGCTCGGTACCGATGTAGTTGTGGCCGAGCTGCAGCGCCTCGCGCAGCGAGAGCTCCAGCACCTTCTTGGCACGCGGGGTGAACGGGATGTGTCCCGACGGCGCCTGCTGGCCCTGGCCGATGATCTCCTCGACCTGGCTGCGAACCCCTTCGAGCGAGATCCCGAGCGACTCGAGCGCCTTGGCCGCCACGCCCTCGCCCTCGTGGATGAGGCCGAGGAGGATGTGCTCGGTACCGATGTAGTTGTGGTTGAGCATGCGCGCTTCTTCTTGGGCCAGAACCACAACCCGACGCGCGCGGTCGGTGAACCGTTCGAACATTGTTCTCCCTCACATTGCTAGCGCCCCGGCCGCCGCGGAGACCACCTCGGAGGTCCCGGAGGACAACCGGTGCGGATAGACGACGACCAGCCTGCTTCCACTCTAGAGGTCGTCTGGGGTGCACCTGCAGTTAACGCCTGCGCAGAGTGCATGGATCCCCCGTTGCGGCGGGGATGTGCCCAGTACAACTGCGCTGGCCGGGGCTGTGTTCCCCGCCGTCTACGCCGAGAGCGAACGGGCCGCCGACGGCCCGGGATGCGCCCCCACCGGGCACTGGGACCCGCGACGCGGCGCCCGCGTTGTGCCCGACAGCAGCCGGGTATCGCGGAAACCGCCGGCCGACGAGACCACAGGAGGCGAGTGGGGACCACCCGGGCCGCTGCCGGGCCTCGGTAGATCTGGCCCTCGCTTGACTGCGACCGTCGCACACCAACGAGCAGCAGGGCGCATCCGGGTACGGCCCGGTACACGGCGAGCACGGCCACGACACGCGGCGGACGCCTATCACACGACACCGACAAGATGTAGGCGCTCAGTTCTGTTGCACGACAACATTTTTGGTATTGACGGCGACCGATGGCCGTGTACACTCGAACGTACATTCGCAGCAACGGTTCTCGGGGGAGGTGACCATGTCTGACGAAACCACCACGGCGCAACCACGTGCCGTCGAGCTGGTGGCCGACCTCCACCGCATCCTCGACGAACTACAGACCGTGGACCTGGCGCCGTGCACCGATACCGAGTTGGCCGATCTGGCGGCCGACACCGAGAAAGCGATCGCCCGGCTGACCGTGGCCGGTGACCGGCAGATCGATCAGGTCGAGGCCCGCGACCTCCCCCGCAAGGCAGGCTGCAGGACACTCATGCAGTTCATGACCCACCGGCTGCGGGTGTCCAACCCGGTGCGGCGCCGCAAGCAGATGGATGCCACCTCCCACCGGACCAGCCTGGGCGGCGACATTCTGGAGCCCGAACACCCCACGCTGGCCGAGGCGTTCGCTGTGGGAGCTGTCGGCTCCGCGCACGTGCAGGCCGCCTTGGACGTCCTCGACCGCATCCCCGGCACCATCGACCACGACATCAAGGTCGCCGCTGAGCGGCAGATGGCCGAGATCGCCGAAGCCCACACCCCCGCCGAGATCACCCAGCTCGGTGCCCGCCTGCTCGCCCACCTCGACCCCGACGGCACCCTGGCCGACGACACCGACCAGAAACGACGCCGCGGCCTGTGGATCGGCCGACAACGCGCCGACGGCACCGCCAAAATCTCCGGCACCCTGACCCCCGCACTCGCCGCCCGGCTCACCATGATGTTCGCCGTGTGGGGCAAACCCGGACTCAACAACCCCGACGACCCCGCCTCACCCAGCGGACCGGCCGGCACCGCCGACCCCGACGCCCTGACCGCCGCCGCCGACCGCGACGGACGCACTCTCGCCCAAACGAATCACGACGCCCTCGACGCCGCCCTGGCCGCCGGTTTCGCCGACGGCACACTCGGCACCTCGCACCGCGGGCTACCCGTGCAACTGATCATCAAGGCCGACCTCTCCGACCTCATCCGCGAAGCCGGACTCGCGACCACCGCCACCGGCACCCTGCTGCCCGTCCGGGACCTGATCGCGATGGCCGGTGACGTCCAGCCGTGGTTGGCGATCTTCAAAGACGCCACCACCGTCCCGCTGCACTTCGGGCGGGGTAAACGCTTGGCCACCCGCGAACAACGCCTCGTCTCCTTCGCCCGCCCCGACGGGGAAGTGTGCTCGGCACCAGGATGCGACCAACCCGCCACCCACGTCGACATGCATCACGCACAGAAAGACTGGGCCAAGGGCGGACTCACCGACATCGACGACCTCGCCCCCGCCTGCCCACGCCACAACCGCATGGTCGGCGACCAACCCGGCCAATACACCACCCGGATCGTCCGGTCCGGACCCGACGAAGGCCGCTGCCTCTGGCGGTTGAACGCCGAACCCGGCGCACCACCCAACCCCGAACGCCTCAACCGCCGACCCGACATACCCAGGCGGTTCGCACACCACCTCAACACCGTGCGCGACGACATCCACGGACCACCAACCCGGCCCGGCGATCAACCACGCCCAGACGGCCACACCCACGACGACGCACGCCGCTCATGGGCGACAGTCAGCCACGTCATCGACGTCCGACCACCCCGACCCGGCCGACGACAGGTCCGCCCCTCCCTCGTCGAAGCACACCTCATGGAGCTACTCGCCACCCACTGAACCGGGTAGAACAACTCACACGGATCCGTCCAAACGGTCCGCCCCAACGGCGATCGGACTAGCGTCGTGGTCCATGAGTGATGACGCCGCTCGACCGTCCACGTCGGTCCATGCCGAGACCAAGACCGGCGAGCGGCGATTGCCCACGCGCCGGGTCAATCTGACCGTCTTCATAGCCTCGGCCGTCATCGTGGTCGCCTTCGCCGCCTGGGCGCTGGCGGCACCGGCAGCGGCCGAGTCGACGATCAACGACGTACGCGACTTCATCACCCGCTGGTTCGGCTGGTGGTACTTCATCCTCGCCACCGCCATCGTCGGTCTCGTGGTGTTCCTCGGCCTCAGCAAGTACGGGCGCTACCGGCTCGGACCGGAGGAATCGCGCCCCGAGTACAGCCTGTTCACCTGGACGGCGATGCTGTTCGCCGCGGGGATCGGCATAGATCTGATGTTCTTCTCGGTCGCCGAACCGGTGACCCATTTCCTCAACCCGCCGACCGGGCCCGCGGAGACCAACGAGGCTGCGCGCGAGGCGGTCACGTGGACGGTCTTCCACTACGGCGTGACCGGCTGGGCGATGTACGCGCTCATGGGTGGCGCGCTCGCGTATTTCGCCTTCCGCCACAATCTCCCGCTGACGATCCGGGCAGCGCTCTACCCGATCTTCGGCAAACGTGTCGAAGGCCGCTGGGGCGACGCGATCGACGTCGCGGCCGTCCTCGGCACCATCTTCGGCATCGCCACCTCACTGGGGATCGGGGTCGTCCAGCTCAACTTCGGGCTGAACGAGATCTTCGGGATCGAACAGGGCAAGGCGGCTCAGATCGGCCTGATCGTCCTGGCTGTGGTGATCGCGACCGCGTCTGCGACCTCTGGTGTCGACAGGGGCATTCGACGCCTCTCCGAGATCAACGTCATCCTGGCCATCTGCCTGCTCATATACATCACGGTCGCCAAGGACGCCGACTTCTTGCTCAACGGTCTCGTCCAGAACGCGGGCGACTACGTGTCCACCTTCGCCGACCGCACGCTCGACACCTTCGCGTGGGACCAGGTGAACCCGCCGCCCGGCAACGACGCCCGCGCCTTCGTCGACGGCTGGACCCTGTTCTTCTGGGCCTGGTGGGTGGCCTGGGCGCCGTTCGTGGGATTGTTCCTCGCCCGCATCTCGCGGGGACGCACGTTGCGACAGTTCATCTTCGGTGTCCTGGTGGTCCCGTTCAGCTTCATCCTGGTGTGGATCTCGATCTTCGGGAACAGCGCCCTGCAGGTGGCCCGCGGCGATGCGGACTTCGCCGAGACGACCGCGTCCACACCCGAGGCCGGGTTCTATTCGCTGCTCGAGCAATACCCCGGCTCGACGCTGCTCATCGGGATCGCCACGATCACCGGCCTGCTCTTCTACGTGACCAGCGCCGACTCCGGGTCGCTCGTGATGGGCAACTTCACCAGTCGGCTCGGCGACCCGATGGCCGACTGCGCCCGTTCGCTGCGCGTCTTCTGGTCGGTGGCCATCGGGCTGCTGACGCTCTCCATGCTGTTCGCCGGCGGCGGCGACGGCTCGATCCTGACCCTGCAGGCCGCGACGGTGATCATGGGGCTGCCGTTCTCCTTCGTCCTCGGGCTGATCGGCATCTCGCTGCTGCGCGCCGTCCGCAACGAGTCGGTCAAACTCGACAGCTTCCGGACGACCCTGCCGAAGGTGATCGCCGTCGGGCGCGGTCCCACCGAACACGGCAGTTGGCGGCAGCGACTCGTCGGGACCCTCCGCTTCCCCGGTCCTGTCGCCACCCGAAAATTCATCGGGGCCAGCGTCGTTCCGGCGATGACCGAGGTCGCCGAACAGTTCGGTCGCGAGGGGATCACCGCGACGGTCGACGAGTCGGCCGAGAACGAAGGGCTGCCGTCGCCGCGCCTGGTCGTCGAACTCGCCGAGGTCCCCCGGTTCGAGTACTGCGTGTGGCCGGTCTCGGCGCCGACCCCGACGTACGCGGTCCGGACCCAGCGATCCGACGATCGCTACTTCCGGTGCGAGGTCTATCTCACCGAGGGGTCCCAGGGCTACTCACTCACCGGATACACCCGCGACCAGATCATCGGTGACATCCTCGACCAGTACGAACGCCATCTCGGCTACCTGCATCTGCGGGATGCGGCCGGTGATCACCACGACCCCGAACCCGATCCGGCCGCCGGCGGCGGTACCGTGCCCGACAGCGACACGGACATCCCCGACAGCAGTTCCGAAGGAGCACCGGCTCGATGAGCGAGACCCTCTACATCGACGGCCGCTGGCGGCCCGCCGCCTCCGGCGAGACCCGTGAGATCCGTTGTCCCGCAGACAACTCGTTCGTCGGTGTGGTGGCCGAGGGCGGTGTGGCCGACACCGAGCAGGCCATCGCGGCGGCCCGCCGCGCGTTCGACGCCGGCGAGTGGAGCGCCACACCCGCCGCCGACCGTGGGGACCTCCTTCTCCGCGTCGCCGCCCAGATCGACGAGCGCCGAGACGAGTTCGTCCGCGCCGAGACCCTCGACACCGGCAAGCGGCCCTACGAGTCGGACATCGACATGACCGACATCGCGAACTGCTTCCGGTACTTCGGCAAGCTCGCGGCGGCCGACGCCGGGCGTGTGGTCGACACCGGGTCACCCGACGCCGATTCGCGCATCGTGTACGAACCGGTCGGCGTCTGCGGACTGATCACACCGTGGAACTACCCGCTGCTGCAGGCGGCGTGGAAGGTCGCGCCGGCACTGGCGGCAGGCAACACCTTCGTGCTCAAGCCCGCCGAACTCACCCCGCACACGTCGATCCTGCTCATGCAGGTCCTCGAGCAGGTCGGTCTCCCGGCAGGCGTGGGCAACCTCGTCCTGGGCGCGGGCGCCGAGGCCGGCGCTCCGCTGTCGTCTCATCCTGACGTCGACCTGGTCTCGTTCACCGGTGGGCTCGTGACCGGCCGGGTCATCGCCCGCGAGGCGGCGGCGACGGTGAAGAAGGTCGCGCTCGAACTCGGGGGCAAGAACCCGAACGTGGTCTTCGCCGACGCCTGCGCCACCGACGAACTCCTCGCGGCAGCGGTCGACAACGCGCTCAACGCCGCGTTCCTGCACTCGGGGCAGGTCTGCTCGGCCGGGGCGCGGCTCATCATCGAGGAGTCCGCTCACGATCGCTTCGTCGATGAGCTGGTCCGCCGCGCGGAGCAGATCCGGCTGGGCCTGCCCTACTCCGACGGCACCGAGACCGGGCCGCTCATCTCGGCGGCACACCGCGACAAGGTACACGCCTACGTCGAACAGGCTCGTGCGGACGGGGCCGTCATCCGTACCGGTGGCACGTTCGCCACGGGCGATGCGGGTTCGGGGCGCCTCGACGACGGATGGTTCTATCTGCCCACCGTGATCGATCGCGCCGACCGTTCGATGGCCTGCGTGCACGACGAGGCGTTCGGACCGACCGTCACCGTGGAGACCTTTGCCACCGAGGACGAGGCCGTGACCCTGGCCAACGACACCGTCTACGGTCTCGCGGGGGCCGTCTGGTCGGCCGACGCGGCACGCGCCCGCCGCATCGCCGGACGAATCCGGGCCGGAACGGTGTGGGTCAACGACTTCGGGCCGTACCTGCCGGAAGCCGAGTGGGGCGGTTACGGCCAGTCGGGCTTCGGGCGGGAGCTCGGACCGTCCGGTCTGGCGGAGTACCGCGAAGCCAAACATGTCTACGAGAATCTCCGACCGGGCGTGACCGGCTGGTTCGCGGACCGGTCCGGAGACGGCGAGGAGCGACGATGAGCGAGACCTACGACTACGTGGTCGTCGGCGGCGGCTCCGGGGGTGCCGTGGTGGCGTCGCGGCTGTCCGAGGACCCCTCGGTCTCGGTGTGCCTGCTGGAGGCGGGTCCGTCCGATGTCGGCGACGACGCGATCCTGCGGCTCGACCGGTGGATGGAACTCCTCGAATCCGGTTACGACTGGGACTATCCCATCGAACCGCAGGAGAACGGCAACGACTTCATGCGCCACGCCCGGGCGAAGGTCCTCGGCGGGTGCAGTTCGCACAACAGCTGCATCGCCTTCTGGGCGCCGCGCGAGGACCTCGACTCGTGGGAGCGTGACTTCGGGTGCGCCGGATGGGGTTCGGCGGAGTTGTACCGCCTCTACCCGCAGATCGAGACCAACGACGCGCCGGGCGCGCACCACGGTCGCAGCGGGCCCGTCCACGTCATGACGGTGCCGCCGAACGACCCGTGCGGGGTCGCCCTGCTCGAGGCCTGCGAGTCGGTCGGCGTCCCCCGCGTCGAGTTCAACAGCGGCAGCACGGTTGTCAACGGGGCCAACTTCTTCCAGATCAACCGACGACCCGACGGTGTGCGCGCCTCGTCGTCGGTCAGTTATCTGCACCCGCACCTCGACCGGCCGAACCTCACCATCCGCACCGGGTCGTGGGCAAAACGGGTGGTGATCGAGCGGGTCGACGGCGAGCTACGCGCCGTGGGCGTCGACATCACCGACAACGCGTTCGGTCGCACGACACGGATCGAGGCCCGGGGCGAGGTGATCGTGTCGGCGGGGGCGATCGACTCCCCGAAGTTGCTGATGCTCTCGGGAATCGGGCCGGCCGACGATCTGCGCGAGCACGAGATCGAGGCCCTCGTCGACGCGCCGGGGGTCGGTGAACACCTGCAGGACCACCCCGAAGGGGTGATCGGGTTCGAGACCGCGAAGCCGATGGTCCGCGAGTCGACCCAGTGGTGGGAGGCGGGCATCTTCACCACCGTCGATGCGGGTCTGACCCGGCCGGACCTGATGATGCACTACGGCAGCGTGCCGTTCGACATGCACACCCTTCGTCAGGGCTATCCGACCAGTGACAACACCTTCTGCCTGACACCGAACGTGACGCACGCGCGGTCACGGGGCACGGTGCGGTTGCGCTCCCGTGACTTCCGCGACAAGCCCCGCGTGGACCCGCGGTACTTCACCGACCTCGAGGGCTACGACATGCGGATCATGATCGCGGGCCTGCGCAAGGCGCGGGAGATCGCCGCCGCGGAGCCGCTGGCGACGTGGGTTGCGCGCGAACTCTATCCGGGCCCCGCCGCCACGAGCGATGCCGAACTGGCCGACTACATCACCCGCACCCACAACACCGTCTACCACCCGGTCGGCACCGTGCGGATGGGTGCGCCCGACGACGAGCTGTCGCCGCTCGATCCCGAACTCCGCGTGAAAGGTGTTGCAGGACTTCGGGTGGCCGACGCATCGGTGTTCCCCGAACACACGACGGTGAACCCGAACCTCACCGTGATGCTCGTCGGCGAACGCTGCGCCGAGCTGGTGCGCGCCGACGGCAGCTGACCACCAGGAGCGACTAGGTCGCGAAGGAGTCGACGATCCGTTCCAGGACGGCGGTTACCTGTTCGGTGGCGGCCTCGCGATCGTCGGCGGCGGCGACGTAGAGCGCCGCCTCGTCGAGCGCGCCGATCGCGACGTGGGCCAGCGGGCGGGTCGGCTGCTCGACCGCCTGGCCCGTGGCGATCGCGGCCGCGATCAGACCTTCGACGAGTGCGAATCCGAATTCTTCACCGCGAGCACGCCATTCACTCCATCCGAGCACTGACGGCGCCTCGACGAGCGTGATCCGATGCACCTCCGGCTCGGTGCACAGCCGCAGGAACAGACGCATACCCGCCTTCAGCGCGGCGAGCGGGTCCTCGCCGGCGCGCTCCCCCACGGCCGCCGCGATCTGCGCGACGATCGACTGTTCCACGTCGTCGTAGACGGCGACGAACAGCCCTTTCTTGTCGTCGAACTGGTGGTAGAGCGCACCGCGCGTCACGCCGGCCTCGGCGACGATCTCCTGGGTGCCGACGTCGGCGAAGCCGCGTTCGCCGAACAGCTTCCGGCCGGCGTCGATCAACGACGCGCGGGTCGCCGCGGTCCGCTCGGCCTGGGTACGACGGTTGACTTTCATACAGGTTGCACGTAACTTTCGTACTAAGTGTTCGTAAGTTACCGAGTCTACGAGAAGCGGGTCTCGCCATGACGACTGCATTGCCGACCGTCGAACTTCCGTCCGGCGTCATCGAGTACGCGACCTACGGTCCGGACGACTCGACGCATCCGCCGATCGTGTTCGTCCACGGGGCCGTGGTCGACCACCGGCTGTGGGAGCCGACGGCACGGTTGCTCGCCGAGCGCGGATTCCGGTGCCATGTGCCCCTCATGCCGCTGGGCTCGCACCGCATCCCGCTCGGACCCGGAACCGACCGCTCGCCGCGCGGGATGGGCACGCTCCTACGTGAGTTCGTCGACCGGTTCGGCCTGTCGGGCGCGACCCTCGTGGCCAACGACTCCGGTGGCGCCATCACCCAATTCGCTCTCGACGACGATCCCGCGTTCGTCAGCCGGCTGGTCTTCACCAACTGCGACGCCTTCGATCTCTTTCCGCCGCAGCCGTTCCGGTTGTACTTCGCGCTGATGAAGCACCGACTCCTGCTCAAACCCCTGGCCGAGGCGATGCGCCTGCGTGCACTGCGCCATTCCGCGCTGGGCGTCGGTCTGCTGTTGAACGATCCCGACCCCGACCTCACCGGCTCGGTCTTCGAACCGCTGCAGCGCGACGTACGCATCCGCAACGACTTCATCGCGTTCCTCCGCGGCATCCGCCCCGCCGAACTGGCGCAGATCACCCCACGGATGTCGCGCGTCGACCTCCCGGTCCGAATGGTGTGGGGTCGCGACGACCGGTGTTTCACCCCGGCCCACGGACGCCGCCTGGCCGCCGTCTTCCCGGGCGGGGCGCCGTTCGTCGAGGTTCGCGACGCCCGGACCTTCGTCTCACTCGACCAGCCACAGATCCTGGCCGACGAGATCATCGAGCTCACCGTCGGAGAACGCACCGCTCCGTGACCGCCCGGAGAACGGCGCAAGTTTTTTTCGCCACGGGCGTCGGATCATCGGGTCCGGCCGCGACGATAGAGATGTGAGCAGCGACCAACCGGTTTCTTCGGCCCGGGGACCAGAGGGATTGCTGGCGGTCTACGACCAGGCACTGCCGGAGGTGTACGGCTTCGTCGTGCGGCGCTGCACGGATCGTCGTACCGCCGAGGACGTCACCTCGGAGACCTTCCTGGCCGCCATGGACTCCGTCCGACGACGCCGCGACACCGAACCGACCACTCCGTGGCTCATCGGGATCGCGCGGCACAAACTCGCCGACCACTGGCGACGTGCACAGCGCACGCCGGAACCGGTCGACGACCTGCCCGACCACGGGGACGACCCGTGGGACACCGAACTCGACCGGATGGTCGCCCATCACACGCTCGGCCAGTTGTCGCCGATCCACCGTTCGGTGCTGACGCTGCGCTATGTCGACGATCTCCCCGTCGGCGAGTGCGCGGAGATTTTGGGCCGCACGGTCGGCGCCACCGAGGCGCTTCTCACCAGGGCCAAGCGGGCGTTCCGCGCCGCCTACCCCGAAACACAACCCCAGCCCAGCGGGAGAGGAGGTCACGCATGAGCACCCGGAACAGCTCGCGCTTCGACGCAGCACGAGATCCGCTGCACGTCCTGAACGCAGCGCGCACGCCGGGCTTCGACGATCCGGTCCGTCCCGACCTGGATTTCGCCGCCGCGCTGCGGGACCGCCTCGAGCGCGGGGCGACCCTACCCGAAGGAGTCGTCATGGCCACCGCAACACAACTCGACGCAACCGAGACCGTCCGGACCGAGGCGCCCGCCCGACCGGAACCGACGGTCGAACGCCCCGGCGCCCTCCCGTATCTCGTCGTCGCCGAACCGCAGGCCGCGATCGACTGGTACGTCGACACGCTCGGCGCCCGGCTGCGCGGCGAGCCGATCGTGATGTCCGACGGCGTGATCGGTCACGCCGAACTCGAACTGGGCGGCGGCGCGGTCTATCTCGCCGCCGAGTTCCCGGACCTCGGACTCCGGGCGCCCGCACCCGGACAGGTCTCGGTCAGCCTGATGGTCGCCGTCGACGACACCGACGACGCGGTCGCCACGGCCGCCCGCGCGGGAGCCGCGGTGACCCGAGAGCCGTACGAAGCCCACGGCACCCGCACCGCGGTCATCATCGACCCGTTCGGGCATCGGTGGATGCTGAGCGGTCCGTCGAAGACCGTGGGTACCGAGAAGGTCCATCAGGGCGACATCGGTTACATGTCCCTGAACACGCCCGACGCCGCCCGCGCCCGACGCTTCTACGCCGACGTCCTGGGCTGGGAGTTCGACGCCGAGGGCCGACGCGTCACCAACGTCGGCCATCGCCTCGGCATCTTCGAGACCGACGGCGCACCGACGATCTTCTGCGCGCACGCCGTCGACGACCTCGAGGCCGCACACGAGCGCATCGTCGCAGCGGGCGGGCGGGGCGAGTTCGGTTCGAGCCCCGACGGTCATCGCCTGGTCGACGCCGTCGACGATCAGGGCGTTCGGTTCGCGGTCTACGCCGCGAACCCCGACGACGAACGGCCGCAGGCACACCCGCGCGACCCCGGGGCCATGACCTACCTGACGGTGTTGACGCCCGACAGCGGACGCTTCCGCGCGTTCTACGGATCGGTCCTCGGCTGGACGTTCCACGGCGGACGCATCGACGACGGCTGGGAGGTCGACGACTCGCGACCGCAGGTCGGGCTCGCGGGCGGCGCCGAGAGCTCGGTGGCGGTGCCGATGTGGACGACCGACGACGTCGTGGCCACGGTCGAACGTGTCCGGGCCGCGGGCGGCACGGTGCTCGAGGAACCGAACGCGGCCCCTTACGGCATCTCGGCGCGGTGCACCGACGACCAGGGCGCTCAGTTCTACCTCGGTCAGTTGTTCTGAGTCACCCCACGGTCAACCCGACGACGAGCACCGCCACCGCGGCGGTGGTCAGCACGGACCGCACGATGTTCCACGGCACCCAGACGGCGGTGAACCGCGTCCAGACCCGCACCGCCTCGTCGCCGCGGACAACGCCCGCGGCGTCGAGGCGGTCATTGGCCGGGACGTTGACGACCATCGTGATGACGACACCGAGCGCGGTCAGGACCGTCGCGGTAAGGACCCACCATCGGAGCCCGGAACCCCACGAGACCCAGACGGTCAGCGCGCCGAACACCACGCCGCCGCCGAAGATCACCGCGAAGAGCGGGTTGAGGATGGCGCTGTTCATCCGCTGCATCGCCGCGACCGCGACGTCGGCGCCGGCCCGGGTCAGACCCGGGATCACGGCATAGCCGAATCCCGCCAGTACGCCGGCACTGAGGCCGGCGGTCACGACCGTCAGGGTCACCAACACATCACGCAACAGGTCCATGGGAACAGTCCAGTGCCCTGCGGGCGCGAAAACCATGACCGGACCGGCGAATTTCCTGCTCCGCCGTCCGGCTCCCGGCTCCGGAGCGGCCACCACCGTCATGGTTGACTCTTACCCATGTCCTCTCGCTCCCGCGTCCGGGCCCTGTCCGCGCGTCTGCCCTTCGGCATCGGGACCGTCGTCTTCGCTCTGTGCGCCGCACTGGTCGTGACCGGCGGCGTGGTGCTGGCGAGCGGCACCGCCCAGACCGACGACGGCGACTACGCCTACGGCGAGCTGCGCGGCTACGAACGCGAACCGGGGACCGCCTGGACGATCGTCGGGCAGGAGGATCTACCGGACCACTCCGGCGAGGTCACCATCGAGATCGCCGACACCTCCGACGAGGGATGGCTCATCACCTACCCCTCCGGGCTGGGGCGCTCGTTCATGATGGTGGACCGGCGATCGGGAAACCTGCTGTGGGACAGCCCCATCAACGCGGGGCAGGGCGACTGCGCGGTCAACGAAGCCGGCCAGGTCGGTTGCGCGGTACAGCTCGGCACCCCACTCGAGGACGGCTTCTACCTCGTCGACGACGGCGGCATCCCTACCCGCACCGCCGAATACCTGGACACCAAATCGGTGGAGGGCCTCGGCAACAACTTCCTGCGCGTCAACCGGGTCGGGCACCAGGTCACCCTGAACACGCCGGCCGGCAACGGCATCTGGGCTCGGACCTTCGCGGCGCCGGTCGTCGGTATCGAGGTCACCGGCGACACCGTGGTCAACAGGACCGCCGACGCGAGCGAGCACCTGGTCAACCCCGCCACCGGTGAGGACCGTATCGGTTGCGATCAGTGCAGCATCAAGCTCTACCCGACCGGGGTGACCGTCGACCACCAGACGCACGGCGAGGAGAAGGTGGTCACCTACGCCACCGTCAACGGCCGGGTGGACGCCGATCCGGTCGCCGAGGCCGACGGTCTGAGCGTGCTGCCCGGGCCGTCGACCCTCCCGGTCCTGAACGCGGCGAACCTTGTCTTCGCCGCCGAGGGGCAGTACGAGGTCCGCGACCCGGCACGTCCGGGGGCGCTGTGGCAGATCCGCGACGGCGAACTGTCCAAGGCCAATGCCATCGCGTGCGGGTCCCTCGTGAACTTCGGCCGCCTGGACGGTTCGCGGACGACCTACGCGCTCGCCGACGGCACGCACATCGGCAGCGGACCGCCGCCGGGACCGCAGCAGCCGATCCTCGCCAACCCGCGGTGCGTCGGGTCCAGCGGCACCACCATGGTCGTCGTCAACCAGGGCCTGCTGACCGGGCTCACCCCGGCGAACACCGCGGCCTGGGAGCGCGGCCTGTCCTCCCCCGGACTCGTGCGGGTCGTCGACGGATACATCGTCGTCAGCGAGGGCAGCACCCTGTCGATGCTCCGTCCGAACTGACCCCGCCGTTTCCCTGAACCCGAGGGTCTCAATCCCTCTTGTGGGCCGTTTCACATGCCGGGCCGAGCTTCCGGGCTCACCTGCAAGGACACGAATCGGTGGCGGTGTCCAGACCTGAATTGATCACGACAAGGTAACGCTTTGCTCACGGCCGCGTGTACGGTCGGCTCGATTCCGCAAGCACGAACCACGAGATGTACACGCGAGGTCGATCAGTTTTGGGTAAGCACTCCAAGCCACGGAAGAAGTCACGCACACCGTTGTGGGCCACCGCCCTGCTGCCGGTGGGCGTTTTGGCCGGCGCGGCGACCGCCGGGGCCGAACTCTCCGGCAATACGCTGGCCCCCACGCCGGTGTCCGCGCCGCAGGTGACGTCCGAGGCCCCGACCACGCCACCGTCCGTGACGCCGGCTGTGAAGGCCCACCCGCTGGCACCCACTCCCCCGCCGCCGCCGGTTCGGCCGGCCAGCGTCACCACCGGTGCGGTCCCGGTGACCAACTACGACGCGTATGAGGCGGCCGCGAAGTCCGTCACGAGCACCCACCCGCGCTGCGGCATCGACTGGAAGGTCATTGCCGGGATCGGCCGGGTCGAGTCCCACCACGCCGATCAGGGCAACGTGAACCCCGACGGCGTCCTGCGCAGCGCGATCTTCGGTCCGCGCCTCGACGGCTCCCTCGCCGGCAACCAGGTCATCGGTGACACCGACGGCGGCGAACTCGACGGCGACCCGGTCTACGACCGCGCGGTCGGCCCGATGCAGTTCCTGCCGTCGACGTGGAAGATGTACGCCGCCGACGGCAACGGTGACGGCAAGTCCGACCCGCAGAACATCTTCGACGCTGCGCTGACCACCGCGAACTACCTGTGCGACGACAACCTCGACCTGCGCGACTCGTCTTCGTTGGTGACCGCCGTCCTGCGGTACAACAACTCGATGGAGTACGTGAACAAGGTCCTCGGGTTCGCCCGCGAATACTGATCCCGCTACCTCACCAGGACCCTTCGTGACGCGCCCTCCGCAAGCTCCGGGCGCTCCTCAGGGAGCGGTAGGCGACGCTCGCGCCACTTACAAATGCAGGGAGCGCCCACCACCGGTTTGAAGTCGGGGAGCACCCACCACCGCTCCCTCAAGTCGAGGAACGCCCACCACTGCTCCCTGAAGTCGAGGAACGCCCACCACTGCTCCCTGAGGTGCGAGGAGCGCAAGCGACGAGCCACGAAGGGTCCGGCGACTGAGCTTGCGAGACCCTTCGTGACGCTCGCAAGCTCGCTCCTCAGGGAGCGAGGTGAGGCACTCGCAAGCTCGCTCCTCAGGGAGCGAGGTGAGGCACTCGCAAGCTCGCTCCTCAGGGAGCGAGGTGAGGCGCTCGCAAGCTCGCTCTTCAGGGGCGCTCGTCGGCTCGCGCGTCGTTCCTAGTCCTGCGTCATAAACGCTTGCAGCGCAGCCGAATACATCGGCACGTCGTCGGCACCCATGAGCTCACGCGCGGAGTGCATCGCGAGCTGCGGCGCGCCGACGTCGATCGTGGTGAGACCGGTGCGTGACGCCGTGATCGGCCCGATCGTCGACCCGCACGGCAGATCCGCGCGATGGACATATCGCTGCATGGGGACGCCCGCGGCGTCGCACGCGAGCGCGAAGACGGCCTCTCCCACCGCATCCGACGCATAGCGCAGGTTCTGGTTCACCTTCAGCACCGGTCCGCCGCCGATCGAGATGCGGTGCCCGGGTTCGTGGCGCTCGGGATAGTTCGGGTGGGTCGCGTGGGCCATGTCGCCGGACAGGCAGACGCTCGCGGCCATCGTCTGGAGGAAGTCCGCGCGGGATCCCCCGCGCGCGAGCACGATTCGTTCGCAGATCGACCCCAGGAAGTCCGAGGCGGCACCACGCTCGGAACCGCTGCCGACCTCCTCGTGGTCGAACAGCACCAGCATCTTCGTGTGCGCCGACGAGCCGGCGTCGAGCAGCGCGCGCAGACCCGTGTAGCAGGTGCCCTGGTTGTCCAATCGCGGTGCGCTGAGCAGGTTTCCGTCGGCTCCGATGATCGCCGACGGCGCGACGTCGTGGGTCATGAGTTCCCAGCCGAGGAGCGCGTCCGGGTCGATGCCCGCGTACTCCGACACCCAGCCGAGGACGTCGGGGACGTCGTCGCCGATTCCCCACACCGCGTTGACATGCCGCTGCGGATCGAGCGACACGCCCTTCCGGTCCTCGGACAGGTGGATGGCGAGTTGGGGTACCCGCACCACCGGTTCGGTCACATGAACCAGCGTGTGCGCCACCGAGTTCCCCGATCGGTACGCGAGGCGGCCGGAGAGGCCGAGATCGCGGTCGAGCCAGGAATTGAGCCAGGCGCCGCCGTAGGGTTCGAGGGCGACCATCGCGACTCCGGCCGACGAGCGGTCAGGATGCTGCTTGAGCCGCAGGTTGGGGCTGTCGGTGTGTCCGCCGACGATGCGGAAGGCGCCGGTCTGCCCGGTCTCCCACGCGATGATCGAGCCGCCGCGGATGACGTAGTACCGCGCCGACGGGGCGTCGAGACCGGCGTCTGCCCATGGCTGATCCTCGAACAGCCGCGTGTACCCGGCGCTTTCGAGTTCGCGGGCCACCGTCGCGCAGACGTGGAACGGCGACGGCGAGGCGTCGACGAACTCGCCGAGGCCGCGTGCGGTCGCGCTGGTCGGAATCCTGGCGGACGCACTCATCGACGAACGCGCATTCACGCCGAGGCGAGGACCGAGTCGATCGCCGAGTAGAACAGGCCGAGGCCGTCGTCGCTGGGTCCGGTGAGCGGCTCCGTGGCGTGCTCGGGATGCGGCATCAGGCCGACGATCCGCCCGTTAGGGCTCGAGATACCGGCGATGTCGAGGGACGAACCGTTCGGGTTCCGCTCGGGGAACCGGAACACGACGAGTCCCTCGCCCTCGAGCTCCTCGAGCTTGCGCTGCGAGGCCACGTAACGTCCTTCGCCGGACTTGAGCGGGATGAGGATCTCCGCACCCTGCTCGAAGCGGGTCGTCCAGGCCGTGGTGTTCGACTCGACGCGCAGCCACTCGTCCCGGCAGATGAAGTGCAGGCCCTCGTTACGGGTCAGGGCACCCGGCAGCAGCCCGGCCTCACAGAGCACCTGGAAACCGTTGCAGATACCCAGGATCGGCATCCCCTTGCCGGCGGCCTCGACGACCGATCCCATCACCGGAGCGAAGCGGGCGATGGCCCCCGCGCGCAGGTAGTCGCCGTAGGAGAATCCGCCGGGGACGATGATCGCGTCGACGCCCTTCAGGTCGGCGTCGCCGTGCCACAGGGCGACCGGCTCGGCGCCGGCCAGCCGGACCGCGCGGGCGGCGTCGACGTCGTCGAGGGTGCCGGGGAAGGTGATGACCCCGATTCGTGCTGTCATGTGCTGCTCTCTACTCCGCGACGCGCGAGACGTTGAAGTTCTCGATGACGGTGTTGGTCAGCAACTCCTCGGCGATGCGCTCGAGCGTCGTGTCGTCGACCGTGTCGTCGACCTCGAGCTCGAAGCGCTTGCCCTGACGGACGTCGCCGATCCCACTGAACCCGAGCCGGCCCAGGGCGCCGACGATGGCCTGCCCCTGCGGGTCGAGAATCTCGGCTTTGGGCATCACGTCGACCACCACTCGCGCCATGGACCGCTCCTCAATGTCTGCTGGTCGGTTGTCGCCTGACCGGTGTTCTCCCGATCAGTTCACGCCGGCCAGCTTACCGGGTGCACCAAATCGGCTCAGAGCACGGATTCGATGGCGGCGACGACCGTCGGATCGGTCGGCTCGGTGCGCGGACGGAAGCGGTTGACCACCTCACCGTCGGCGTTGACGAGGAACTTCTCGAAGTTCCACTGGATGTCGCCGGCCTCCCCGTCGGCGTCGGCGTGCCGGGTGAGTTCGGCGTAGAGCGGGTGACGCGCCTCGCCGTTGACGTCGGTCTTCTCCAGCAGCGGGAAGGTCACCCCGTAGGTCGCCGAGCAGAAGGTCGCGATCTCCTCGGCGGTACCCGGCTCCTGCCCCATGAACTGGTTGCAGGGCACTCCGACGACGGTGAGTCCCTTGTCTCCGTACGTCTTGGCGAGTTCCTCCAGGCCGGCATACTGCGGCGTGAGGCCGCACTTGCTGGCGACATTCACCACGAGCAGCGGTCCGCCGAAGTCCTTCAGCGAGACGTCGGAGCCGTCCAGAGCGGTAACGGGGATGTCCTTGATGTTGGCCATGGCTGCCAGATTAGACGGCGCCCGCGCCGCCTTCGGGAGACCCGGGTCACAGGTGCCGCCACGGTATGCGCAAGGTCACCGTTAATTGCGTTTCGGCAATAGTTGCATTCGGGTTAGCATCTTTCGGTGTCCGGAGAATGCAGGTCGAACAGCGGCGCCGACGAGTCGGTGAACGCTGCGTCGTCGGCGCTCAACGCCTTCCTCGAGCGGCTCCTCGATCTGAGCCGGCCCGAGGCGCTGGAGAGTCTGGCGGCAAGCGAGGTCACGTTCTCGCAGCTCCGGATCCTCTCCACGCTTGCATGCCAACCCGGGCCGATGCCGGTCAACGCGATCGCCGATCACGTTCACCTGTCCCTCGCGGCCGCCGGCCGGACGGTGGACAAGCTGGCGACCGGAGGTCTCGTCGACCGTCGAGAGGACCCGTCCGACCGTCGGGTCAAGCGCATCTCCCTCACCGACGCGGGCCGGCGCTACCTCGAGACCCATCTGGCCGTGAAGCGCGGGACCATCCGACACTTCGTCGCCAACCTGCCCGCAGACATGCGCGACAACCTCTGCGCGGCACTGCGTCCCATCGTCGACGACGGCGTCGACCATTTCTGTCTGCCCACCGACGGACGGCAGGCCTCGTGACTCCCTCTCCTACCTCGTCGCTCCCTGATCTCTGACCACCGACCCTCACGGGGTCGAACGAGCCCACAGACTTCTCTGCCGCGGATGGCCGCGGCACGCCCATTTCTCGCCCGACCGATAGGAACACGCGAATGACCTCATCCACAGGTGGCCACCTGCACGACGGCCCACCCGACACCAAGTTGGACCGTCACGTCCTGCTGGTCGCGGGCGTGGTCGTGCTCGGCGCGATCATGTCGATCCTCGACGTCACCGTGGTGGCGGTCGCCCAGAACACCTTTCAGCAGGAGTTCGGCACCGACGCCGCGGGCGCCGCCTGGACCGCGACCGGTTACACCCTGGCACTGGCGGCGGTGATCCCGTTGTCGAGTTGGGCGGCATCGCGTTTCGGCACCAAGCGCGTCTACCTCGTCTCGCTGGTCCTGTTCACGGTGGGTTCGGTGTTGTGCGCGCTGGCGCCGAACATCGGCATGCTCGTGGCCTTCCGCGTGATCCAGGGACTCGGCGGCGGCATGCTGATGCCGATCGGCATGATGATGCTGACCAAGGCGGCCGGTCCCGAGCGGGTCGGTTCGGTCATGGCCGTGCTCGGTATCCCGATGCTCCTGGGTCCGATCTCGGGCCCGATCCTCGGCGGCGTCCTCATCGAGCAGCTGAGCTGGCACTGGATCTTTCTGATCAACGTCCCGATCGGCATCATCGCGCTGGTCTACTCGTGGATCGTCCTGCGCGACGACGCGGAGACCAGTCGCCCCTCGATCGACGTCGTCGGTCTGTTGCTCCTGTCGCCGGGGCTCGCGTTGTTCCTGTTCGGTATCTCCTCGAGCGCCGAGCACCGCACGTTCGTCACGGCATCGGTTCTGGTGCCGACCATCATCGGTGCACTGCTGATCGTGGCCTTCATCGTGCACGCCCTGCGCAAGAAGAACCCGCTGCTCGACCTGCGGCTCTTCGCGAACCGCACACTGAGCATCTCCGTCATCACGATGGTGCTGTTCATGGTCGCGTTCTTCGGTGCGGCGCTGCTGTTCCCGCAGTACTTCATCGGCGTGCGCGGCGAGTCCACGTTGACCGCCGGTCTGCTGCTGGCCCCGCAGGGCATCGGCGCCATGCTCACCATGCCGATCACCGGCCGTCTCACCGACAAGATGGGTCCGGGCAAGTTCGTGCTCGCCGGCATCGTCCTGATCGTGCTGGGTCTGAGTACGTTCATGTTCCTCGGCGCCGAGACCTCGTACTGGCTGATCTGCGGTTCGCTGTTCGTGCAGGGTCTCGGCATGGGCATGACGATGATGCCGATCATGTCCGCGGCCCTCGCGACCCTCAGCAACCCGCAGGTCCCGGACGGTTCGACGCTGCTGAACGTCATCCAGCAGTCGGCCACGTCGATCGGTACGGCCGTCATCTCGGTGATCCTGGCCAGCAGCCTGGCTAGCCGACCCGAGGCGGGACTGGCGATCATGGCGAACACCTCCGACGATCCGCTGCCGCCGGGCGTGCCGAACCCGTTGCCGGAGTCGTTCTTCGAGACCGCGGCGGACGTGTTCTCGAGCACGTTCACCATCTCGGTGGTCCTGATCGTCCTCACCCTGATCCCCGCGTTCTTCCTGCCCCGCAAGAAGATCGCGTCGCCCCTCACCGAAGAGGACATGGACCGCGGTCCGATCATGATGCACTGATCATCTCCTGCTGATCGCAACCAAAGCCCCACCGACTTCCGGGTCGGTGGGGCTTTGTGGTTTCGACAAGCTCAACCAGCGGAAGGGTGAGCTCAACCAGCGGAAGGGTGAGCTCAACCAGCGGAAGGTGAGCTCAACCAGCGGGAGTATCGAGCGCGCCCGACTGCTGCAGGATCCACGCGATCTCGAACGCGACCTCTTCCCACTGCTTGTAGCGTCCGCTGACGCCGCCGTGGCCGGCGGACATCTCGGTCTTGAGCAGTACCGGGTTGTCCGAGGTGGTCTTCTCCTGCAGTCGTGCAACCCATTTCGCCGCCTCGGTGAACAGCACCCGGGTGTCGTTGAGCGAGGTCAAGGCGAGGATCGGCGGATACGGCTTCGCGTCGACGTTCTCGTACGGCGTGTAGGTCTTCATGTACTCGTAGACCTTCGGGTCGTGCAGCGGGTCACCCCACTCGTCCCACTCGATCACCGTGAGGGGCAACGACGGATCGAGGATCGAGTTCAGCGCGTCGACGAACGGCACCGACGCCAGGATCCCGTTGAACAACTCGGGAGCGAGATTCGCGACCGCACCCATCAGCAAACCGCCCGCGGACCCGCCCTCCGCGACCATCTGCTGCGGTGTCGTCCACCCGGTGTCGACGAGATGCCGTCCCGCGGCCACGAAGTCGGTGAATGTGTTCCGCTTGCTGAGTTCCTTGCCGTTCTCGTACCAGTAGCGACCCATCTCCCCACCACCGCGGATGTGCGCCAGGACGAACACCATGCCGCGATCGAGCATCGACAGTCGCGCCACCGAGAAGTACGGGTCGATACTCGCCTCGTAGGAGCCGTAGCCGTAGAGGAGCAGGGGCGCCGGCTTGGCGGCGTCGGTTTCCTTGCGCCGCACCACCGACAGCGGGATCCGGGTGCCGTCCTCGGCAACGGCCCACTCCCGCGACTGCACGTAGTCGGCCGGGTCGTAACCGCCGAGCACCGGCTGCCGCTTGAGCAGGGTCCGCTCGCCGGAGGCGACGTCGAGCTCGAACAGTTCCGCCGGTTCGATGAAACTGCCGTATCCGATGCGGAGCCTCGGGGCACGCCATTCCGGGTTGGCGCCGAGGCCCGCGGAGCCGAGTTCCTGGTCGAACGTCACCTCGCGGAAATCCGATTCGACCGGTATGCCGTCGATCTGCCGCAGATCGGCGATCGCGAGACGCGGCAACGCATCTCGGCGGTAGGACAGGACCAGGTAGTCGGCGAAGGCGTCGAGGTCCTCGATCCGGCGTTGCGGGTCGTGCGCGATCAGCGGACGACGGTTCGACGGGTCGGCGACCGGCGCGAGGTCGATGGCGAAGTTCTCCGCCTTCTGCCCGCCGCGGACTTCGTTGTGCACGATGACCAGATAGTCCTCGCCGCCGATGACGGCGTGCTCGACGCTGTACTCGACCCCGTCGACCCGCGGTGCGACGCTGCGGAATTCACCCGTCGGGTCGTCGGCGGCGAGCAGGTAGCTCTCCGAGGTGATCTTGGACCCGACGCCGATGACGAGGTACTTGTCGCTCCGGGTGGTGCCCATCCCGACCCAGAACCGCTCGTCGGGCTCGTGAAAGACCTTGACGTCGGCCGTCCCGGCACCGATGTCGTGGCGCCACACCGTGTCCGGGCGCCAGGCGGCGTCGACTGTCGAGTAGAACACGTGCCGGGCGTCCGCCGACCACACCGCACCCCCCGATGTGTCGCGAACCTCGTCGGGGAGGAGTTCCCCGGTGCGAAGGTCCTTGACGCGCAGGGTGTATCGCTCGTCCCCGACGATGTCGGTGCTGTAGGCGAGCCAGTTGCCGTCGTCGCTGACGGTCAGCGCCCCGAGACTGAAGAAATCGTGACCCTCCGCCTCGACGTTGGCGTCGAGCAGGATTTCCTCGCCGGGCAGCGGGTCGTCGCCCACCTCTGGCGGGGTCCAGTCGTCCTCGGACCGGATCGGGCAGCGGCACGACGTCGAGTACTGCTTGCCCTCATGGGTTCGCCCGTAATACCAGTACCGCCCGCGCCGGTTGGGCACCGACATGTCGGTTTCCTTGGTGCGGCTCTTGATCTCACCGAAGATCTGCGTGCGCAGGTCCGCCAGCTGCGCGGTGTGCGATTCGGTGAAGGCGTTCTGCGCCTCCAGGTACGCGATGACCTCCGGATCGTCCTTGTCGCGCAACCATTCGTAGTCGTCGACGAAGGTGTCACCGTGGTGGGTGCGTTCGGTGGGCACCTTCTTGGCCACCGGCGCGGTGACCGGCGCGGCGTTCATGATGGTCTTCTCGTCGGTCATCAGATCACCTTTGCATCGGGCCAGTCCGCGAAGGACTTTCGCGAGATCCATTCGTAGGCATCGATATAGCGCTGCCTCGTACGGTCGACGACGTCGTCGGGCAACGGCGGCGGCGCGACATCGGAGGCCCGGTCCCACCCGGATTCGGCACCGGTGAGCCAGTTCCGCACGATCTGCTTGTCGAAGCTGGGCTGCACCTTGCCGGCCTCGTAGGTGGCGGCCTCCCAGTACCGCGACGAGTCGGGGGTGAGCACCTCATCGGCCAGGACGAGTTTACCGTCGGCCCCGCGGCCGAACTCGAATTTGGTGTCGGCCAAGATGATCCCGCGCTGGGCGGCGACGGCGGCGCCGCGGGCGTAGATGTCGAGGGTGGCCGATCGTAGCGCCTGCGCCAACTGCTCCCCCTCCTGCTCGACGACCCGCTCGAAACTGATGTTCTCGTCGTGCTCACCCTGCTCGGCCTTGGTGGCCGGCGTGAAGATCGGTTCGGGGAGCTTGCTCGCCTCCGCCAGTCCCGCCGGCAGTTCGACGCCGCACACCGACCCGGTCGCCTGGTAGTCGAGCAGGCCCGACCCGGTCAGGTAGCCGCGGGCGACGCATTCGACCTGCACCATCGGCAGTCGACGGACCACCATCGACCGGCCCACGACCGACGCCGGGATCCGTTCGTCGGTGGGGCCGCCGGCCAAATGGTTGGGCACGCCGAGCTCGTCGAACCAGTAGAAGCTCATCGCGGTCAGGATGCGCCCCTTGTCGGGGATCGCGGGACTGAGGATGTGGTCGTAGGCCGAGATCCGGTCGGACGCCACCAGCAGCAGGGTGTCGGCGTCGATCTCGTAGATCTCGCGGACCTTCCCCGACGCCAGATGACGGTAGGACTGCAGTTCAGGACGCATGGACTCGACCCTAGAGGGTGAGGTGACCCCGCGGGGCGGCAGGGACCACCCGTCCGGCCGTGGGTCCCGGGGTCTGCGATCCTGGACCGATGAGCGAGCCGCACATCACCATCACCTACTGCACGCAGTGCAACTGGCTGCTGCGGGCGTCGTGGATGGCCTCGGAACTGCTGAACACCTTCGGCACCGAGATCGGCTCGGTGACCCTCGTCCCCGGCACGGGCGGGGTGTTCGCCATCGACGTCGACGGCACCCAGATCTGGGAACGCAAGCGCGACGGCGGCTTCCCCGGTGCTCCCGAACTCAAGCGTCGCGTGCGCGACACCGCGCTCCCGGACTGGAACCTCGGCCACTCCGACGTCTCGACCCCCGAGTGACAGAGCCGACCTTCTGCTCCCTAAGAGACTGCTGAAATAGTCGGCGTCGTTTCGGTGTGGGGTGAGCGGGTTTGCCTGGTGGGCTGGGATCCTGGTGGGTATGCAGGGTGAGCCGGATCGTCAGGGTGAGTTTCTGGATGTGAACTCGGTCGTCGGGCATTTGCTGGCCGAGGGCAGTGTGTTCGCGTTTTTGGCTGCTCATCGCGAGCAGTTGTTCCCTGCGGAGATGTTCGCGGACCTGTTTCCCAGCGGCCGGGGCCGTCCGTCGATCCCGCCGGCCACGATGGCGTCGGTGATCGTGCTGCAAACGCT